>CAZMHA010000080.1:0-3580 GCA_964565985.1 uncultured Piscirickettsiaceae bacterium | reverse complement strand
GGAGACTGTAGGGACCCGCATTTGTTGGGGGGCGTGGGGGGGGGGGGGGGGGGGGGGGGGGTAAAAACTGTGGTTTTGCTGCTAAATTAGGGTTTTTCTATTAGGTAGTCTTCGTAATCTAAATTAGGCTTATTGATAACTAGTGGAATAGCTAACAACCCTATCCCTGCTAGTTTTACTGATTCTGCGATACCTGTATTAAGTGGATGCCATGGTTTTAACTTAGCTCCTCGAGCAATAATTCTATAACCACATGAATCTGGAAGCCAATCAAATTTGGCAACTCTTTTTCTGGTTAGTGGTACACAGGTTGGGATGTTTTTTGAACGGTTTTCATAATCAGAACACCTGCCAGTTTCTTCATCAGAGTATTCACAAACTACTTTGGTATAAACTATCTGCTCAGTTTCATCATCTTGTAGCTTAGTTAAACAACATAAACCACAGCCATCACAAATAGACTCCCACTCTTCTTCACTCATTTCTGCTAAGTTTTTAATATCCCAATAGTTCTTTTTTGATTTTTTACTAGGCATTGATAATTTCCCAAGGTTGCAACCACTTTTTTAATACTATCTTAATCTCTTTCGAGACAAAACGATTGCCTGTATTAGGAGCAACAACCCAGCTGTATGATTTACTTTTTAAACTGAACTTTAATGCATAGGCATGAAGGTAGCCCCTGTCTTCATGCTCTGCTTCTGCTAATGGTTGGTAGCGAGCATCTCCAGCAATAACTGCGGAAATACTTTTAAGGGCTACTCTTAATTGATGGGTTTTTCCTGTATAGGGTTTAAGTAAAAACAATCTTTCTTTAGGTTTAATACTTTGGCTAATAAAATAGGTTATTGCAGGGTTTTCTTTAGTTTTTGTTAGCTTCCAGCTACCTCTTCTAGACTTTTGCATATCGCCTTTTATCCAACCTTGTTTTTTCTTTGGCTTTTCAAGGCTTATAGCTAGGTAGTATTTTTCTATTTTATGCTGTTCAAATAGATGCATAAAATCTGTAGCAGTACTTTTGTTAAGTGCAAAAATAATCAGTCCAGAGGTCATCTTATCTAATCTATGTACTGGATAAATTTGTTCTAAATTTAATTGCTGTTTAACAATACTAAACAAGCCGGCACCGTCTTCACTATGGAAACTTAACCGCTCAGGCTTGTTTACGACAATAAAATCATCATTTACTTCAATAACTTCAATTTTCATAGTTTTATATAGATACTTTTTTGACAGGCATTATTCTTTATTTTTCAATAGCTTATATCTACTGTCTTTTGGCATGATACTTGTGTTATATGGGTAGATATAAAATAATTTAACATTATCTGTCATTTTTTTGGCACAAGGTACTAACATGGCTAGCAAATCATTAAATACTCAACAAAAAATAACTAACTGTTTAATGTTTCTTGATAATAACATTGAGAACCAGGTCAATCAAACCAATTTTGTTGCAGAAACTATTTTGCAAGACATTAGACAGTTGACTAAAAGTTACCAAGATGCCATGCAAAATAGCCAACTAGTAGAACACTCCGAAAAGGTTCACCGTACTCAAATGAAGTGGGTACAACAATTACAGGGCGTTGTGCAAAACCATGGAGAAGCCTCTATGAACTCTAAACTTATTAGTGTATTACATAAGTTTGCTAATAATTTGAATAAAAATAATCAGCAAGTATTAGAGAATAATTTATTAACGGGAATGGAAGAACCTATACAGATGGCAGAAACCAACCTAAGTAAACAACAAATATCTAGCATAATAATACATTAAGGAAGTCCTATTTTAAGGACTCTAATTTGATTTTAATTTATCGTAAGTAGTAATAAGTTCTTGTATTTTATTTTCATTATATTCACGCAAGCCACTTAATATCATACTCTTGCAACCCTTCCCTACTTTATTTCCCTGATCAGAAATATCAAAAAATATTTTCACTAGCCCTCGTTTGCCATCAACTTTTAAACTTGTTTCTGTTAAGGATAAGGTTGGAGCGACTAAGTCAAGTTTATCAAATTCAAATGCCATGCTTTCATAAATTACCATCGGACGAGCAACATTTATCATTACATTATATTCTTTCATCAAGGGTACTAGAATATGCGGAAAACTATGCCCAGAAAAGGCTACATAGTCTTTCGTAAATGATTCTATTACACTTAGGTCGGTAATTTTATCTCCTGATACATCTGCATTAAGGCATTCTTTACCCTGGCTATCTTTTAGAACGAAGTGGCTACCGTGTTCTGTTGGATAAACTAAATCTGTGTCTTTAAAAACCATGCCGGTATAGTTAAATACCATCTTTTTTGATAGACCATATTTTGCCAAGGTAATCGCAAACAGTAAATCTCCAGGTACACAAAAGCGTTTATGGTCGGTGTTGTGCAAAGGGTTATAGTCATCTGAAATTTCTTTTGCAAAACGACTAGCCTGCTCTGGAGAAATAACTGTTATGCCATTTTTAGTTTGATAAAATTCATCTAGATAGTACATAGTTTATTTTTTCTTCTTAGGGGGCATTAGGTCAGTAATTGTTCCTTCTGCCATTTCTGCTGCAAAACAAAGTGTTTCAGACAGGGTTGGGTGTGGGTGAATAGTTAAACCTATATCTTGCATATCAGCTCCCATCTCAATCGCTAACATTGCTTCTGCAATAAGTTCACCAGCATTTGGCCCTACAATTCCACAACCTAAAAGACGGTGTGTTTTTGCACAGAATAAGGCTTTTGTTAAGCCTTCGTCTCTACCTAAACTTAAACTACGACCAGATGCTGCCCAAGGGAAAGCTCCTTTTTCATAGTCTGTACCTTCATCTTTTAGCTCTTGTTCTGTTTTACCTGCCCAAGCAATTTCTGGGTCGGTGTAGGCTACTGATGGAATTCCCATTGGCGTAAAGGCACTAGGCATTCCGTCGATAACTTCTGCCGCAACTTTACCTTCATGCACGGCTTTGTGGGCTAGCATTGGTTGCCCAACTACATCTCCAATTGCATAAATATGTTCAATATTAGTTTTTTGGCGCTCATCTACTTCAATAAAGCCCCAGTCATTAACTATTACACCAGCTTTTTCTGCATCAACAAGTTTACCGTTTGGAGTTCTCCCAACCGCAACTAATACCTTATCGAAAGTATCTGTTTCAGGGCAACTTTTGCCTTCAAATGTTACTACTAAACCTTTTTTGGTCGCTTCAACATTAGTTACTTTTGATTTTAAGAAGATGTTTTCATACTTCTTTTTAATTTTACGCAATAGAGGTTTGCTTATATCCTTGTCAGCCCCTGGGATAATCGTATCGCCTAGTTCAACTACTGTAATATTAGAGCCAAGTGAGTCATAAACCTGTGCCATTTCTAAGCCAATAATTCCACCACCAATAACTAGCAGGCGTTTTGGGATACTTTCTAGCTCTAGTGCATCTGTGGAGTCCATAACCCTTGGGTCTTCATGCGGAATGAATGGTAATTTAACTACTCTCGAACCTGCCGCAATTATGGCGTTTTCAAAGGCGATGGTTTTTACCCCCCCCCCCCCTAATTTTAACCTCACCATATTTGCAGAGCTAAATTT
>CAZMHA010000079.1:0-7085 GCA_964565985.1 uncultured Piscirickettsiaceae bacterium | reverse complement strand
TGGCTTTCAATATAAGGATACATGCTTTCTAAGATGTCTTCACGGTTTTTTTGTTCTGTTTTAGATTTATAAAAAACTCTATCTACTCCTGCCAGTAAATAAGGATTATCATAAGCCGCTCGTCCAAGCATAACCCCATCAACGGCAGGAAGATTATTGATGGGTTGCATAAACTCCAAACTATGTTCAAGAGTTTTTATTCCGCCGTTAATACTTATTGGTAAATTTGGAAATGTTTTTTTAATTTGACGCACCCAATCATATTTTAAAGGCGGAACATCACGGTTTTGTTTTGGCGATAAGCCTTCTAGCCAAGCATTACGAGCATGCATAATCAAACCATCAACACCAGCTTTTACCAAACCATCAACAAACTCAGCTAGCACATCAAAATCTTCCTGCTGGTCAATACCAATACGAGATTTAACGGTAACAGGTATAGCCACTGCCTCTTTCATTGCTGCCACATCTTCAGCAACAAGTTGTGGATAAGCCATTAAACAAGCACCAATCATATTGTTTTGTACCCGATCAGATGGACAACCTACATTAAGGTTGATCTCATCATAACCCCACTCCTCCCCCAACTTAGCACACTTTGCTAGCTCATCAGGTTTAGAACCTCCTAACTGCAAAATAACAGGGGTTTCTTCTTCATTATGCCCTAAAAATCTAGGTAAATTGTTGCCATAAATAATTGCTCCAGTAGTAACCATTTCACTATAAAGCCAAGCATTGCTAGTTAGTTTGCGATGAAAATAACGACAATGTTTATCCGTCCAATCCATCATGGGGGCAACGCTGAAACCAGTGGCACTGTTATGAAGAGGTGTATTAATGTTCAAAGGGGAGTTAAGCATAAGGTTAGGAGAATCAAATAAAAAGAAGGATTATCTCAATAAACCATTAAGAAAGGTAGTTTTTAAACAAAGTTGATATAAAATTTAGCTGGTAGGTCATAAAAGCAAGGTTTCTACTTGCTATGACGACTCATTGGTGAAACACATTCGCTAGGTAAAAGAAGTTTTTTATTTAAATATGTATTAGACTAGTTTATTAAATTAAGATAGAGCTAGATAAATTGTTTTGCATGTTCAATAAAACAATTTCTTCAGTAAGATTTACCATGATTTGTTCGGTTTCAACAATTCTGTCAGACATTACTCCGATATTATCTGCCATCACTAAAATTCTATCTGCCATTTCGCCAATGTCATCAGAAAGAGCTAATGTTTTATCCATTAAATCTTTGATAGTTGGTTGGTTGGTTGGTTAAAAAAAGCTAAAGCACTCGTTGACATAGTTAGCAGTAAAACTGCTCCTATTAGTTTCTTTTTCATTTTCTTCCTTAATTATTACGCTTAAACATATTAGGATATAGTCATATACTAATATAATATCTTATGCAAACTTTACTTTAAAGCTATGATTAAAGTGTTTACTATTACAAGCTATATTAATTTAATTTCTAGGGTCTAAAACCTTCTGTACTCTATCCGATAGCAGGTTGGCACTAAGTAACAATACAAACATAAAAAAGAAGGCTGAAATTAGTGACCACCATACTATTGGCTCTCTCGCCATTTCTAATCTGGCTTGGTTTATCATGTTACCCCAGCTGTTCATGGTGGGGTCAACCCCAACTCCTACATAGCTTAGTACGGCTTCTGCAAGTACGAAACCACTAAAGTCTAGGGCGATTGTAATTATAACTATGTGCATTAAATTTGGGGCTATGTGTTTGATAATTATTTTTAGTTTACTCACGCCAAAAGCGTTAGCAGCAGTTACAAACTCTATTTGACTTATTTTTAGGGTTTCTGCTCTTAATAACCTGCATAGTCCTGTCCAGCTGGTTAATCCTAGTATTAAAACTAAAAATAGTAATCGTAAATCTGCCCGTTCTTCTGTGGAACTAAACCAGTCGGGGTTGTTGTTCATAATTGTGTGCATTACTAGTACCGCAGATGCAATTAATAATACACCAGGAATCGAATTCAAAGTGGTGTATATGTATTGAATAACATCATCTATCCAGCCTTTGAATAGCCCTGCACTAATCCCTAAAATTAAGGCAAGTGGCAGAGTTACTATGGTGGAGAGTACGCCTATTAGTACGCCAGTGCGAATACTTTTTATTGCTGAGTAGAGTACATCTTCTCCAACCTTGTCGGTTCCCATTACATGATAAAAATTACTAAGTTGCAGTAGCCAAGTGGTAAATAGTATGAGGATAAGAATTGTAATATAGCCACTTAACCATGGCAGTTTGGCTTTTGATTGAATTACTTTTAAAATCATTTTTTTAAATGAAGTTTGATATTTAAATTTTAACCAAGTTATATGCAGGCTAACTAGTACAGTGGTGATAATTATGCCGTAAATTATCGCATAGGTACTTTGTAGTAAAACAGAGCTACTATCAAGAACATGCTTTAGTGGTAGGTACACTTGTTGAGCAATCCCTTCGCTAGAAACTACTAGTGATTTATTGTATTCAACCATAGCAAAAGGTGCAGAATAGGTGCGTTCTGTAGCATTTGATAGGTGGTTTAAAAACAGATCTAATAGCGTCCCCCCCCCCCCTAAATTTATCTGTATTGAATCTAATAGGGCAATAATTAAGTAGTAGCTTAAAATTATGCTAGAAGACATAGCTATTTTAGACTGGAAAAATAGTTGCCATTTTTGCTGTACTTGCGGTGAACTTGCAATGTATTTTCCCCACACTAACAGTAAAACAACCAATCCCCAAATCAGCATGTCGGTCCATAATAGAGAAAGGTACATTAGTTTAACCTCACTCTTGGATCAAAAAAGGTGTAGGAGATATCGGTTAAAATTAGCCCTAAAATATAAAGTACCGAGCCTAAAAAAACCATTGCTTTTACTATAGAAAAGTCTTGGGAGCCGATGGCATCAATAGTGTAGCTACCTAAACCAGGAATACCAAAAAATGACTCCATAATTAGTGAACCCATAAATAAGCTAGGGATAACTACTACTACTCCAGTTAAAATTGGTAACATGCCATTTTGTAGCACATGACCAAACAGCACTTTTATTTCTGATAATCCTTTTGCCTTAGCTGTACGAACATAGTCTTGATTAATTTCTTCTAAAAATATACTTCTGTACCATCTTATGCCAGTTCCTAATCCTGCAAATATTCCAATTGCTACGGGTAATATTAAAAATTTAAAACTATCCCAACCATAACTAAAACCAGAAATAGGCACCCAGTGCAGGACTTTACTAAATAAAACCTGCCCTGCAATTATATAGAACAACCCTGAAATAGACATTATAGCGACCGCTATCATCATGGTTACAGAATCAAGAGTTGAACCTCTAAATAGCACAATTAATAGTGCGAGTGAGATGTTAAGAATAATACCAATTATAAAAGTGGGTAAGGCAATTGCAAGGCTAGGAGCTATCCTCTCTGATATATCGGCAGATATTTTACGACCAGCATCAGAGGCTCCAAAATCAAAGGTAAATAGCTTAACTGACTGTTGTACAAATAGTGTATCTGTTATGGTTGCAAAGCCACTATCTACACTTAAATTTAAAAATAGCGGTTTGTCGTAGCCATGTTTTTGTTTCCAGTCGGCAATTAATTCTGGGCTATTTTGTTTGGCACCTAATTGTGCTCTTGCCATATCATCAGGAGTGTTAACTATAAAAAACAGGGCAAAGGTTATGAAATTAACCCCAATTAGAATAGGTACGGCAAACAAAATTCTTCGGACTAGATACGCAAACATTATCTTATTACCGCCTGTTGTTTGTTTCTATAGGCTTTAGCTAGTGGGTAAATAGATAAAATGGTTAATGCTAGCAACAACCAAAGTGGCCAGGTAATTGGTTTATTCCAGATTTTAATCGATGCTAATCTTTGTTGGGCATCTATGCGTTTATATTTTAGGGTGTTATTTGCCAATGGGTTTGCCCAGACATTTTTATACCAACCATGTTTTAATGCCAGCTCTTTCGGGTAAAAACCAAATGCCCAGGGAGAATCTTTGCGTACTATATCTACCATTTTATTAATTAACTCTTGTCTTGCTGGCGAGTTTTCCATTTGCTTGACCTGTTTAAACATTTTGTTAAACTGCGGGTTATCGTAGTTAGCACCATTAACCCCCGCTCCATTGGTATTAATTGGAGCATTCTCCCCTGCTAACAAAAACAAAAAGTTTTCTGGGTCTGGATAATCGGCGTTCCAACCCCAGGTAAACATTTGTACCTGTGCTGTTCTTACCTTATCTTGGAAGCGATTATAGTCAGTCGCACGAATAATAAGCTCTATATTTAGTTTTTTAAATTGTTTTCTAAACCAGTTTAAAGTCGCCTTACTGTCAGGGCCGGTTAAAGGCGTATCAAAGCTTAAAACTAAAGGTTTGCCATTTTCATCTATACCATTTTTAAAACCAGCTTCGGCTAATAGTTTTTTAGCTGTTGCGATTGATTTTCTTTGGGCATGATTGTTTTTCCAATCATAAACAAAAGGATTAACTCCCTCTTTACCCGTTAAACTACCAAAAATCCCTTGTGGTATGGGGCTTTGTGCAACAACTCCACGACCATTTAAAAATATAGATATATATTCTTCGTAATTTATTGCAATACTAAGGGCTTGGCGGAGTTTTTGTTGTTTTTCAGTATAGCCACCTACAGCTTTATCTGCCATATTAAAACCAAAGTAGAACAATGAAGGCTTGACCACACTAACAAAGGAAATGTTTTTATCTTGCATTTGTTGCGTTAAGTTCATTACCCCTGCATTTAAAGAAATAGCTTGATCAAAACTACCTGAAGAAACTCCAGAGGCATCATAAAAGCCTTGTAAAAATTTATTCCAAGCAGGAACGCTTTCTTTTTCAAGCGAATAAATTATCTCTTTAATAAAAGGCAAAGGCTTGTTGGCATCTATTAATAATGACTGGTCAGCATCTTTTGCCAAACCACTCTTTGGATAAAATCCATGGTTATAATTTGGATTAGCTAATAGCCTTATTTGTTGGTTTGGATTATTTTCTACCAACTGATAAGCCCCTGTTCCAACTGGATAGGTGTCTAAAGAAATGTTTTTTTCTTTTAAAAGTGTTTGGTCATAAAAAGCTACAGCTTGCCAAGGAATTGGTGCGAAAAAATTCATACTAAGCCAGTAGATGAATTGTGGATAAACGCCCTTAACTAGAATGGTAAACTCACTATCACCTAGTTTTTTAACTCCCGATATATCATGTTTAACTAAAGGATAATCTTCTTTTAAGTTAAACTGCTTAGAGACTATTTTTGAATAACTTTTTAAGCCAACAATAACCTGTTGCATACTAGCTAAAATAGGAGAGTTGTTTGGTTTAATTGCCATGCGTTTAATCGCATAAATATAATCATCAACAGTTAATAGCTTTGTTGCTCTAGTATTAAAATCAAATGGAGATTTTATGTTTTTTAACTGTACTGGCGTTAAATTATGAAAAATAAATTTACCCTGCGGTGTTTTTGCAAAAGCAGGATGTGGCTGATAATAAATATCAGACTTGATTTTAAAATTATAACTAGTAAATTTTGCATTATTACTATCTAAAATAGGATTTTTGTCTATATCTAAATAGGTTATTTCTGGCATTTCTTGTAAAGTAAGAGGCTCTAAATGATAAGGCCTTTTGAAATAGTTATACTGCAATAATGGCTCATACACTTGGCTATTAAACGCCCACTCATTTTCATTATAAGAAATAACTGGGTCAAGATGTTTAGGTGGTGAAGAAAAAGAACTAAAAAGTATATCATCAGAAAGTAAATCAATATCATGCGGATTGTTCCACATTTGTGAACAACCAGACAATAAAAAACTAACTACCAATAAACGAATTAACAACATGAAAGAATAAAAACTCAAACTAAAAACTATAACTAGCAATATTCTAACTTAAGGAAGACCTGAATAACTAGTTATTAAGCTTGTTTTTGACTAAAAGCTGCTTAATTATATCTAATTTTACTCTCGCGACTAACTTGTGCAAAGGCCTCTTAATACTGTTAAAATACTTACAAAATTAAATTGTTTTATAAATATAAACACAAGGAGTATAAATGGGATTCTTAACTGGTAAAAAAGCACTTATTGTAGGTGTAGCAAATAACAAATCAATTGCTTACGGAATTGCTAAGCAAATGGCTACACAGGGTGCAGAAATTGCCCTAACCTTTCAAACCGAAAAACTACAATCTAGAGTAGAAAAAATTGCTGAAGAGCTAGGTAGTAAAATAGTACTTCCTTTAGATGTTACTTCTAAAGAACAAATCGACGATGTGTTCTCTGCTTTAGATACTGCTTGGGATGGTCTTGACATATTAGTTCACTCCGTAGCATTTGCACCAAGAGAAGAGTTAGAAGGAAGAATGATTGAGGCGTCAACTAGAGAAGGTTTTGCTACAGCACATGATATTTCTGTCTATAGCTTAACCGCTCTAACCAAGGCGGGCTACTCAATGCTTAAAAAAGCAAATGGTTCAGTATTAACCCTGTCATATTTAGGTGCAGAAAGAGCCGTACCTAACTACAATGTAATGGGTATAGCTAAGGCATCACTAGAAGCAACTGTACGATACTTAGCTGCCGACCTAGGTCAAGACAACATTCGAGTAAATGCTGTTTCTGCTGGCCCTATTAGAACTCTTGCAGCAGCAGGAATTAAAGACTTTAGAAGTATGCTTACTAAAGCTGCAGAATCTACACCACTGCGTCGCAATGTAACTATTGAAGAAGTTGGCAATACTGCTGCATTTCTATGCTCTGATTTAGCATCAGGAATTACTGGTGAAGTAACCTATGTAGATGGTGGTTATAATATTACGGCATCAGCTTAGTTACTGAGTAATTAAGCACTACAATTAATAAAGCCCATTAACTTGGGCTTTTTTATGCCTAAAATAAGTGCAATATGAGGGGGGGGGTAAAAAATTAATATAAGGGTAAAAGTAAAGCAAGAACAAAAATAGATAAAATTACTATAAAGTAAATGGCGGAATAGAAGGGACTCGAACCCTCGACACCCTGCGTGACAGGC
>CAZMHA010000078.1:0-7198 GCA_964565985.1 uncultured Piscirickettsiaceae bacterium | reverse complement strand
ATTATTTTACGCATAATCATGATTTTTCACTCAACAAAGCGGAGAAGAGCCTCATAAAAAAAACCAGCAAATGCTGGGTTATTTATATTTTTAATTATTCTTATTTGAATAATGAAGCGGTAATGTTGTCATACCAAGCGTGAGCAGATTGTGCCTCACCTTTGAAGTTACCATCTTTAGGGAATAATCCACCACCTAACTTCTTAATATGGCGTTTTTTCAGCTGGTAACCAGCTGCAACAGATATTCCGTAGTCAGGAGCAACTAGAGAGAAACATTGGTTAGCAAATCTAGCACTTGCGTTAATTGCTTTACCACCTAGTAAGTTAGCAACTGCTGCACCACAAGCCTTACCTTGAGAATCTGCAGAGAAGCCAGATTTAGGCATAGGCTTAGCAATACTAGCATCACCAAGTACATGAACATTACTAACCATTGTTGATTCAAATGTATCTTGGTCAATAGGACACCACCCAGACTTATTAACTAAGCCCATTTTAATAGCAGTAGTGTTAGCCTTTTGAGCAGGAATATAGTTTATAACATCAGCTTTAATTTTATCACCATTTGCCGTAGTAATAGTATTGGTCTTAGCATCAACAGACTTAACTGACCCACCGTTTGATTTAGATACCCACTCAATTCTAGAGTTATCTGAACCAAAGCCATAATTTTTCTTCCAACCAGCTTTAAATAGACCAAATTTAGAGAACTTATCCTTCTCATCTAGAATAATTAATTTTGCCTTAGGCTTGTTTTTTTGCATGTAGCTTGCAACCATACTAGCTCTTTCATAAGGGCCAGGAGGGCAACGGAAAGGATTTGGTGGAGCACACATTACAAACACGCCGTTTTCTGGCATAGCTTGAATTTGGTCTCTTAATATTTCGGTTTGTTTACCAGCTTTCCAAGCATGAGTAACTGAAGAAGATGTTGATTCATCTAGCCCTTCAATGGTATCCCAACGGAAAGAAATTCCTGGAGAAACCACTAAACGATCATACTCTAAAGGCTTCATGCCAGAAACCATAACTAGATTTTTTTCAGCATCAATTCCAGTAACTTCACCCTCTACAACTCTAACAGAGTGTTTGCTTTGTAGCTTGTCATAGCTAAAAGTAATATCGTCCATAGTTGCGATACCACCTAGTACCCAGTTACTAGCAAAGCAAGTTGAGTATTTAGCATTTCTTTCTACAAGAATTACTTCAATAGCAGAGTTAGCCGCTTTAATAGCTTGTGCGGCAGAAACTCCACCTGGACCACCACCCACTACAACAACACGAGCAACCGCTGATGTTTTTGTAGCAATTTTGGGTGAACTTCCACAACCAACTAAAGAGCCTGCTCCAGCGCCAACCACAATTGCGCCAGCACCTAGTTTAATTAAGTCTCTTCTTTTCATCTAATTGATCTCCAGATTAAATAGTGAGTGCTTAAGGAATCGCTTAATAACTAAAACACTTCACAATAATTATAATTCAGTGCCACCTTAAGGTGGCACTGAGCAACAGCTCTTTAGAATTTAATCTTTAAAAGCATTGGAAGTAATTTACCGCTATTAGCATTGGTGCGCAAATAAGAATTTATTATAAAAGGATAGTCTTGTATTATTATATTCTTATGGGTCTTTTATCAAACTCCCTAAAAAGTTAACCTGTTAAAAATCTTTTCCCCTGCTTGCTATCTTCAACTTATAATAGATAGCGAACTTTTTATATTTAAGGTTAAATTTATGCCAGCTAATACAGCTAGTACGGCAAGCACTGCAATCGAAATTTTAGAAAATAAATTTGGTTATCATCAATTTCGCGAAAGACAAGCAGAAATAATTGCCGATGTTCTAAATAATAAAGATTGCTTTGTTCTAATGCCGACGGGGGGGGGTAAATCGTTATGTTATCAAATCCCTGCTCTATTAAAAGCTGGCACGGCAATTGTGGTTTCTCCTTTAATTGCTCTAATGCAAGATCAGGTCGATGCGTTAAAAAGTAATGGAATTAGAGCAGAATATTATAATTCTAGCTTAGATACCGACTCTGCAGAACAGGTATTACGACAACTGCATGAAGGAGAGTTAGATTTACTTTATGTATCGCCAGAAAGGTTATTAAAAAAATCCTTTAAAAAACAACTAGAAACCCTACCAATTAGTTTATTTGCAATTGATGAAGCCCATTGTATTTCACAATGGGGGCATGATTTTCGTCCAGAATATGCATTAATAGGGAAGCTACGCCAAGAGTTTTCGAATGTACCTTTTATAGCACTAACTGCCACAGCTGATGAAGCAACTAGGCAAGATATTCTTTATCGACTGCAACTAATTAAACCTCAACTGCATACCACTAGCTTTGATCGCCCAAATATTCGCTATACAGTTTTAGAAAAGAAACAGCCAGCAAAACAACTAATTGATTTTTTAGACAGCCGTGATGCAAAGCATGAAAGTGGCATAGTGTATTGTTTAAGTCGTAAAAAAGTAGAAGAAGTTGCACTTGTTTTACAGGCCGAAGGTTATAAAGCTAAAGGCTATCATGCAGGCTTAGACTCTGAAACAAGGCAAATAATCCAAAGGCAATTTATTCGTGATGAAATTAATATCGTGGTTGCTACCGTTGCGTTTGGTATGGGCATTGATAAACCAAATGTTCGATTTGTTGTGCACTATGATTTACCTAAAAACATTGAAGGTTATTACCAAGAAACAGGCAGAGCAGGGCGTGATTCTTTAGCTTCAGAAGCCTTATTACTATTTGGTACTCAAGACATTATGACCGCCAAATATTTTATCGGAAATGTTAGTAATGAGGAACAAAGACGCATAGAAACTTTTAAACTATCTTGTATGGTAGATTTTGCGGAAGCGGTAAGTTGTCGCCGTAGTGTACTGCTTAATTATTTTGGAGAGGATTATGACAAAAAATGCGGAAATTGTGATGTTTGTTTAAATCCACCTAGTCTTTTTGATGCAAAAGTTCCTGCACAAAAAGCACTATCCTGTGTTTATCGCCTAGCAAAATCTAACGGACAAGGCTATGGAATTCGTTATGTTATTGATGTGTTAAAAGGTTCTGATAATGAAAGAATTAGAGAAAACAACCACCAAGAATTAAGTACCTACGGTATTGGCAAAGAATACTCGACCGATGAATGGGCAAGTATTCTTAGGCAATTAATTCACCGTGGCTATCTGGTTCAAGACATACAGAACTTTTCACTACTAAAACTTACTGAAAAAGCAGGAGAAATGTTAAAAGGTGAGATAGATATAGAACTAGCCAAGCCAAGAAATAAAGCCGCCCGCGGAAGTAAAGTGGGCAAGGTGAAGTCTGGAGTACAAAAATGGCAAAAAGAAGACCTAACCGATGCACAACTAGATATATTTGAAGAATTACGAGAACTAAGAAAAGACATTGCTGACAGTGAAGACAAGCCTGCTTATCAAGTTTTTGGCGATGTTACTTTGGTAGAAATGGCAATGCAACTACCTAAAACAGAAACAGAACTACTAAAAATTAATGGGGTTGCTGAAGTAAAACTAGAAAGATATGGCGAAGAGTTTTTAGAAATGTTACAAAATCACTAAAAACAATCTAAATAAATGCCTAAACAAACCTCTAAAGCAAACTATAAATATCATATCGAGTATTTGGGCTTTTAATACTGGAACTAGGTTTTAAACCATGTTCTAACTTAATAATATCTGCCTTTATCGGCCGTTTAACTACCACGCGTTTTTTAGCTATTTTTAGTGCCGCGGCTAATAACACTTCAGAATCTAAATCTGCACCAACTAAGTTTTGTAAAGCAACCATCTCCTTTTTTGGTGCCGCCTTCTTCTTCTTTTCTGGATACATTGGATCCATATAAACCACATCAACAATTGGCTTTTTAGATAATAAAAAGTTAGTAGAGTCCTCATTAATTAATGACAAATTATTAATATTAACAATAATTTCATCATCAGCAGATTTATATGCTCTTGCTAAAGCATCAGCCAATAAACTTGCGATAATAGAACTGCGTTCAACCATAGTAACCCTACAACCCAAACTTGCCAATACAAACGCATCACCACCAAATCCAGCAGTTGCATCTATCACACTAGGAAACTTGCCTGCTTTAATACCAATAGCCCTAGCCAAAGGTTGCCCCTTACCTCCGCCAAATTGACGACGATGATTTTTTTTGCCAGAAACAAAATCAACAAATACCGCACCAGATTCCGCAGGAAACAAAGCCAATTTGGCAGGCTCACCTTCCAACCAACCAAACAACATATCCGTATTAGTTTGTTTATCTGCATCAGAAACCTGAACAAAAATGTCCTGTAAAGACTTTTTTAGGTCCTGGTTTAAAGTATCTTTAAGTAAAATCATTGGGCTATTATCTTAAATCTTACTCATGTTTAGTAATTTTTAGCTAAAATAGTTTCTTTACAATAAAATTACCCCCCCCCTCAATATATGATTATAAAAGTTGCAGTTACCGGACCATTTTTAACCCCGCTTGATTACCTTTGTACAGGTGAGTCAGTAATTGGTGGCAGGGTATGGGTAAAGGTTCGTAATAAAAAACAACTAGGAATAGTACTAGAGCGAGATGTTAAATCTAACCTTGCCGAAAATAAAATACTTAAAGTTGATGAAGTAATAGACAAACAACCAATATTTTCAGAACCAGACCTAACCTTACTAAAATGGGCAGCCTACTACTACCATGAACCCATCGGTAATGTAATGCAAACCGCTATGCCTACTAAAATTAGACAGGGGGGGGGGGTAATTTCCCAAGGACTGAGGGCATGGCAAATAACTAATATAGGTACAAGTTGCGCAAAGTCAGCAATAAAAGACAATGCAAAGCTGCAACAACAGCTAATAGACCTTTTACTAGACAATAAAAAACCTATCAGTCAGTCAGAGCTAAATGCCAAAATAACTGGTTGGCGAACACCTATGAAACGCTTTATACAATTAAAATGGGTACAAGAAACCACCCTAGACTGTCTGCACGAATTTAATAACAAAGTACACAAAAAACACCCACTAAACGCCCAACAACAAACAGCAGTAACGCAAGTAACAAAGCAAGTAGATTTTAAAGGATTTTTGCTAGAAGGAATAACAGGTAGTGGCAAAACCGAAGTATATTTAGGCATAATTGAAGAAGTATTAAAACAAGGCAAGCAAGCACTGGTGCTAGTTCCAGAAATAGGGTTAACCCCACAAACTCTAGCCAGATTTGAAGCCTACCTACAACAACCCGTAGCGATGATACACTCAGGATTATCAGACAAAGAACGCCATTGTGCTTGGTCAATGATAAGAACCAATAAAATAAAAGTTCTACTAGGCACGCGCTCAGCAGTATTTACCCCATTTGCAAACCTTGGTGTTTGTGTTCTCGATGAAGAACATGACCTATCATTTAAACAACAAGACAATTTTCGCTACTCCGCCAGAGACTGCCTAGTTCGCCGAGCCAATATCGAAAATGTCCCAGTAATTTTAGGATCTGCAACCCCATCACTAGAAACCCTAAATAATGCCCAGCAATCACGCTACGGGCATTTAAAACTTAGCATAAGAGCAGGGGGGGCTAGCTTACCAAGCATAAAGCTACTAGATATACGAGGCGACACAAACCTACAACAAAATGCAGGAATATCCCTAGAGCTACATGAAAACATTGAACAAAATCTAGCCAATGAAGGGCAAGTACTAATGTTTTTAAATCGCCGAGGATACGCACCAGTACTAATTTGCCAAGACTGTGGCTGGCAAGCAGATTGCCAAAGTTGTGATGCCCACATGACCTACCACCACCAATACAAACAACTAAAATGTCACCACTGTGGTAGCCAAAAAAACGCCCCAAAAAACTGCCCAAATTGTAATAGTCAAAGGCTAAATCATCAAGGACAAGGCACAGAAAAGCTTGCCGAAGTAATGCAACAAACATACCCCAGCCAAAGCCTGATAAGAGTAGATAGAGACACCACCAAAAACAAAGGGCAAATGCAAAAAACAACCGAACAAGCCGCCAAAGGTGATGCTAGAATTCTTGTAGGAACCCAAATGCTCGCCAAAGGTCACCACTTTCCAAAAGTAACCCTTGTAGGGATATTAGACATAGACCAAGGACTAT
This sequence comes from uncultured Piscirickettsiaceae bacterium, assembly GCA_964565985.1. Classification (GTDB taxonomy): domain Bacteria; phylum Pseudomonadota; class Gammaproteobacteria; order Thiomicrospirales; family Thiomicrospiraceae; genus Hydrogenovibrio. The sequence goes on along the minus strand of CAZMHA010000078.1, from coordinate 1,045 downwards.
TCAGTTGCGACTTTAGAGCCGCAGAACGCATGGCACAGCTAATAGTTCAAGTATCAGGCAGAGCAGGGCGAGGCAAACAAAAAGGGCAGGTAATTATACAAACCTACAATCCAGATAATCCTCTACTAAATACCCTAGTAGCCCAAGGCTACCAGGAATTTGCAACAATAGCACTAGCAGAAAGAAAAGCTGCAAACCTACCGCCATTTAGCTACCAAATAATGCTCCGTGCCGAATCACTAGACCCAAATGTAGGCTGGCAATTCCTACAAGACATCCAGCAAACACTAGAACAAAATGCCAGTATAGAGCAAATACAACAAGCCAATTTAGAAGCACTAGGGCCAGTAGCGGCACCCATGTTACGAAAAGAAGCCAGATACCGCTACCAACTGCTACTACAAGCCAGCCACCGTGGTAGTTTACACAAATGGTTTTCTAGTGTAGAAAGCCAAATATACGCCCACCCACTAGTATCCAAACTAAGATGGTCAATAGATGTAGATCCGCAAGATATGAGCTAAAACCATATAAAGCACAGTTTTTACCCCCCCCCCCCCCCCAAACCCAAAAAAAAAAAAAAAATAATTTTTTTTTCAATTAAGTTCTCTCTATTTTTTTGTTAAAATCTATCAATTACTTATTGAAGCTAATTTAGGCAAGGATTTTATTATGGGTACTATTTTTAAACTTTTTAAGGCGTTGAATGCAAATCAGCACCCTAGTCAGCTAGCACTTTCTTTTGTGCTAGGGATGATAATGGGTTTAACACCATTATTTTTTGCTCATAACCTAATTACCCTAGCATTTATTTTTATCCTACGCGTTAATATATCTGCGGTTGTGGTTGCCCTTGCCTTATTTAGTGGCTTAGCCTATTTACTTGACCCAGTATTTAATCAAATTGGGCTATTAGTTTTAAATGAACCAGCTTTAAACACTATGTTTACCGACATGTATAACAATGCTTTTTGGCGAATGGTTCATTTTAACAATTCTATTGTAGTTGGTAGTGTGTTGGTTGCTTATGCCTTGGCTATCCCTG
>CAZMHA010000077.1:0-7205 GCA_964565985.1 uncultured Piscirickettsiaceae bacterium | reverse complement strand
CTGTATTCATGTTATTGTCGCGGTTGGTCCGGTTGTGGGTTAAAATATATGCTTTACCCCATTAAAACTAAGATGATTATGGGTTAGCAATATCCTTTGCCATTTCATCAAAGCTTTGTTTTGATTTAAACTGTTGCCAAAGAGCTTGGTCATTGCCCATTGAAGTTCTTACTGCTCTCTCCGCAATCTTGCCTGCATTTTCTGCATCAATACCAATTAATACAAATAAACGGCCATTTGGCCCTGTACGAGATTTATATATTTTTGAACCTGATAGTCTTTGGTCAGTTACTGTTTTAATAGTAGAACTAGCTGCGGCATCAATGGTTTCTGTTTTTCCTACTCCAGTATTACCTAGATATTTTTTTACCATTTTGCTTACACGAATTTGCATTTGTTCTGCTAAACGCCCTCTCCCATCGGCAGCTGCAATATCTTTCATAAAGCTAATGCCACCTTTTGAAGCTTCTGCAATTCCCACTGCACTGACTTCAACATTATTAACAGGTTCATCACATATCCAACCTGGAGCAGCTTTTTCAGTATTTGGAAATACACAATCAGCAACTATATTATTGTTAGTCGGTTTTTTTGGCTCACTACTACAACCACTTAATGTAGCTATAGCCATGGTTGAAACTAAAATAATCTTTTTCATTTTTCCTTTTCCTTTTTAACAAAAATCAAATCCCAAACTCCATGGCCTAAATCATGCCCTCGTTGTTCAAATTTAGTTAAAGGACGATACTCTGGTCGTGGAGTGTAATTGTTTACACCAGATAAATTAACATATTCTTTTGCTAATGACATTGTTTTTAACATATACTTTGCATAATCCTCCCAATCCGTTGCCATATGAAACTGCCCTGACTCTTGCAAATGGCTTGCAATTTTTGTAGCAAATTCTGTCTGTACAATTCGCCGTTTTTTATGCTTGGTTTTATGCCATGGATCAGGAAAAAACAAATAAACTGCGGATAAACTCTTTTCAGGAATCATTTGTTCTAGCACCTCAATTGCATCGGCATTAAAAACTCTTAAATTGATTAGATTTTTTTCACCAACCAATTTCAGTAATGCTCCCACCCCCGGCCTATGTACTTCGATACCAATATAATTTTGCTGTGGGTTGTTTTCTGCCATGGTTGCCAGGCTTGAACCCATGCCAAAGCCTATTTCAAGAATGGTATCTGCTGTTCTATTAAATAACTTTGCTAAATTTAAAGGTTTATTTTCTAACTCTAGCCCATACTTGTTCCACTGCTCATCAATTGCTTGCTGTTGAGCCTTTGACAGCCGTCCTTGCCTTAGCACAAAGCTTTTTATGCGTCTTTTTTCTGTAATCATATTTTTCTCAAGATTAATTTTGTGTATTATTACACTTTTAATAATTAAAGAAAATAATTACTATGTCTAGATTAGTTAAATGTGCAAAAATTGGCGAAGAGCTGGAAGGACTAGATTTCACGCCTTTCCCTGGTAATTTTGGAAAAAGGGTTTATGAGAACATTTCAAAACAAGCATGGAAAGATTGGCTTACTCAGCAAACGATACTTATTAATGAGTATAGATTATCTAGCCTTGACCAAAAAGCACAGAGTTTTTTAAAAGAAGAAATGGAAAAGTTTTTATTTAGTGGTAAAGATATTGCCATGCCTAAAGAATTTACCGAGAAAAAATAGCTAACATGTCCTTAATAAATAATATTTGTATAGGAAGACAGCCTATATTTAATAAAAATATGCGCGTGTATGGCTATGAATTATTATTTAGGTCCGCAGCAACAGACACAACTGCAAATATTGTTGACGATAGTAAAGCAACTGCACAAGTTGTTGCTAATTTATTGAGTGATTTTGGTCTGAACAAAATAGTAGGTGACAAAAAGGCCTTTATTAATTTTAACGCCGAACTATTATCAAAAAATACTCAAGTTCTATTGCCAAAAAGACAAGTAGTTATAGAAGTACTTGAAACAGTTGAGCCAACACTAGAGGTTCTTGCACAATTAAAAGATCTTTCTAAAAAAGGCTACAGAATAGCTTTAGATGACTATGATTTTAGCGATAAACTAAGACCTTTTGAAGACTTTACTGATATTATAAAAATTGACATACTTGCAGCTGGCCCACAACATATTATTAAAAACCTGCCTCGACTGAAATTAAAAAACAAAAGACTCTTAGCTGAAAAAATAGAAACCAAAGCACAATTCGAGTTTTGCCAAAAAATGGGCTTTGACTTCTTTCAGGGCTATTTTTTTGCTAAACCTACAGTAATTGAAGGGAAGGCTTTAGATAATAACCAAGCAAGTATTTTGCGGTTTTTATCCATGGTATTCGACCCTATGATTGATATGCGTAAAATAAGCTCCGTAATCAGTAATGATATTTCTATGAGTCAAAAATTAGTCAAAATTGCATCATCTTCTGCAGATGGTGACAATATTAAATCTATTCATGATGTGGTTTTAAGGTTTGGTTTAAATCGCTTACAAAGTTGGGCTGGCATTCTTGCTCTTAATAACGCCAGTGATAAACCAAGTGAACTCTTAACAACTTCTTTAATTAGGGCTAAATTTTGTGAACTTGTTGGCGAGAAGGACAAGGACTTTTCAAAAGATAGTTATTTCATTGTCGGATTATTTTCTAGCCTAGATGCCGTTATGGATCAGACTCTTGAAAGTGTTCTTGCTGATCTATCTTTTAATGTCGACATTAAAAAGGCTTTGCTAGAACAGACAGGAAGCCTGGGCAAAACCCTTAAGCTAGTCAAAGAAATTGAAGCTGGATCAACTAACTTTAAGTCATCAGCTGGATTCAACCCAACTGAATTATCCAAAATGTATATGCAAGCAATGGAATTTGCTAATGGGTTAGATATATAATTTTGCCATTAACGATGATACTCGCCACTTAGTTCAGTGACTGCTCTAATAAATGCTCCCGCATGTTCTGGTTTTATTTCTGGGTGAATACCATGACCAAGATTGAACACATGACCAGAACCCTTACCAAATTTCTTGAGGATAATTGCTACTTCTTCCCTTATTCTCTCTGGAGAAGAGTACAAAATACTTGGATCCATATTACCTTGCAGAGCAACTTTATCACCTACTCTTGCACGAGCAACATCAATATCCGTGGTCCAGTCTAAACCTAGTGCATCACAACCAGTTGCCGCCATATCCTCCAACCACTGTCCGCCACCTTTTGTAAATAAAATAACAGGAACTTTGCGACCATCATTTTCTCGTTTTAAGCCTGCAACAATTTTTTCCATATAACGCAAAGAAAACTCTTTGTAGTCACGCGGGGTTAATACTCCCCCCCAGGTATCAAATATTTGTACCGCTTGTGCTCCAGATTCAATTTGTGCATTAAGGTAGTTAATTACAGAATCTGCAAGAATATCTAAAATATGGTGCAATGTTTTAGGTTGATCAAACATCATGGCTTTAATAACTGCATAGGTCTTACTAGAACTTCCCTCTACCATATAGGTAGCAAGTGTCCAAGGACTACCAGAAAAACCAATTAGAGGAACGCTGCCCTGCAAATCCTTACGAATAGTACTGACCGCATCCATAACATAGCCTAAATCGCTCGCCATATCAGGTACAAACAATTTTTTAGCATCTGCCATACTACGAACAGGTTTATCAAAAACAGGACCTTCGCCAGTTTCAAACCTTAACCCAAGACCCATAGCGTCAGGAATAGTCAAAATATCTGAAAATAATATTGCTGCATCTAATGGAAATCTTTCTAGTGGCTGTAAGGTTACCTCACTAGCTAACTCTTTATTTCGGCATAAGTCCATAAATGAACCGGCTTGTTTACGGGTTGCTTTATATTCAGGCAAGTATCTGCCTGCTTGGCGCATCATCCACACAGGGGTTCTATCTACTGGTTGTTTTAGTAATGCACGCAATAGACGATCGTTTTTTAATTCTGACATGTTCTTTTATTTCCTTAATAAATCAATTGCATTGGGAGATTGAATTTTTACATACATTGCTTGTTTATATAAAAAACCAAAACCTCTGACTTCAATAACTTTTCCTTGCAAGTCTTTTAATTTTTTAAAATCAAATTTATCCCAATGCTTTTTAATAATACGAATACCAACCGTATCCATATTCAAAATATAGTTAGATGAACTCTTCTGAACACTTACTATTTTTCCTTTGTAGATGCGATAACTATCATCTTCAGGATGTATATTGCTAGACAATACTATAGGAAAGTTTAAATCTGGTTGTTTATCATACAAGCTCCATAAAGCTATACTTTGCTCACGGGCTTTTTGTTCCGCTTGATAGTAGCAACTGCTATGCAGGTTATTATTATATTCACTTTTGGCAAGAGCATAACCTGTTGCTAACATTAATTGGTTTAGATTATATATTTCACCCTTCTTCTTTACATAAAGATGGACTAACCCTCGATTAAAGGAATCTACTTTGGTTAAGTCATACTCTACACCTATATGCAAATCATGGTTCGCTAGAATCTTATTAAGCCTGTCCTGAGCTTTTTTAGCTAATGGCTGCCCCACGGTGTTAAATTTTTGTTTCTTCTCTTTGTGTGGTGCATTTACGCCAATAAGCTTGAATTTCTTATTCTGGATAATAATAGTATCTCCAGAAGTAGCAAAACTAGCCTTGACCCATATTTCTATATTTTTAGGCTGACAATCTTCAATTTGCTTTGCTTCTGCAACTACTATAAAAAATAAAGCGGAAAAACTCGCTACAACTTTATATATATTTTTAGACATAAAAAACCTCAAATTTAGATACTAATTATAGCGAATTAAAAGCAAAAAAAAAGCCACTTGATTTTCTCAAGTGACTTTTTATATAAAATATCTTAAAGATATTCTTATCGACGCATTGTGTACTTCTGTTTGAACTTCTCAACACGACCTTCTGTATCCACAAGTGTTTGCTTACCTGTATAAAAAGGGTGTGAAGAACTTGATACTTCAATACGAACTAATGGGTATTCTTTACCTTCTAAAGTAATAGTTTCCCCAGATGTTTTTTTAATTGTAGAGCTTGTTAAAAAAGTGTCTCCAGTAGAGATGTCTTGGAAAACTACTTCTTTGTACTCTGGGTGAATGCCTGCTTTCATAATCATTGTCCGGTTAATTTAAGTTTTTCAAAAAAAATTTAAGTTGTTAAAATCGAAACGAGTATTATAGAGATAAATTTGCAAAATGCAATAGCTTATCGCTTCATAGCCGTAAATAAATCTGCATTGGTTTTGCTTACTTTCATCTGATTAATTAAAGTGTCAACTGCTTCTACTTCATTATTAAGACCTTGTAAGAAACGGCGCAGTATCCAAATATTTTGTAATTCATCTGGATTAGTTAACAACTCTTCTTTACGAGTTCCAGATTTTTCAATATTAACTGCAGGGAAAATACGCTTCTGAGCAATCGTTCTAGAAAGGTGCAATTCCATATTACCTGTACCTTTAAACTCTTCAAAAATTACTTCATCCATTTTAGAACCAGTTTCAATCAGAGCCGTTGCTAGTATAGTTAAAGAACCACCTTCTTCAATATTTCTTGCCGCACCAAAAAATCTTTTAGGGCGATGCAGTGCGTTAGCATCAACTCCCCCAGTTAATATCTTACCTGATGAAGGTACTACCATATTATAAGCACGGGCTAAACGAGTAATAGAATCTAAAAGAATAACCACATCTTTTTTGTGCTCTACTAGTCTTTTTGCCTTTTCTATAACCATTTCCGCAACCTGCACATGCCTTGAAGCTGGCTCATCAAAAGTTGAAGCTATTACTTCTCCTTTTACCGTTCTTTGCATTTCGGTCACTTCTTCTGGTCGTTCATCAATCAATAAAACGATTAAATAACAATCGGGGTGGTTTTCAGCAATTGCCTGTGCAACCTGTTGCATAATTACTGTTTTACCAGACTTTGGCGGAGCAACGATAAGTCCACGCTGACCTTTACCAAAAGGAGCTGCTATATCAATAATTCTAGTGGTTATATCTTCTGTCGAGCCATTACCTATTTCCATAATCAATCTTTCATCAGGGTGTAATGGAGTTAAGTTTTCAAAGGCTATTTTCTTACGGGCAACTTCAGGATCTTCAAAATTTATTTTTTCAACTTTCAATAGCGCAAAATAGCGTTCACCATCTTTTGGTGGACGAATTTTACCCTCAACAGTATCCCCTTTTCTCAAACCAAAACGACGAATTTGGTTAGGAGAAAGATACAAATCATCTGGTCCAGCTAAATAAGAGCCATCTCCAGAACGCAAGAAACCAAAACCATCAGGCAGTATTTCTAAAACCCCTTCACCATAGATGTCTTCACCTTTTTGGGCATGCTTTTTTAAAATAGCATAAATGATTTCTTGTTTTTTAAGGCGAGATAAGTTTTCTAGCCCCTGCTCTGCAGCTAAATCTAATAGCGATGCTGCTGACATTTTTTTAAGGTCTTGTAATTTCATAGTTTCTTTTACTGATTTGAATAGATATGGTTAATTAGAAAAGTTGTTATAGAAGGTTCAAAGGCAGGAAATAACTACTGCCTACAATCATTCTTACTTTTAAAGATTTTCGTCTAGGAAAGTTGTTAATTGTGTTTTAGATAAAGCTCCTACTTGTGTAGAGTCTACAGAACCATTCTTAAACAACACTAAAGTAGGAATACCTCGTACACCATACTTAGGAGGAGTATTAGGATTGTCATCAATATTTAACTTAGCAATTTTTACCTTACCAGTATACTCTCCTGCGACATCGTCTAATATTGGAGCTATCATTTTACAAGGACCACACCATTCTGCCCAAAAATCTACTAATACAGGGATGTCAGATTGTAAAACATCCGCATCAAAACTTGCATCGCTGGTTGAAACAATATGTTCACTCATTTACTCTTTCTCCTAGAAAAAAATATATTTATACATTTAACTTAACTAATTGATAAAAACGATTATTTGTTTGTTGCTAGAATCGACTTAGACTTTTTAAGAAAATTAAAATAGAACAGTAATATTACATTCTTTAAAACAAATATGCAAGCTATATATGCCCAAGCAATCCTGACAAGCTTTTACTATTGTCAAAATCGCTTAAATATAACTCTTAAGGAGGCACTGAATAACTAACATAATTTCTGGCCAAGCCGAGTTTTCACCTACAAGGCATCATTTTGTA
>CAZMHA010000076.1:0-7513 GCA_964565985.1 uncultured Piscirickettsiaceae bacterium | reverse complement strand
AGGTCTTTTTCGTCTTCGTCAAATTCTTTTAAATCTGCGGAGGTGATTGATTTTAATGTTTTACCTTCAAACTCGGTCATGTGTGAGACTAACCATTCGTCGATTTTTTCTGATAGCAGTAGTACTTCTATTCCTTTTTTACTAAACATTTCTAGATGAGGGCTGCCTGATGCGGCGGCATGTGTGTCTGCCGTAATGAAATATATCGCTTCTTGCTCTTTTTTCATTCGCTCAACATATGTTTCTAGTGCAACGCGAGGATCTTTTCCTGAATCTTTGTGTGTTGTTGAAAAGCGGAGCAGTTTGCTTATTTTTTCTTTGTTAGCAAAGTCTTCTACCATTCCTTCTTTAATAATATTACCGAACTGGTCAGAGAATTGATTAAAGTCGGTTTGATCTTTAGCTTTCGCCATTTTTTCTACGGCACCTAAAATGCGTTTTACTGAAGCTGAACGAATTTTATCGACTACTTTGTTGCTTTGTAAAATTTCACGGGATACATTTAAAGGCAAGTCGTTTGAGTCAATAATCCCTCTTACAAACCTTAGGTAACTTGGCAGTAAGTTTTCTGCATCGTCCATTATATAAACTCTTTTTACATATAGTTTAAGCCCATAACGGCGATCACGATCGTATAGGTCAAATGGTGCTTTTTTTGGCAGATAAAGCAGCGAGGTGTATTCAAGCGTCCCTTCCACTTTATTGTGCATGATTTTTAGTGGGGCTTCGTAATCATGTGAGATTGCTTGGTAAAAATTATTGTAATCTTCTTTTGATAACTCTGACTTTGGTTGTGTCCAAAGTGCGGTTGCTTTGTTAACTTGCTCTAGCGTTTTTTCAGCAGTTTCTTTACCTTCATCATCTGTTGTTTTTTTCCACATTTTTATTGGGAAGTTGATATGGTCAGAATAGGTGGTAATAATATTTTTTAGCCTGCTTTCTTCTAAGAACTCATCCATTTCTTTTTTTAAGTGTAGGGTTATTTCTGTACCTTTGGTTTCTTTTTCAACCGTTTCAAGTGTAAACTCTCCTTCACCTTGTGAAATCCACTTGGTTGCTTCGTTCTTTTTATCTCCTGCACGGCGAGAAATTAAAGTTACTTCGTCGGCAACAATAAATGAAGAATAGAACCCTACACCAAATTGACCAATTAGATTACTATCTTTTGCTTGGTCTCCGGTCATGCTCTCTAGGAACTTTTTAGTTCCTGAATTAGCTATTGTTCCGATATTTGCTACTACATCATCACGAGTCATGCCTATTCCATTGTCAGAAATAGTAACTGTTCGCGCTTCTTTATCAAAACTTACTTGAATTGAAAGTTCAGCTTCTCCTTCGGTTAAAGCATTATTTGATACGGCTTCAAAGCGTAATTTATCTAGGGCATCAGATGCGTTAGAGACAAGCTCTCTTAGGAATATTTCTTTATTTGAATAAAGTGCGTGAATCATCAACTTTAGTAGTTGGCTTACTTCAGTTTGAAAGGCGTGGGTTTCTGTTTTGCTCATAATTAATAATCCTTTTTAATTGTGATTATTAAATGGGTAGCAACTATTTTTTTTCAAGTCCAAAAACAAAAAAAACGTAGATAAACTACGCTTTTTTATTTTTAATAGCGATTATTTATTCTTCTGATGCTGCTACTGTTTCTAGAGATTCGGTAATTGCTTCTGGAGAGTCTGCAATTGACATAAAGCTCCCTGGCCCCATCATTGATAGACTTGGCCAGTTGATTGCTATACGAAACTTAGCATTTAGAGCTAATATTTCTCCATTATTTACTAAAATTTCATAGGGCAGGTGTGCCGCGTGTGAGTGTCCGCTTACATCAATTTGTTTTAAAATTTCTTTGTCTGCCCCATCTCCTCTAGCCATAGATACGCCAAACACGGTCATATTAGAATTAGGGATATCAATTCGATATACTTTTTTTATTCCTGCTTTTCCTAAACTAAGATTTTTTTCAATTATATTGGTAGCATCGTCCTGTGAGTCATGCTCCATAAACTCGTCAACATCGTCAAAGTATGGCATCATAAATTTATAGTGGAAACCTCTTATCTCATCTACCGATAGAGGTTTTTCTGCTCCAAATTCTTTTTTCTTGCCTAATGATTTTTCCATCGCTAATTGTACGCTTGAAATATCACCTTTCATTTGATACATATTCCACATGTAAGTTGGGTTGGTATAAGATACTTCTACTTTTTTACCCCTCTTAACAATAGACACTCTTTCCATCGCACCAAAACCACCATTTTTAGATTTTGATGCTAGTTCTTTTAGCTTTTTATTGGTTACTACTATTATTTGCACATTTTCTTTAGGACTATAACTACCTACTATTTCAAAACCATTCTTCTTTAAAGATGAAGTTGCAATCTTGGCAGCGGAAGATACATTTTTTGCTGTTGATGACCCCAAGACAAAAGGCATATAAGATGCCGCAAATGCCGAAGAGGAAGTTATAATAAAAGATGCAGAAAAAATCCCTGCGATTAAAAGTGGTTTAAGTTTAAGTTTCATTTTACAATTCCATTTTGTTAAAGTATATTTTAGTAAGAGGTCATTATGAATAGTTTTAAGTATAAATAAAACTAATTTTATTTATACCTCCCCAAACAGATAGAGAAGAACATGGTAAAAATTGCGGTTACTGGCGGTATAGGTAGTGGAAAAACTACAGTTTTAAATTGGTTCGAAGCTAGGTCAATACCTACCATAAGTGCTGACCAAATTTCTCGTGATTTAGTTACCAAAGGGCAGCTTGGATTAGTCACCATTGTTGATTTTTTTGGTAAAGAAGTTCTCAATTCAAATGGAGATTTAAAACGAGACTATATACGAGATTTAATATTTAGCAGCCTTGATGCTAAGCAAGCAATAGAAAAAATCATGCACCCTCTTATTCATAAAGAAACTATAGAAAGGCTTAAGATTTTAGAACAAGAAAACCATAGGGTTGTTGTTATTGAAATACCTTTGTTAGCTGAAGTAGGTAGACCTGATTATATAGATTTGGTTTGGGTATTAGAATGCTCTGAAAAAACTCAAATTGAACGGGTAAGAAAACGCAGTCAACTTTCTGAAAAATACATATTAAATATTATCCGTAATCAGGCTACTGTTGTGCATAGAAAAAAAACAGCTGACTTAATAATTAATAGTGACATTAAAATGCTTAAGCTTTACAATATCCTAGAAAAAGAACTAGAAAAAACACTTGGGGATTGTCCTTATCTTCCTTAAAAAAGATTTGAGAAACTCGTCCAAATGGTTATTAAAGGAATTATAAACCACTATGCCTTATGAAGTAATTAGTACCCGCGACGGCTTTAAATATACATCAATAGTACCAAGAAATAGACTTGCCTATACGATAATTAAAGATCTTGTATGTTTAAAACTAAACCTTTCTGAACTACAACAAATAGTAAAGGGCAGCCATTTAAACCCCATGATGATAGTAAAAGAGGAAGACTTTACAAAAATGGTAAGCCTACACGCAGGTTTAGATATGATTTATGATTCTATGCAGTTACATAACAATTCTCGAATTTATTTCCATACAAACTGGTCAGTGGCTCAAAACAATTGGCAATTAATGGCTGAACAACTTAAAAAACATGGCATTAACATTAAAACTATAATGGGAGAGGATTCTCCGATTACTTTTAAGGATAAAACCCCCGTATAGTTATTTTTTCCAAAAACTAGAAATGGCGGCAACTCCTTGCCCGCCATTTAGTTGAGCATTAGTAATATCTTTATCTGTCATGCCTCCTAGTGCATAAACAGGCACAGGAATCTTTGCAACTAAATCACTAAACTTATCCCAACCAATTCCCTCTAAATCCGGGTGAGATGAGGTTTTATTTACCGGTGATATTAATACAATATCTGCATTTAAATCTAATGATTTACTTATTTCTTCTTGATTATGCGTAGATACACTAAGTATTTTATTATTTGATATTGGTCGTTCAGTTAATGCCATTATTTCGTTAGATGCTAGTTGCAATCCATCGGCTTTAGTCAATTTGTTTAAAAGACGGGGCTTTGCATTCAAAAGAACCTTGGCACCAAATGCATGGCATAGATCTATCGCTGGTTTTGCAAAGTCGATAAACTCTTCTTCAGAAAGGTTTTTAGCTCGTAACTGTACAAGTTTTATACCTGCTTCTAGAGTTCTTTTTAAAATAGTTAATCCTTCTTCTTTATTTTCAAAAGACCCACTAATTGCGTAGGAACTTGGTAAAGATAGTGCTTGAACAATTCCTCTATTTGCTTCAGGAAACTTATAGCCTGCTAATTTATCTAAACTAATCCACTTGACCTTTTGCCCCTCTTTTCCTACAGCATCACCTTTAAATTTATCAGCAACAAATATATTAATCAGAACGCTATCATGCTCATATTCCCAAGGTATCTGTATTAAAGGCTGCCAACTAGTTACATCGATACCTACTTCTTCGCTAAACTCTCTAGTTAGAGCTTTTTGCAAAGTTTCACCATTTTCAACCTTTCCACCAGGAAACTCCCAATAGTTGGGATATGACTGATGTTTTTGGCGAAGGGAAACCAAAACTTGACCATTGCTTTTTAAAACACCTATAACTATTTTTTTAATTCTATAATCCTTTAAAATAATTAAAAATAGTAAAACAATGAAATACTGTAGGTTTCATCACTTTTGAAACTTCCCAACCTATCGCTAGTTACTTTTAAATTAACCGCAGTGTTTTTACTGCTACTAATGGTGGAAAATAATTCTGCATGAACTTCTTCCTCACCCTTATTAAAATAATTTTTTATTGCAAAAACGCCAATTTTATAACTGTCAAAACTACGGATAAACCCTAATTTTGGGCCTATACTCACAACAATTTCATCTCGATAATATAGTGCTGGTTTTAACATCATAAAGGCAAGAGATGACGCTCCTAAACCATAGGTAAGTCCAACTTCTCCCGTTAACTTAAAATTTGTTTTATTGCGAAAATCTATTGCTCCAACAGCAATACCCCAAGAAAGAGGTTTAAAAACACTATCTCTAATTGCATAAGAATTTATATTTAGTAGGTTTAATTCTTTAAGATTTACCTTATCATCAGCCATTTTCGCTATTTTAAGATTAAAAAAGTCAATATAAGCACCCTTTATAAAACCTTTTTCTAAATCATAAATGTCATGAAAGGCCGCCTTTATACTTAACTCTAATTCATCTTGACTGTTCCATGCTAAGCCTACTCTTGATGTTTTGTGTGAATGCATAGGGTCTGGTGGTGCTTTTATAACTACTTTTGGTAAAACTGGTAGTTGACTTCTTTTTGCTAAGTTTTCCATTAATTGCTTAATGTAAGAGCCTTTTTCTATACTGTTCTCAGATCTTTTTAGCTGGAGCAGCTCTGTTCTAATTTCAGACTGATAAGCCTCCTTTAGCTTGCCAGTAGCATGTGTTTCTTCTTCAACAAGGCTTTTAATTCTTTTAGCTTTTGATGGCCGAAACTTTGATTTAACAATAAATCCAGCTTCTTGTACTTCTCTAACAGTATCTATTGGAATAACTTGGAAATCAAATTTACTAACTAAATAGCTGTCTTTACGAGCGATTTCTAGTAGCCATAAAAGATTATAAGAGCAGTTTTCCGTAAAAAAGAAATAATCGGCATAGGTACCTTTCACTTCATATAAGTGCGTTAACAATCTTGTCATTTCTGTTTGGTTTAGGTTAAGTTCATACTCCCAAACATCTCTTCGCTCTAAATTACTGTACTCTTTTATTTTTTTATAATAGGGTAACACGGAATAACGCCCTTCATAACCGCCAAATAAGCCTTTATATGCAAAAGCTAAGCCATTACTTTCTTGAGTATTTGCGGCATAGTTAATGGCATTTGCGGTTAGGGGTAAACCTGTTTTATCATCTATGCGTAAAAATGTATGTCCAAACATAGAAGCTGGAGAATTTATATGGGCTGTTGGGAAAACTAATACGGCTTTTGATGCCTGGTAATTATTAATTATTTCCTCTAATTCCGTACATTTTTGATAGGGGTTTGTTTTTTCTAAATTGGGAAGCTGTTGATATAGCCATTTTACTCGTGCAGGAAATCTACAATAAACACTTTTATCTTGTTTAATGGCTTCTAGAGTTGCTTCTAACTCTGCTTTAGGATTGGTTTTTCCATCTGTTGCTAAAAAAAAATTAGCTGAATCTATTTCTGACTTACCATCACGAAAATGTAATAACTGTTGCCAGTATCTTTGTTCAGAAAGATGTTTTGTATTATTGGATGTTGTATCGAAAGAATAGGATAAACTAGGGAAAAATAGATAAAAAAGGGCTAAAATAATTAACCCTTTTTTCATAAATGCTAAAGTACAGTAATGATGTTATCAACAACTTGTGCTGATGTTACACTTGCGCTTGTATAAATGTTTGAGAAGTTACTTTTTAGAGTTGTAGCTGCTACTTTTTTATCTTCTACATTGATAAGAGAAAGAAGAGTATCTAAGCTTTCACCTTTACCAGCTGCAACATCAATAGCAATGCTATCCATGTTAGAAGCAACAAAGCTTTGTGCTTTATCATTCATAACTATTTTTGTTGGCTTAGCACAGCCTAAAGTTCCTGAAGTAATACCAAAAGTTTGGTTACCAGAAGTTCCGTTAGTTGTTACTGCTAATACTTGCATTAGAACTGAACTTTGGTCTTTGATTACAATTGAACCAAGTCCACAACCAGTATTAGAGTTACCACCAGCCATAACTGATGAAGAAGCAGCCAAGATAGCTGTTGTTGATAGTGCGATTAAAGTCTTTTTCATTTAAACTTATCCTTTTTTTAAAATTTAAAAAGTTTTAGCAAAGTATTAGTTTGCAAGTTCAGTATAGCAATTTTTTTGTACATATCAAGCAAAATATTAAAACTTTGACCCTGTTTTTTAAATTGAAATATTTTCATTTGCTATTTGAATAACTTACATTCAAAAACTGCTATTGGTAGAATATGTTTAGTACAAATTTAAATACATGATTATGAGAGTATAAATGAGTCAATTTTGGAGCAAGCTAGTCCATAACCTTAGTCCTTATGAGCCTGGCGAACAACCTAAAACAAATAACCTGGTTAAGCTAAATACTAACGAAAACCCCTATCCTCCTTCAGATAAGGTTTATGCGGCTATTTCTGCAGCTAACAATGCCGCATTAGCTTTGTACCCAGATCCTGACGCTAGTGATTTAAAGCAAGCTATTGCTGACTACTATGGCAAACAAACTAAACAAGTTTTTGTCGGTAACGGCTCGGATGAAGTTCTTGCTCATGCCTTTCAAGCTTTGCTAAAGCAAGATTGTCCGCTATTATTTCCTGACATAAGTTACAGTTTTTATCCTGTATATTGCGGTTTATACCAAGTAGACTATAAAACCATACCTTTAGATAAAGATTTTTCAATCAACCCCAGTGACTAAAATTTAAGGGGGGGGGGGGTAGTTTTTCCAAACCCTA
>CAZMHA010000075.1:0-7887 GCA_964565985.1 uncultured Piscirickettsiaceae bacterium | reverse complement strand
TGTGGGGGGGGGGGGGGGGGAATTTGATTACTAACTAATAATTAGGAGTAGTTTATATTTAATTATCTCTCTAATAGGTCTTCTGCGAATGGTGGTATTTCTAGCGGGTTGTTCATGTTTTTGTAGGCGATATTTAGTGCTTTATGGATAAGGATTGTATAAAACTCTATATTGGCTATCCCAACAATTGGTGGGGCTACTTGCTTGCCGGTGGAGTCTATAAAAATCATGGTTGGGGTAAGTTCTGCGTCATATATATCTGCCCATTTGTCTTTTATTATTGGCTTTCCATCAACGCCTGGGATTGGCTCTGGATCGTCAATACTTACATAGCGCATATACATGTATTTTCCTTCGTACAAACCCCCTAAAGCCATAGGGTCTAGCACTTCCGAGCCAAGTAGATGACAAAATTCACACCATTCTGCTACAAAAGTGAGCATCATCGGTAGGTTGTTTTGTTTGGATATTGTAGCTAGCTCTTGAAGATTGGTAAGTTCTTGTTGTTTAACATTGTGTGCTTGATTACTTGGCTGTTCACTTTTTGCTTGTATTTGCCCGTTACTAAAAAATAAAGCTAGTCCTATCAATAAAGTTTTATTCATTTTTTATTTTCTTCTATTTGTTCTTTTATATATTAGACCTTATTTTATCGAAAAAGTTTCTTAATTTCAGTAGAATAGCTTTTAAGAAACGTTAAGAGATACCAAATGAAAAAAACACTTATTATAGCTACTAGAAAAAGCCCTCTTGCTATGTGGCAAGCTGAATTTGTTAAGGCTGAACTAGAAAGAATTCATCCAAATTTAGAGGTAATTCTTTTACCTATGGTTACTAAGGGCGATAAAATTTTGGATGTTCCTTTGGCTAAAATTGGTGGTAAAGGTTTATTTACTAAGGAGTTAGAGGAGCAGATGTTGGCTGGGAACGCTGATATTGCTGTACATTCTTTAAAAGATGTGCCGATGGAGTTACCTGAGGGTTTTGCTTTGGGTGCTATTTTAAAAAGGCATTCTCCAACTGATGCATTTGTTTCTAATAATTTTTCTAGTTTTGATGAACTACCAAAAAATGCGGTATTAGGTACTTCAAGTTTACGCAGAAAAGCTCAACTTATGGCACAAAGGCCTGATTTAATCGTTAAAGATTTGCGTGGCAATGTTGGTACGCGGTTAGGAAAACTTGATGCAGGTGAGTATGATGCTATCGTGCTTGCTACTTCTGGTTTACAACGCTTAGGGCTTGATGATAGAGTTCGCCATGAAATTAGTATAGATATTTGCCTTCCTGCGGTAACTCAAGGCACTTTGGGGATTGAGTATTTTAGTAAAGATAAAGATACCTTAGAAATTATTAAGGTTTTGAATGATGAGGAAAGCGAAATAAGAGCTAGGGCAGAAAGAGCAATGAATCATCGTTTAGAGGGAGGTTGCCAAGTTCCTATTGGAGTATTTGCAGAAATTGTTAGCAATAAACAGATAAAATTAATGGGCTTAGTTGCTGAATTAGATGGCTCAAAAATAATAACCGCCGAGGGTTTAGGCTTGCTTAGTAACCCTGAAGGTATAGGAGTGAGTGTTGCTGAAGATTTACTTACTCAGGGAGCAGGAGAAATACTTGCTAGAGTTTATGAAAGCAACCCTGCTAGTTAAAAATAAATAGCCGTGATTACTTTACTCAATACTCGCCCCAGTTTACAAGCAGAGGAGCTAAACCCATTATTTAGAAAAGAAAAAATTTATTCTATAAACTTTTTTTGTTTTAAAAAAAATTTTTTTTTTCCCCCCCCCCCCCCCCTGTTGATTATATTTTTTTTATTAGTGTTAATGCAGTAGTTCACTTTTTAGATCAGCTTGATTCTATCCCCACATATTTTGCAGGCGTTTCTGTGTATGCTGTTGGCAAGGCAACCGCAAAAGAGCTTGCTAAATATGGGATTGTTGCTAAATCGCCTAGTGCACCATTTAATAGTGAAACTGTGTTGGCGCTATTACCTAGCAACTTACAGTCTTCTACTTGTTTAATTGCAAAAGGGCTGGGTGGCTTGGACAATTTAGCAACGGGGTTAATTTCCAAAAATGCTAAGGTATTTATTGTTGAATGTTATAAAAGGGTAGCGTCCCCTTTTTGTATAGAGGCTTGGCAGGAGTTTAAACTTGCAAAACATGGGGTTGTTTTAATTACTAGCCTAGAGTCCATTGTCAGTTTAATTAACTCTATTCCTAATGAAGAAAAATATATTTTATTACAAAAAAACGCTATCATATTCAGCAAGAGAATTGAAGATCATATAATAAGTTTAGGTTGGCAGGGTTCTATGTTTATAACTAATGAACAAAGCAATGGCGCAATTATTAAGCTACTTAAGGAAATGGCATGACTATTACAAAATTAATCACTCCAGAAACTAAACATAGAGCGGTTAATAAATCTCAGCCTCAAGAGCCTTTACAACAAGCAAGGCAGGCTAGACAAACTCCTGATTTTAGAATACAACCTCCACAGCAAAAAGCGTCTAATCAATTTAACCACCAACAAGCTCAACAAACACCCCCTCAACAGCAACCTACAGGATCTTCTTTTAGTTTTAAAAAATTTGTAGGTAGATTGTTGTTATTAATAGTTTTGGTAATTTCTTTACTGGCACTTTACCTAGCTTGGTCTGGCGATAATTCTAAATGGCAGGTTGAAAGTATTAACGGACTACAAACTTCAATTAGCCAAATTAATACTAAATTTAGTGGTGATATTGCCGATATAAAAGCTAGTAATGATGAAGGGGTTTCAGAACAAAAAGAAACTTTTGATAACATTATGGAGCAAATTTCTGCCATAAAAATTGCCCAAGAAAAAATTCGTGCGCAAAACCTGTCGCTACAAAAAACAATATCTAACCAAAAAAACACTCTTGCTGACTCCATTCTTTCTCTTGCTACTATTTCTAATTTACAGGTGCAAAAATGGGCTTTAAAAATAAATAACCAATGGCTGTTTGAAGGTGAACAAATAGCAACTTATAATAGTTTAAAAGCTTTATTACAGACAATATCCCTATCCTCCCTACCTTATAAACAACAACTTATTAAGACAATAAAGCAAGATCAACGAATGGTTGATAACTTTAGAATGCCTTTGTTAAAACTAGATGAAATAAAAGAGCTTAAATCTTGGCTAACAAAACTAGCCCTGGTTTCAAAACCAAAACTTAAACCAAAAGCTATCCCAGAAGAAGCTAAACCATTAACTAACTGGGAAAAAATAAAATTAAAATATAGTGCTTTATTTAATATTCGTAAAAGAGATTCTAAAAATAGCATTACGGTTGTTCAAGCAGAATTAGAAAAAGAGATAGTTAAACAGCGCATGTTATTACAGGCTGACCAACTGGGCTGGGCATTAAATACTAACTCTCCACAGGTTGTTCAATATGCATTAATTGATATTTCTAACCTAATTAAACAATATGCTCCTGAATCACTTAACAAATGGCAAATGCGAATGATTAATCTAATCCCTTCTAGCCAAATGGTTAAACCTCCTCTTGCTATCACGGAGCTTAGTTATGCCAGTAATCCTTAAGTGGGGTTTAATATTTTTTATTACCACCGCCCTTGCCACCTTAGTGTTACAAGATAATGGCAAGGTTTCAATGGTGTGGGATGATTGGGTATTAGAAACTTCTGCCTCATTTATGGTGGTAGTACTAGTTGTTGCCTTTGTTACCCTGTACCAACTAACTCGCCTGTGGGAAAGAGTTATTGCATTACCAAAACGCTGGCGTGAAGCAAGCATAATTAAACGCCACAATAAAGCTGAACAAACTCTTTCAATGGGCATGATTGCTTTGGAACATGGTGACTGGAAGGTTGCTGAAAAACAATTAATTAAAAGTGCTAAATTTTCAGATGCGGGGTTAATTCACTACCTAAGTGCTGCAAAAATGGCACATAATCAGCAAGCCCCAGAACGAAGAGATGAATATTTAAATTTTGCAAAAGAACTCTATACTGACAGCCATGAAATTATTGGTTTAGTAGAGGCAAGATTACTAAAAGAAAGCAACCCTGCAAAATCCTTAGAAATCTTACATAAGCTATTTCTCGCCAACGACCTAAACAAGGCAGTGTTATCAGAATATGCTAAATTACTAGCAGACACCGACAACTGGCAAACACTTGCTGAAGTTTTACCGCAAATTAAAAGTAGTAATGTCTTAGATAAAAAATCCCTGCTAGAAATAGAATCTCTACTTACTTGTGCACAATTAATTAATGCAGAAAACTTAGACCGACTAAATGAAATATGGGATTCTTTAGAAAAAAACCAAAAAGCCATTCCCAATGTATTAGCAGAATTTATTGAACAAAAAATTGGTTGGGGTCAAGAAGAAGGCTTAGCTGAGTTAATTATTAAAACCGTCCAAAAAAACTGGGACGACCGTTTAGTTTATCAATATGGCAGACTAACTTTTATCTCACCAATTAACTACCTAAAAACTGCAGAAAAATGGTTAAAACAACACGAAAAAAACCCAATATTACAACTTACACTAGGCAGAATTGCTACTCAAGCACAGCTTTGGGCAATTGCTCAAGCCCACTTAAAAATAAGCCTAAAACTACAACCTGAAGTTGAAACATTTCATGCTTTAGCGGCATGTTATGAGAAGGAAGGTCTAGAATCTAAAGCCGCTCTAACCTACAAGCAAGCAGTATTAGAGCTAGATAAAAAAACTAAGTAACATGCAATTTCACCAGCCTGTGCCATTAAGCCTTTATGTGCATTATCCTTGGTGTATTGAAAAATGTCCCTATTGTGATTTTAACTCACACTCCCTAAAAAAAGATAATCAAGAAGATGCCTATATTGATGCTCTAATTAAACAGTTAGAAAACACTCTGCCATCTATTTGGGGGCGTCCTATCCACAGCATTTTCTTTGGTGGAGGTACGCCTAGCTTAATGTCAGAAGAAAGCCTGCATAAGTTTTTATCAAAGGCACGAGCATTATTAGGTTTTCAGCCAAATATTGAAATTACACTAGAAGCAAATCCTGGAACAGTAGATTTTAATAAATTCAAAGGCTTTCGTGAAGCTGGTATTAATCGTTTATCTATGGGAGTGCAGAGTTTTAACAATGAAAAATTACAAGCATTAGGACGAATTCATTCCGCAGATGATGCTTATATTGCCGCAGAGAAAGCTAAGGAAGCTGGCTTTGATAATTTTAATTTAGATTTAATGTTTGCCTTGCCAAATCAGACCTTAGAAGAAGCATTGTTTGATATTAAAACAGCTATCGAATTATCCCCCCCCCATCTATCCCATTACCAACTAACACTTGAACCCAATACTCCTTTTTATAAAAACCCACCAGTATTACCAGAAGATGATTTGGCTTGGGAAATGCAGACCACTTGTCAGCAAGAGCTATCCAATGCAGGTTATCAGCACTATGAAGTTTCTGCCTATTCTCAATCTCAACGCCAATGTTTACATAATCTAAACTACTGGCAGTTTGGCGACTATATCGGTTTAGGTGCAGGAGCTCATGGCAAAATAACCGACCCACCAGCAGGCAAAATAATGCGAACTCAAATGCCAGCCTCTCCAGGTGGCTATATTGAAATGATTTCACAAAATAAATTCGGTAGAATGGAACTGGTGACAGAAAAAGAAATTGTATTTGAGTTTATGCTTAATGCTCTAAGGCTAATCCATGGGTTTGAATTTGAACTTTTTACACAAAGAACAGGCTTAAGTATTGAGTGCATTAACAATAAAATAAACTATCTTATTGAGCAACAATGGGCCACTGTCGTTGCAAAAAAGCTGGAACTAACTAAACAAGGCAAGACCTTTTTAAATGTTGTATTACAGGTGTTTTTAGATGATTAAAAAATCCATAACTATCACTACCCTATCAACAATCGTAGTAGTTGGAGCTATTTGGGCAGTTGTAGCATTTACCAACTTTAATGCCTATAAAACAGATATTGAACAGGCTTTTTTTAAAAAGACTTATCATAAATTAAAAATTAATGGTGAACTTCTCATCGCACCAATTCCTTTCAAAATAACCATTAAAGATGTAACTATTTATAATAAGAAAGGTTTTAGTTCAAATATATTAGGCAAAATACAAAGCGTAGAACTTAGCTTATCTTTATGGCAACTATTAATTAATAATAAAATAGATATTGATGCTTTAGAAATCGCACAGGCAAAACTATATTTAGAGACTAATTTGCAAGGTAAAAATAATTGGGCAATACTAAACCAAGCGTCTTACCTTTCTTCAACTAAACAAACTGGTTTTATAAAAGTTAGCCTACCTATACCTGCCGAAACTAAAAACAATACCGATATTGACTGGAACTTGAGAAGTTTTGTTGCCCAAAACTCACATATTTCTTGGCATGATTCAAAGACTGATAGAAGCTGGCAAATTTCAAACCTATCCACCACTGCTTTTGACTTACAACCTAATACTCCATTTTATTTTATTTCTAAATTTAGTATAAAATCTAGCCAAAACCCAGCTAAATACCATACAAAAATCTCAGGTCAGCTAAAAACAGATAGGACTTTTAAAAACTGGCGACTACAAGACTGGCGAGGAACTTTACTTGCACAGCTTCCTAGGCAACAAAAAATACCTGAACTACGCTTAGAAACCAGTGGTAATTTGCTAGAAATAGACTTTCATAAAAAAACCCTTACTCTTACCAATGCTCAGCTAAATTCTGTTAGAGGTAATATATCTACCAATTTTAAAGTCAACTTTTCTGAAGAATATTCTAGCTCAGGTAATCTTACAAGTAGCCAAATAGATTTAAATAAATGGTTTCGTCATACGGGTATTAAACTTCCTACTTTTGTCAAAAATACTGTCCTAAGCAATGCCTCCCTAGCTCTAAAGTGGACACTAGATGATAAAAGCCTAGTCTTACAAAAAATAAAACTTCAATGGGATGAAAGTTTATTACAAGGCAAGATAATTGCCTCCAATTTAAATCCTAACCAAAGACCTAATGTTAATTTCGATATTCATATAAATAAACTAAATTTAGATTTATATAAAGCCAAAAGAATAAGCCCTAATATCGTTATAGAAACTGCATTAAAATCGAAACTAAACCAAACCTATTTACCTTTAGCTTTGCCTATAAGTACACTTAAAGCCATAAACCTAGAAGGCAATTTAACTATTGATAAATTTAAGGCATGGAATATATCTTTCCAACAATTAAAAACAACTTTGTTTAGTCAAAAAGGGCAATTAAACTTTGCACCTCTTGATGCCAAGCTATATGGAGGTGAAATAAAATCAAAACTAAGCCTAGATGTTACAGGAAAAACACCTTCATACAATTGGGCAGGCAAGCTAAACAACATAGAACTAGAAGAGTTTTTACAACATGGCTGGCAGTATAGTAAATTATCAGGAAAATACAATGGTCAGTTTGGCCTTAATACTAAAGGAGTAAATGGCTACCTATTAAAGAAAAACCTGTCAGGTTCTTTTAGTGCTACTGTTGACAAGGGTCATTACAAGAGTCAAAGTTTGTTAAATAGCTTACTAAAAAAACAAAGTCTAACCAGTGATAGCACTAGTTTTTCTAAGTTAGAACTAGCAGGAAAGATTAAAAATGGTGTTTTTAAGGTAAAAAAACTTAACCTAACTACTGCTAAATACAGTGCAATAGGCACAGGAAGTTACAACCTTCTTAAAAACCAAATTGATACTAAACTATTCACGGATTATCAAGACACATCTGGTAAAAAAACTCTCCACATGCAAGGAAATCCAAATAAATCATTTTGGAGACTAGAAGACTAGACTAAGCCTGAACCCCTTTAATTAGGGGGGGGGGGGGGGGGGAAA
>CAZMHA010000074.1:0-8187 GCA_964565985.1 uncultured Piscirickettsiaceae bacterium | reverse complement strand
CTCTACAGGTTTTGACAGAATATCGTCCAAACCTATTCTTTGACATTTTTTAGCGGCAAGCCTACTAGCAAAAATAACGGCATCGGCAAGGCTTTTATTATTGATTAGCCCATCAATTAATGCCGCATTAAAAGTATCTCCAGCACCTAAAGAATCAATTGTTTGTGGAATTGTTTCAGCAGGTTGGTGGATGATTTTGCCAGACTTATCACAATACCAAGCACCAAGTTTACCCCAAGTGCAAACTAACATAGAGTTTGGAGCAATAAGTTTTTTTGCCTTTAACAATTCAGTAGCATTATTAAAACCAGACTGCTGAGCATAGTGATGAGAGAAGATAACTAAATTAGCTAGTGGAATAATATCTCCAATACCGTCGCGTTTCTTTTCTACTTCTAAAGAAATTGGCTGGGTTGTTAAGAAGGTTTTTGCAATATTAAACATACCAGTTAGGTTTTCAATATTACGACCTTCAAAATGCAACCAATCATATTCTTCGATAGCAATTTTTGCAAAGTGGTCAAAACTAACCTCCGGCAGGTTGCGAAAATGGGTTATTGTTCTAGAGCCAGTTTGTTTATTTAGATTAATATAAGAAGTTGGCGTTTCGCCCTTAATAAAACGCTGCAAATTATCAGTATTTATATTACGAGCATTTAATTGCATGATAATTTTTTTTGCGGACTCATCATTAGATACTGTTGTAACAATACTTGTTTCGTGTCCTAGTTGAGAAAGAACGAATAAAGAATTGTTAATGTTACCTCCTGCTTGGAAGTGCCTGTTAATTGCTCTTAATTCTTGGTCTTCTTTCGGGTAATGCGTAGTTGTTAAGATTATATCGAGAACAGCATTACCAATACCTAAAATTTTTGCCATGCGTGATTTTAACCTGTAATAAATTATAGAAGCAATTTTACCATAAATTTACTAAAAAGAGACCCTAAGCCTTTAGATACGCATAAGTTAATTTTTCGGTGAATAAAGTGAAAAAAAAGCTTGACAGAGGATTTTATGGATTACTGATTTTAGCTAACTTAATATTTAACTATTCTGAGTAAGATGTTGATTTTAAAATTAAAAGAGTAACTTATTGATAGGTAAATAAGTATAGTTTAATTAAATTATTAATCCACAAAAGCTGTGGATAAGTTTGTGTTTAAAATTTAAAGCTTAAGGCTAAATGTTATTAAGTCGTTAGTTTTTTTAAAGTGATTAAAAAATAAGCAAGCAACATTCTTTTATTTTTTTTATGACAGTTTCTTTAAATAATAAAGTTTATCCTTTTACTATTAAATTAGAGTAAAATTCATGAACCTTTTTTATAGAATCGTAAGAGTTTTTGTTATGCAAAAAACACCCGTAGATTACAAAATCAATTGTTCAAGTTGTGGGCTAAAAAGTTTATGCCTCGCTAATGGCTTAAATGATTTAGATATTGTTCAGCTTGATAAGTTAGTTGACAGAAAAGCATCTCTTTATAAAGGAGACCATCTTTATTCAGATGGTCAGCATTTGAAATCTTTTTTTGCTATTAAGGGAGGTATTATAAAAGTCTACTCATTTGATAGTGAGAACAAAGAAGTCGTTCATGGTTTTTACTTACCTGGTGATGTACTTGGACTTGATTCTTTAGCATATAACAGCCATCCATTTAATGCAGTTGCCCTAGATGTTACAAATGTTTGTGAAATTCCTTTTAATAAACTAGAACAACTAACAAAAACTATTCCTGACCTAAATAACCAATTATTAAACCTAATGAGCCAAGAAATTGTGAATAGTAGACGCCATTCCAGTTTACTAGCACATAAAACAGCCGAACAAAAGCTAGCCTTTTTTATCTACTTAATGTCATCTAAGTTTAAATCAAGGGGATACCTACATACTCAATTTAGATTAAACATATTGCATAAGGATGTAGCTAACTATTTAAACCTAACCCCAGAGACGGTTTCAAGGATACTAACTAAGTTTAATAAAGATGAAATTGTTAGTTGGATAAAGAAGGAAGTAAATATATTTAACGAAGAAGCCTTAAAAAACATGGCAGGCGAGTAGTTTTTGTATTAGAATGGCTATGCAAAACAAATTTAACAGCATTTCTTCTAGCTTCAAAATGGCTCAGACAGGTGTTGTTATGCATATTTTATGAGATAAAAAGGAAAAACAATGACTCTTTCAAATCTAAAAAACCTATTTTTAGTTGCTCTTTTAGGTGCAACTCTAGTTGGGTGTAGTTCAAGTCCTACTAATGACGATGATTCAGCTGCTAACGCAACTAAAGAAGCAAGTGCAGTAGATTCATCTAATCTTGCAGACATGAGTGCTGAAGATATATTAGATCAAATCCAAGGTAAATCAATTTATTTTGAATTTGATCGTTCAGCGGTTCAAAACTCAGGTACATCTTTAGTTAAAATGAATGCTCGTTATATGGCTTTAGAAGAGTCAGCAACAGTAACTCTAAACGGTTATGCCGATGAAAGAGGTACTCCTGAGTACAACTTAGCATTAAGCGAAAAACGAGCTAATGCAGTTAAAGATGCGTTAGTTGCTGAAGGTGTGAGCTCTAGTAGAATTACTACAATCGGTCACGGTGAAGCAGAAGGTACTGGCGAAGCTAGCTGGTCTGAAAACAGACGCGTTGGATTTGCATACTAAAATAGTATAAATCAAAATAGTATAAATCTATAAAAAACCTTTCTACTAGTTCTTCTGGTAGAAGGGTTTTTTTTTGCCTAAAATTCATCCATAATTTACTATTTAGATATATAAAAGAGAGAACAAGCATGCCACAAAATATAGAGCCTATTACAACCTATTTATCTGAGTATAAGCCACCAGAGTTTCAAATTGATTCTGTCTATTTGACTTTTGAGCTAGGAGCGATAAAAACTAAAGTCAAAAATACTATGCAAATAACTAGATTGTCTGCGGATTCTAAATTAACTTTAGATGGCGAGCACTTAGAATTAGTTTCGCTGCTAATAAACGGTAAAGAACTTACTACTAGTGAATACAAACTAACAAAAACAGAGATAGAAATTAATTGTGCAGAAGACTCGTTTGAACTTGAAGTAAATACAATTGTTAACCCTCAAGAAAACACCAGGCTAGAGGGATTGTATCGTTCAAGCGGTAACTATTGTACTCAATGCGAAGCAGAAGGATTCCGTACCATTAGCTATTTTTTTGATCGACCAGATTACTTAACATTATTCACAACAAAAATTATTGCCGACAAAAAAGATAATGCGGTTTTATTGTCGAATGGTAACCTAGTGGAGCAGGGTGATTTACCAAACAATCAACACTATGCAATTTGGCAAGATCCACATAAAAAACCTTGTTACCTATTTGCTCTTGTTGCGGGTAATTTAGAGGTAATTGAAGATAGCTACACTACCTTAGACAAGAGAGAGGTACAATTAAAAATATTTGTAGAAGCAAAAAATATTGATAAGTGCGCTCATGCAATGAACTCTTTAAAAAAATCTATGCAATGGGATGAACAAAGGTTTGGTTTAATTTATGATTTAGACATATTTATGATTGTAGCTGTAGATGACTTTAATATGGGAGCTATGGAAAATAAAGGTTTAAATGTTTTTAATTCTAAGTTTGTGCTAGCAAAACCAGATACGGCGACAGATGTTGATTTTGAAGGTATTGAGGCGGTAATAGGGCACGAGTACTTTCATAACTGGACAGGTAATAGAGTTACCTGTAAAAACTGGTTTCAGCTTACCTTAAAAGAAGGTTTAACTGTTTTTAGGGACCAAGAATTTACTGCAGATATGTTATCTCCAGCAGTAAAAAGAATTCAAGATGTGAAGGCCTTGCGAAACAATCAGTTTCCAGAAGATGCTGGGCCAATGTCTCACCCAATTCAACCACAGTCATACATAGAGATGAATAATTTTTATACCATGACAGTTTATGAGAAGGGTGCTGAAATAGTGCGTTTATATCATACACTGTTAGGAGAAGAAGGTTTTAGAAAGGGCATGGACCTGTACTTTAAACGCTTTGATGGACAAGCTGTAGCGGTTGAAGACTTTAGAAATGCTATGGCTGATGCCAATAACAAAAATTTACAGCAGATGCATAATTGGTATATACAGGCAGGTACTCCAAGGGTAAAAGTAAGACATAATTACAATGCAAATTTAAAACAATTGACCATAACTTTTGAGCAATTTTTAAATGGTAAGCAAGTCCATCAACCTCTACTTATCCCTATTTTATTTGAGGTATTTAATAAAAAAGGGCAAATTTTAGGAGGTAAAAGCTGTATAAATACCGATAAAGGTAATCTTTTTGAACTTACCCAAATGCGACAAAACTTAGTAATTGATAACATTAGTGAAGAGGTTGTTTTATCCGTCTTCCGTGGATTTTCTGCTCCTGTTATTGTTGACTACGAACTAGATAATAAAAGTTTGATTATGCTAGCAACACATGATACAGATAGTTTTGTTCGTTGGGAATCAGGTCAAAATATTATATTAGCTAATATGGAAGAAAACTACTATGCACTAAAGTCTGGTAAAAGCTTAAATTTATCAGCAGGACTTGTTGATATATTTAATAGTTTGCTAAAAGATAAAAACATAGATGAGTCATTAAAATCTTTGGCGTTAGAAATACCAAGTGAGCATTATTTTATAGAGTATCTTGCAGGCAAAGGAGATAAGGTCGTGATAGATATTGTAGTAAGTATTCAAGCATTTATGAAGCTAGCTATAGCAAAGCAATTTAAAACAGAGTTTATTGAGCTATATGAACAGCATCATAATAATCAAAAATATAGCTATGACAAAGCATCTATAGCTAAAAGAAGCTTAAAAAACCGTTGTTTATCTTACTTAGGTTTATTAAAAGAACAAGAGACAATGGTAGTTAGCCAATTTGAGCAACAATTACATATGAATGATGTATTTGCTTCATTATCATTTTTAAAACCTTTTAAAACCGAGCAAGCACAAAAAAGTTTGGCTAGTTTTTACAAAAAATGGCAAAAAGATTTATTGGTTATTGACAAGTGGTTTGCAATACAATCTATAAACGGAACACTTGCCGAGGTTAAACAATTAGTTAAGCATCCTGACTTTAGTTACACCAATCCTAACCGCTTAAGAAGTGTACTTGGAGTCTTTGGAAGGCTAAATCTGAAAGAGTTCCATCATATTGATGGATCTGGATATAGCTTTTTGGCACTAGAGGTGCTTAAAGTAGATGAGATTAATCCACAAGTAGCGGCTAGGCTTGTTTCAGCTTTTTCTCAGTGGCAAAAATATGACAATCATCGTCAACAGCTTATTAAAATAGAGTTGTTTAAAATAATTGATAAAAAAGGACTATCTAAAGATACTTATGAAATTGTTTCAAAATCACTTAATAGTTAGTATTTTATTCACCATCTCCTGTTATGTTTATGCAGAGCAGGCAGAGTTTTCTGATAGTCAAATCCCCTTATCCTACCCGTCAATAAGTCTTGATGAGCAAATCTCTTTAATGGATGCCGAAATTTTGTTACTAAAGGCAGAACTTGCCATGCAAAATGGAGAGTTAATTTCAGTATCCAACTATTTGCTTGAACTATCAGTAGTGGAAATGATTCTTCGCAGGACAATGTTAGAAAGATTAAACACTCTTCGTAATCAATACGCACTATCTAAAAAAGAAAGTAGCTTAGTCGCGCAAGATACCGTAGATTTTAAAGCAGACTTAAGTAGCGTAGTAGTACTGTTACCACAAACAGGAAAGTATGGCGATATAGGTAATGCTATTGTTGACGGTATTGACAGTCAATTTTCTGGGCATTATTTTAGTGAAAATGTTCGTTATTTTGATACCAACCTCTACGACTCTATGCATGAGCTATGGGAGTTAGTTAAGTTATATAACCCCAGTTTTGTGATTGGGCCTTTATCAAAAGAAAAAACAAAAGAACTAAATAGATTAAATATAAATGTTCCTACTTTATATTTAAATGATATTGATGATGCAAACTACTACACTAGAAATCTTAGCCTTAATAGAACAAACCATTTAGATAGTTTAGTTGATTATATTATTAAAAATGACGATAAAAATATTTCAATTCTGTATGACTCATCAAGTTCCTCAATTAATTTAAAGAAACAGTTTTTATTAAAGTGGAAAAAAAGAATAAACCAGGATGAGGAGGAATTAAATCCCCCTTTATTATTTTTACAAGTAAACAACTCTATTGATAAAACTATGGAAAAGCTATTGAATGCTAAAGAATCACAGATAAGGAAAAACTGGTTACAAAGAACCATAGGGGTTACTTTACAACACAAAGAAAGGGTTAGAAAGGATACGGATGTTATTATTTCATTCTTGCCATCTGTCTTATCCGGTCAAGTACAACCTATGTTGCAATATTTTCATTTAAATTTTGTTGAACATATTTGGTTACCCAGTAAACTCCCTTTCAGTGAGTTTTTCAGTAAAAAAGTTAGCTATTGGCAAGATACAACCGCATTCCTTCCTTATTACTTTGTTGAACATATTAAAAACAATAATAAAAATAAAAATAAAAAAGTAACGGGTATTACACAAGACAATGAACAACTTGGCACTTTTTATGCTTTAGGTCAGCTAGTAGTAAAAACTATTGATAAAGTGTCAAATTTAGACACCTCTGCAATTCAATCAAAGCTTGGAACAGTGAATTTTGATGAAAACTATCAAATCATGATTAAGCCAAGCATTGTATGGATACATAAAGGCAGAATAAATATACAAGATTAAATAAAGGAAAGCCTGAGCAACCGCTATTATTTTTACTCAGTAAAACATTTAAATAACGGTTGTTTATGTCTTTCTAAAGATTTTTAAAAGGTATTCACAAGTGGCAGAAAATATAGGTTCTAATGATTTAAGTAGCATAGACGCATTGCTTGATGAGGCAGAGCTTGAAAACCTTGCTGATGATCAAGGCAGTGATTTTGTAGCTGAAGAATCAGCTTTTTCTGAGAATGAGTCTTCTGATTTAGATGAAGCGGAAGAGCTTTTTGAAAATACAGAAGAGCCAGTTTCAGAATTAGAGGAAAGGAAAGATTTAGAATCTAGCTTTGAACCTGAAGCATCAAGTGAAATGGATGATAGCTCATCCATGGATGCAGAACAACTTTTAGAACAAAGGGCTAGTTCTCGTAGAGAACAACAACCCAACCAAGTAAATACGGTGGAAAACATGAATGAAGTAAAAAGCCTAGTTGCTATTTTTGGATCTATAATTATTTTTTTGGCTCTTGCCGCGGTTGGAGTATCTCTTTGGGGAGCATTGTCTTCTGGAGGAATTGATGAAGAAACTCTTAACAAGTTTGACAATATTGAACTTGCAGTAACAGGATCGTTGCTTAATTCAAATGAAACCTCAAAAACACTTAAAGAATTAGAGAAAAAATTAGATGGTCTTAGTTTCCAAATTAAACAGCTAGATGATGATTTATTGGCATCAGTAGATAAAAGAAAAGTAGTAGCTATAGTAGATAAAACCAAGATAGAAAAAGCTAAAGTTGATAAAAAGGTTACAACAAAAGATAAAAGCAAAGAAGCTAAATCAAAAAAACAAGAACTAAAATTAAAAGCTGAAAAAGTAGCTAAGACAAGTACCATTAGCAACTTAAATTCAAGTGAAATGGTTCTAAAAATAGACAAGGTAAGTGCCAAAATGTCAAATGCTCAGCGTAGAATTTATGAAATAAATAAACGCGTTAAGTCACTACAATCACAGTACAAAAGAATTTTAAAAAGTGTTAAAAATGTTGAAAGACATACTTTTAAAGACAAGTTAAAAAAAGCTAAAGAAAAGTCAAAGTCAAAAGACAATGAAAAGGTTGTAGATAAGAATACAGCTAAAGGTGATTCGCCAGAAGGGGAGTATCAATATACTTCGCCAGGCGGAATGTTTAATGCAGGTTCTGAATACTATCGATAGTTTACGGATATTGGCAGGACTTTTGCTTTAAAAATAAAGTTACTTTAAATATAAAAAATTATTTTGATTAAAATGGAGAAAAATCATGAAAATTAATAAACTACTAATCTTAGGTGCATTTAGTACCTTCTGGTTAATTGGTTGCTCATCATCACCGGTTGAAGATGAACAAACCTCAGCAGAAGCTACTGCTACAGCAATCACTGAAG
>CAZMHA010000073.1:0-8344 GCA_964565985.1 uncultured Piscirickettsiaceae bacterium | reverse complement strand
CAATAGTGAGAAAAAACAGCTAGAAGAGTTATTTTCCCCCCCCCCCCGAAAATGAGGGACAGGGGTTTGTACTAAATTTTTATTTAGCCATC
Source organism: uncultured Piscirickettsiaceae bacterium (assembly GCA_964565985.1). Lineage (GTDB taxonomy): Bacteria > Pseudomonadota > Gammaproteobacteria > Thiomicrospirales > Thiomicrospiraceae > Hydrogenovibrio. The sequence goes on along the minus strand of CAZMHA010000073.1, from coordinate 8,252 downwards.
GAGTTAAGAATCCATAATTTTTTCTCATACTTTGCTATAAGCTCATCGGCAAAACCTACGGTCGTTTTATCATTTTCACTATCAGCAAGATTACTCAAGTTTTGAAAGCTTTTTAGTAGATATTGAAAGTCAGCAATAATGTTGGTGATGATCTCTTTTGAATTAAATGAACTAGCTGTTTCTTCAACAATTTTTGTGGCATTAACTAAGTCATTTATAACTATGTACGGAGTAGCTCCAAGTTGAATAACCCGTTCAGCTTAATCATCATATAGCACGGACATTTCATTATAAATCTCTTCTGTTTGTTCATGAACAGGCATAAAATCCATGCCTTTTACATGCCAATGGTAATTATGTATTTTGATATATAAAGCATGACTATCTGCTTGTAATTGTTTTAATTGAGTTATAACTTGGCTCATATTATCCTCCTATAATGAATAAATAAAGCTCTTTTGTAATGCTTTAAACACATTATATATATGGTATTAAAATAAGTAAAATTAATTGTTTTTAACTATGTTACGATTTTCATTTCTCCTTAATCATGCAAAGGAAGGGAAAAGGATTATTTAGGTGGGTATTGCTCTAAAAGTTTTTTCACTATTTCATTAATTAACTTGCTAGTTTCTTTTGTAGTTGGGTGTGGATTAATTGGGCTAGAACTTTTACCTCGCCAAATTAACTGTTGGTTTTTGTCCTTAATATCAATAGTAAGCTCACTCTCTTGATATACTTCCTGATCTGGCATTAAATTAATCCCAATACTTCCAAAACCATGGTTAAATCCCGTACCTAACCCTATACCAAACCTAGTTGCAGAACGGGTTATGGTTTTTTGCTCTTGACTAATTTGGTAACTAATATAGCCAGTAGTATCTTTTGATTTTAGAGCCACGCCCTTACTAGCCATCTCTCTTGTTATGGCTTGTCGAATGCGTTTATCAATCAGAGGGTTTTCTTTAGCAAACACACTCTGTTTAGGAACGGTTTGCATTTTAACAGGTAACCACTGTAAGGTTTTTATCTTAGTAAAATTGGCACTCTTATCATAATCATGGCTTACTTCAATGCTAGAACAGCCAGTTAAAAAGATAAAAAGGAGCGATAAAAAAGTTTTCATACTGCTTGTACTCTTTGATGTAAATAACATCCTTGCTCAAATTCCGTGCTGGCTTGTGAGCGGAAATGTTCGGTTACCTCTTGCTGGTTTATCTGTGTATTATTGTAAACAAAAATACCAACCTCATCATTAGGCTGTAAAAAACCAGTCTCGCCAAACTCTGTATAACGGGTCGCACCTAAAGAAATGATAATTTGTGCAGGCTTATCTAGTTGGTTAATATACTGGTTCACATTCTCTAAAGGGCCAGTATCCTGTTGCAAATTAAGGGTCTTAATAATCCAGCCCAATAATTTTTGGTGAAAATACTGATAACCAATGACTGGGCTATCCATACCATGTTGAATAACCTCTTTATCACGCTTTATAAACGAAATAATGTTGTAATTATCTAATTCACAACCAATATCCAAGGAACTTAGAGTAAGCCAGTTTGCGGAAATGCCTGTACACTTCTCCCCCCAGTTTTTTTTCTCACTAATCTTTTTTGCATTAGGGCGACGAATAGAACAATCATTAAAGGCCGAAAAAGCCTGAGGATTTAACCCCGAAATATCATTACCATCATAAAGAACATTAAATAAAACACAGGTTTCTGGCTCTAAATGAAGTTTAATATCCTCAGAAAAATCAGCATCAATAACCTGAGAACTTAAAGGAAAAGTACCTAAAAAAGTATCAAAATTAGGTAAGTAAATCGGAAAAATACCCTTAGGGGCATCAGGCTCATCAGTCTTAACATTAACAAAATCAGCATCCTCACCAGCTTGAGATAAATGCTCCGCAAAGTTACCCGCAATTCCAAAAATAGGAACTTCTTTTAATTGTTCAGTAGTAAAGTTCATTTTGTCGTTCCCCAAGTAAATTTTTACCGTACACTGCTCTCATTATAGCTATCAATAGAAAATTGTTTACTTTTTTTTCGTAATGAATTTTAGATAGTATGAATTTTTATTATTTATCTCAGTTTATATTGATGTAGATATGCAATATCATTACATAAAAAATTAAAACAAAAGACCCTGTAGCTTACGGCGGTAGGTAGCGATTAGTTGTGGTTGTTGGGGTTGGTGTAGGTTAAAAATTTCTATTAGGTTTTTTTGGGCAATGCCTTCTTTAAAATTTTTATTAGTGGCGAATATTTTTAGCAGGCTTTGAATGGCTTGTTCAATTTGTCCGTTTAGCATTAGGTAAGCGGACAGTCCGTATAAGGATTCACTATTATTTCCATCTTTTGCTAAGTTAGTTTTTATGGTTTCTATGTCGCCAATTTCAGCAATAATTTGCGTATATTTGAATAGTGACAGTAAAAACTGTCCTTCGGGAGAGTCTTTGGCTTCGTCTGGAAGTTTCTCAATTAGGTTTTGTGCTTTTTCGACATTACCAGTTTGAAAGTACATTTTGGCTAAATCAAGATGCACAAAAAAATTATTAGGATCAGTTTTTGATGCCTGCCCTAGCAAGTCCAATGTTCCCTCTATATCTTTATTTATAAAGGCTTGTTGGGCTTGCTCCCTTAGTTGGTCAGAAGTTGGGTCAGGGGTTTGTTTAGTCATTTATATTATTTTACTTTTTAGTTGGTAAATTAGTTCTAGTGCTTGTTTTGGCGTTAGTTCATCTGGTGATATTTCTATAATAGCAGTTTTTAGCTCTTCAAGTTTTGGGTCTTGATAGCTGAACATGTCTGCTTGAATATGTGGTGTATCTGTTTGTTTTACATTGGTATTTTCTAGCCGTTGTAGGTGTTGTTTTGCGGTGGCAACTACGCTAGGAGGCACACCTGCTAAGGAGGCGACTTGTAGACCGTAACTTTGAGATGCCGCCCCGTCTTGTACCTGATGTAAAAACACAATTTTATCTTCGTGTTCTATGGCATTAAGGTGAATGTTAATCGTATTGTCGTATTGTTCTGCTAGGCTGGTTAGTTCAAAATAGTGGGTGGCAAATAGGCAATAGGCCTTAATTTTTTCTGCCATCTGTTCGGCTATAGCCCAGGCTAAAGATAAACCATCAAAAGTTGAGGTACCACGACCAACTTCGTCCATTAGTATTAAAGAGTGTTTTGTTGCGTGATGTAATATGTTGGCGGTTTCTGTCATCTCCACCATAAAGGTTGAACGCCCAGAAGTTAGGTCATCTGAAGCACCTATTCTGGTAAATACTCTATCGACAGAACCTATTGTTGCCGAGAGTGCTGGTACGAATGAGCCAATATGAGCCATGATAACTATGAGTGCGGTTTGACGCATAAATGTGGACTTACCACCCATGTTTGGCCCAGTTATAATTTGTAATTGTCGTTGTTGATTAAAATTAACATCATTGGCAATAAATGCCTGTTCAGAAACTGCCTCAACCGTAAGATGTCTGCCTTGTTGAATATCAATTTCTGCATCTTTAGTTAGGGTAGGCCGTACTAAATTTAGGTTGATAGCTTGCTTAGCTAGGTTTACTAGCACATCAATTTCTGCCATTGCTAGTGCGGTTTGTTGCAGTGGTTTTAGCTGTTCGTTTAGTTGCTCTAAAAGCTGTTGGTAAAGTTCCTTTTCTCTTGCTAAAGCCTTTTCATTTGCACTGAGCACCTTGTCTTCAAAAGTTTTAAGTTCGGGGGTAATATAGCGTTCTTGAGCTTTTAGCGTTTGGCGGCGTTGGTATTCAAGTGGAACCTTATCAGATTGCAGTTTACTAACTTCAATATAATAACCATGTACGCGGTTATAGCCAACTTTTAGGGTACTAATGCCAGTTTTTTCTTTTTCTCGTTTTTCTAAAGCCAACAGATAATCACCAGCTTCTTGTTTAATGTTTCTTAGCTCATCAAGAGTTTCATCATAGCCATCAGCAAACACACCGCCATCACGCATTAGCATAGGTGGAGATTCTACAATAGCATATTTTAACTGTGCCGATAAATCAGGATAACTAGCAAGTTGTTTTGCTAATATTTGCCATTTTTCACTATCTAAACTTACCAACTGTGTTTGTAATTCTGGGCATTGTGCTAACGAACGACCAAGGTGCAATAAATCACGGGGGCGAGCAGAATATAATGCAACACGACTTAAAATGCGTTCCAAATCCCCAATAGGTTTTAAGCTAGCAGTAAAATCAGCAATTGCATGATTATTAATACAAGAATCAATAGCATCTAAACGCAAATTTAAACGATCAATATTACGCAAAGGCTGGTTTAACCAACGGTTTAATAATCGCCCACCCATTGCGGTTGCCGTTTTATCCAAAATTGCAAAAAGAGTATTATTATCCCCCCCCCCTAAATTAGTATCCAATTCTAAATTACGACGGCTAATTGCATCTAGGGTTAAATTATCATCAGTTTGATAGGTTTGTAGGCTAAAAATATGTTCAAGATTATTTTGCAACATCGACTGAGCATAATGAAGAATAACCCCAGCGGCAGTAATTATATTAGGCTTATCATCACAACCAAAAGCAACTAAATCCTGAGTTTTAAAAAGATTAGTCAAGCGAGTTTTACAAGCATCAACATCAAAATGCCAAGTTGGATATTTTACCCCCCCCCCATAATTTTGAATAGACTCAGGCAAACCCTGAATAAATAAAGCATCATCAGCTAGCAACAATTCCGCAGGCTTTAAGCGTTCAATTTCTGCCAACAACTGCTGCTCATCAGCCAGTTGGGTAGCCTCAAATCTAGCCGCTGCCACATCCAAACTAGCCAAACCAAAGCCATTGCCATCGCTAGTAATAGCCGCTAATATTCGCTCCTGCTTATCCTCAAGCAAAGCGTCCTCAACCAAAGTTCCAGGGGTAATTACACGAACTACTCGGCGATCCACCGGACCTTTAGAAGTAGCAGGGTCGCCCACCTGTTCACAAATAGCAACCGACTCACCCAGCTTAACCAACTTAGCAAGATAACCATCCGCAGCATGATGCGGAATACCCGCCATCTGAATAGTATTACCACCAGACTTGCCACGGGCAGTTAAAGTAATCCCCAATAATTCAGAAGCTCGTACCGCATCATCAAGAAAAAGCTCATAAAAATCGCCCATGCGATAAAATAGCAAATGATCAGGATGCTCCGCCTTAATTTTAAGAAATTGCACCATCATTGGAGTGTGTTTTATAGGTTGGTCATTAGATGTTTTTTTAGTCATGTTATTAAATCGAGAACAAAGTGCCACTTGGTTTTTAAAAAGATTTAGGTATTATAAAGTGTTTAATTCAAAAGAGTTCAAAGAAAGTGTAAAGCAACTGTCTAAAAAATTATTAGAAAATAATATAATGCTAGCCACGGCAGAATCTTGTACTGGTGGTATGATTGCGCAGGTGTTGACTGATATGGCAGGTAGTTCGGCTTGGTTTGACCGTGGTTTTGTAACCTATAGCAATGCATCTAAACAAGAAATGTTGGGTGTTAATAAACAAACCATTATTGATAGCGGTGCAGTTAGTGAAGCTACGGTAATTGAGATGGCAGAGGGGGCGTTACGAAAATCTAATGCCTCGGTTAGTATCGCTTGTAGTGGTATTGCAGGACCAACAGGAGGCACAGCAGATAAGCCCGTTGGTACGGTTTGGATAGCTTGGGCGTATAAAAATAAAAATACTAAAACAGAGTTATTTCTATTTGATGGCGACCGCCAACAAATTAGGCAACAGTGTACAGAAAAGGCAATAGGGAAAGTATGAAGGCGACAGAAAAGGGTATTAAAAGGGTTATAGGAGCATTTGGCTTCTCTTGGAAGGGGTTTAAGGCAACTTACGCGCATGAAGAGGCGTTTAGGCATGAGTTTGTTTTGTCATTGGCATTAATGCCCGTGGCGTATTTTGTGGCGGACAATCGCTATGAGTTTTTGGCTTTAATAGGCGTTCTCTTTTTAGTGCTAATAGTAGAAGTACTAAATTCGGCAGTAGAGTCCGTAGTGGATAGGGTAGGGGAGGAGTTTCATGAGTTATCTGGTCGAGCTAAAGACCAGGGGTCTTTGGCGGTATTACTATCAATAACCTTTGCGATTATTGTTTGGCTGGTTATTTTGTTATAAATTCATGGCAATTAGAGTTTTTACCCCCCCCCGCAAAAATGGAAGTTAAAACTTTATTTAGGGCAAAAAAAAACCCTTGCATGTTTTGCAAGGGTTTAACTTTTATCTAAGTACTTTCTGTAACAGTAATTGCTTAGTGGTTTGAAGCTCCTTCGGCTCCTATTCCTGTTTGAGAACGAATAAACTTCGCTTCGAAACCATCTTTATCTTCTTGAGCTCTAGCCGATTTGTCGGTAACGGAAAAGAGCCAAATACCAATAAATGCAATTGCTACGGTAAATAATGCAGGGAATTTATAGGGTACGATTGGGTCGCCCATTTGCAAAATTTGTGTCCAAACGACTGGTCCAAGAACAACCATTATAACTGCGGAGGAAAGACCTAGCCAACCACCGATTACTGCTCCACGAGTGGTCATGTTTTTCCAGTACATAGACATGATTAACACAGGGAAGTTAGCAGAAGCGGCAATGGTAAAGGCAAGAGCTACAACGAATGCTATATTTTGGTCTTTAAAACTAATACCAAATATTATAGCTAAAGCACCAATTACTATGGTGGCTCCCTTTGCAATATTAGTTTCTTGTTTTTCTGTCGCATCTTTGTTTATTACATTGGCGTAAATATCATGTGAGATAGCGGATGCTCCAGCTAGGGTTAATCCAGCTACTACTGCAAGAATTGTTGCAAAGGCTACTGCGGAAATAAATCCTAGGAAGAAGTCGCCACCAATTACATTTGATAGGTGAATAGCTGCCATGTTGTTACCACCGATTAATTTACCGTTATCCATGAACTCTGGGGCAACAATGAGAGCAATCGCTCCAAAACCTATGATAAATGCCAGTATGTAGAAGTATCCAATAAACCCCGTTGCGTAAAACACAGATTTACGAGCTTCTTTTGCGTCTGGAACGGTGAAAAATCGCATTAAAATATGTGGTAATCCTGCTGTACCAAACATTAAGGCTATACCTAATGAGATTGCATTAATTGGGTCGGAAACAAAACCTCCTGAAAATAGGATGTTCATATCCCCATCTCTATTATCAACAGCGGTTTTAAATAGGGTTTCAAAACTAAAGTCCATTGAGTACATTACAGAAGCAGCAATGAAGGTTGCTCCAGATAGTAGTAATACTGCCTTAACAATTTGTACCCAGGTTGTTGCTAGCATGCCACCAAATGATACATAGGCAATAATTAGAATACCTACCATAATCACGGCATATTCAAAGTCTAAGCCAAAGAGTAGTTCAATAAGTTTTCCAGCACCAACCATCTGTGCAATTAGGTATAAAAGTACCACGGCGATTGATCCGAAGGCGGCTAATATGCGAATTGGCGTTTGTTTAAAACGATAGGCGGCAACATCAGTAAAGGTGTATTTACCTAAGTTTCTCAAGCGTTCAGACATTAGGAAGAGGATAATCGGCCAACCTACCAGGAAGCCAATGGCAAAAATTAAGCCATCATAACCTTTTAAATAAACCATTCCTGTAATGCCTAGGAAGGAGGCGGCAGACATATAGTCACCCGCAATAGCTAGACCATTTTGTAGTCCAGTAATTCCGCCACCAGCAGAGTAAAAGTCTTTGGCTGTTTTTGTTCGTTGAGCAGACCAGTAGGTAATATAAAGAGTTAGACCTACAAAAATAACAAACATGGAAATGGCCGCCCAGTTAGTAGTTTTTTCTGTTGGAGTTTCAACTTCAATACCAGAGGCAACTGCCGCGAAAGATAATAAAAGAGTTGCTATAAATGTAAATAATGTTGTTAGTTTCATCACTATACTCCCGCTTTTTCTTTAATAATAACGGTTAATTTGTCAAAGTCTGCGTTGGCTTTTTTAACATAATAACCAGTCAATAAGAAAGAAAAAATAATAATTGCTACACCAAGAGGAAACCCTATTGAAACATAGCTTCCGCTAACAATAATAGTAAAAAACGCAGGATTAAAGGCTAGTAACATAATATAACCAAAATAAACTACTAGCATAACTAACGATAGTTGCCATGCCAGGTCGGTTCTTTCTTTAATTAATTGTTGGTATTCAGGAATACCTTTAATCTTTTCTATAAGTGCTGTAT
>CAZMHA010000072.1:0-8397 GCA_964565985.1 uncultured Piscirickettsiaceae bacterium | reverse complement strand
AGCGACACTTTTTTCTCAGCCTAATTCTAACCTTAGTTATTAAGCGAGTCCTTAAAGGATAAAAATAAGTTTATTTTATTCCAGCCCCTTCAGAAAATTGTAAAATATCAGCTCCCTTAGTATTTACAATTATTTCCAACCCCTTGCTAGGGTAGCCCCAAAGATAAATATCTTTTTCAGCAGGTTTAATCGTAGCAGGATTACCAAATCTATGCCTTAATACATCTTCAGGTAAGTTTTTCTTTGGTACAAAAGTAAAGTACTTGATTTTATTATCCATTAATGAAGCGGAATCTCTAGATAATAGAGTTACCTGTCTATTACCAGATTGGTTAATTGTTATAGTTGTTCCTCGCGCAAACATTTCAGCCACTTCTGAATCTGAAACATCAAGAACAAGGGTTACTACTCCTCGTATTCTTGCTACATTCATAGTAGGAAAGTAGATTTCAATTACTTTTTCAGAAAGGTCTTTTTTAGAGAAGGCTAATACTTCATAATCATAACCAAATATCTTAAAAGCATCATTAGGAGTGCTTTTATTTAAAATTAAGCCTAAAGCTACTAACTCGCCTTGTGCATTAAAATGGCTGTTCCAAGGTAGTATGTTGGCATCAACTTGTATTTTTTCTTTAGAAAGATACATGAAAAGTATAGTTAAAGAAAAAGCAAGAACCAATACCCACCAACCAATATTTTTTTTGAACATGTTTTTATAATCTCTATTTTTTGAGTTTAATTTATGCTTCTTTATCTTTGGCAAGTTCTTTATTAGAATTTTTATCTCTTGGGATAAACTCTGTAATTTTTTCGTCAATAATACCTTTACCAGCGTCATATACAGAAATACCTGTCAAAAGAAAGTTAATTAGCATAACAAAAAAGATTGCTACGGCACCAAAAAACACCCCTATAGTTGAAATAATGGAAGAAGAAGTATCATCGTCCGAAAAGTCATTCATCATCATTCCTTCGCTAATTGATCCAATTAGGTTTGTTACGACTATAACAACAACAGCTATAGCATATGCTATTAACATCATTCGTCCGCGACGCCAGGCTAGCGTCCAGTTTGCAGCAACAAACCAAGTTTGTGTTTTGGCTACCTGCTTGCCGTGATTATAAATATATATAAAAACAAGGGTGGAGATTGTTGGGATTAATAGAAAAAAAGCAAAATTACCATGACTAAGCTCAAGAATTATTTGAGAAGCCGCTAGATGAACTAAAATAACATTTAAATTAAAAATATGGTGCGGGTTTTTAGCTAAATGAGCTTCTTCTTTAGTTATTTGATACATCATGTTTTTTAAGTCCTGTTGTTAACTAATCTAGTTATTTAACCCTACTAAATTAGTGTTTTTATTTATTAATATCTTTATAGATTGTTTTTAATATTATCTTTTACGGATTTAATAGAATCTTCATTAATTCTATCTTTAACTAGGTCTACTGTATCTGAGCTTAGTTCTTTGGCTTTATCTATAACATCAAAATCTGGTACAACAATAGCAACTACGACGATAATAGCTAAAATTATCATAATAGCTTTAGAATAATCTAGAAGTGTTTTAAGCAAAAAAAACATAACAACAAGCCCTAGCAGAACGATAACGCCTGTCTGTAAGTCTCCAGCTTGTAGCTTTTCTATAGTGTCTGTAAAAAAATCCATTTATTCGAGCCTCTTAATTACCTTTTAAAAGAGCTATTTTAATTTAAATTTAGAAAATAATTAGATTAAATTTGTAGTTGTTTTGCTATTTGTATTCATTGCAAAACATACCTTAAAAAAGTATAATGCCCTGCTCTTTTTAGAGTAGTAATTTATGTTTAGACCTTTGGTATAAAAAAAGGCAGACAAAGCATAGGTTTGAATGCGTTACAGCAAGTAGATAAAACTCCTGAGGACTCCCGAAAATGACTAGAAAACTATATGATAAAAGCAAGGAACATTCTAGTTGTGGTGTAGGGTTTATTACGCGTAAATCTGGTGAACAGAGCCATGAAACTCTTTTACTATCTCATCGTGCTTTATGCGAAATACCGCATCGTGGAGGTATGAGTTCAGAAGGTATTGGAGATGGTGCTGGTATAAATTTTGATTTGTCGGTTAATTTTTATCGCTACCTTACTGGCCTAAAAGATTTACAGGCAGGTGATTTTGGTGTTGCTAACTTCTTTTTTCCAAAATCTAAAGAATCTGAAAAAGAGTGTAAAAATTTAATAGATAAATATCTGCTTAGTCGTAATATAACCATTCAACAATGGCGTGATTTACCTGTTAATGATGCAGTATTAAATGTAGCAAGTAGAAGTGCACAGCCAGTTATAAGACAAGTTGTTTTTCTTAGTCCTAAAGATATAGGTAGTGCAGACAAGTTTGAATCTTTAGTGTCCGATGCACTGACTGAAATTGAAGAACATGCATTTAATGAAGAACAGTATAAGGGATTGTATCCTTTATCAATGAGTACTCGTACACAGGTATTTAAATCGCGGTTGAACTCCTGGGAGGTTATTCCATACTTTAAAGATTTATCAGATCCTGAACACCATATTAGTTCACTATTTTTTCATACCCGCTTTTCTACAAATACAGCCCCAAATCCTATGTACGCACAGCCATTTAGGCGTATGGCTCATAATGGTGAATTGAATACGGATCGTAAAAACCGTTTAAGTGAAGATGCAATTGCTCGTCAAAATAATAATAAAGTAACCTTTCCTCCAGGACAATCAGATTCTGCTCGTTTGGATCAAACATTAGAACGTCGTATTCGTGAAGATAACTTAGAAATTGATGTGGCACTCTTAGCTATGATGCCGCCAGCATGGGAAAATGATCCTCATTACACACAAGAAGTTCGTGATATGTTGGAGTTTTTCAGTTTATATGAAGAAAAAAATGATGGTCCTGCGGCAATTATTTTTTATGATGGTAATAAAATTGGGGCAAGATTAGATAGGTTAGGATTGCGCCCACTGCGTTTAGAAGAAACTAGTGATTATTTAACTGTTGCTAGTGAAGCAGGGCAGTTTGACTTTCCACCAGAAGAGGTGATTCGCCGTAGTCGTATTGAAGCCGGCGGTATGGTGATGTTTGATCATCAAACTCAAGAGCTACTAGAAACTGATGAAATTCTTACAAGAATGGCGGCGAAGAAAAATTACAGTTCATTGGTTAATGATGCTCGTATTACTTTAGATAACTTACCTTATGAAAAACTAGAAGATTTTGCTAATAATTCAGAGTTTAAAGTTTCTGCACGCCATGTTGGTTACAGCATGAACCAAGAAAGCTTTAAATTTATGCTTGACCCAATGTTGCAAACAGGTGCAGAAAAAATATTTGCTATGGGTTATGGTCTTGCACCTAATGTTTTGACGGATGATGAAGGTGGCATGTCGCGTTATTTCAGTCAAAGATTTGCACAGGTAACCAACCCACCTTTAGATTCTTTGCGAGAGTCAGATGGTATGACTTTACGGGTTGCACTGGGAGGAAAATCCTATTTTAGTAATAGTAGTTGCCCACAAATAGTATTAGATTCCCCTATACTACAGCCACAACAAATAATGCAAATTATTAAAGCTGGCGAACAAAGTAAACTAAGTGTTTCTACCGTAGAAACCCTGTTTAAGCCAGATTTTGATAATGAAGAAAAAAACCAAAAAAACATTCAAAAAGCTTTAGATAAAGTTTGTAATCAAGTTGAAAAATTAGCACAAGACAATATTGATATTATTATTCTAAGTGATCAAAATATAACAAGAAATAAAGCGGCATTACCCGCAGTTCTTACTATCGCAGCCACCAATCAACGGCTAATTAAAACAGGGCTTCGTTTTAACTCTAGCCTAGTTTATTTAACTGGGCAAGCTTGTAGCACACATGATCTTGCGGTTCTACTTGGTTTTGGAGCGTCTGCAATATGCCCATTAACTGTATTCAACCGAGCAGTAGAGTTTTGTGATAGCTATGAGAAAGTATCTGAATCTTTAAACAGCTTCCAAAAAGCGGTTGAAAAATCATTGATGAAAACCATGGGTAAATTTGGTCTTTGCACGGTTGAAAGTTATATTGGTGGTGAGTTTTTTGAAGCCAACTTTTTTGACACGCTTGATCCAAAATTACAACCAATTTTCCCTAACATTAATTCACCAGTTGGGGGGGCAGGTTTTACTGAAATAGCTAAGAGTTCTGCAAATTGGCATAAAGCAATGTTAGAAATAGCAGAAGAAAAAGACATTCCATTATTAGGGTTATTTAAAGAACGCTCCGATGGAGCAGGGCATAACTTTGGTAATCTTGCCGTGCGTTATTTTGGAGGCATGACCGATGAAAAAATTACCTTTGCCGAAGATGACCAGTTTGATGAAGAGCAAGAAGATGAAAAATTAACCGTCTTGCCAACCGATGACAGCTATCGAGATCAAAGTTTTAACAAAAGAACTCCTGCACAAATTGATAACCACAAAATAACAGATGCCTATAAAGTATTTAGCGACAACCTACACCAAGAACGAAATGATAGGCCTTCGGCAATTAGAGATGCTCTAGATGTGCCAGTAAGTTTGTTAGCTTGTGAAGTTTTAGCAGACTTCAATAAAGCACTCGCTTCTTTTCATCTAACAGGCAATTCTAGCTATGCAATACAGGGATTAAAAATATCATCAGTTGCCGATAATGAATTTGAAGCTAGTTTAGAAAACGCAAGTTCCTCTTGTAATGCGGCATTTGCAAAAGCACTAACCACTAAATTTAACAAACAAATTAATATAGAAGTTACAGCGGACAAAATAAAGATTAAAGCAGAAGGTATTGCTAGTAAATTCTGCGCAAATATTGTTGAAACACCGCTACCGATAGCGTTAACAACAATTCAGCCAGCACATGAAATAACAGCCTCTTTTGCATCTGGAGCAATGAGCCATGGAGCATTAGTTGCCCAAGCTCATGAAGCAGTTGCTATGGGAACTAACATGGTTGGTGCTATGAGTAACTCTGGAGAAGGTGGTGAAAACTCAAGACGCTACAACACTCTCCGTTCAAGTCGAATTAAACAATTTGCATCAGGTCGTTTTGGAATTTGGGCAGGATATTTAGCCGACCCAAATTTAGAAGAAATAGAAATAAAACTAGCACAGGGAGCTAAACCAGGAGAAGGTGGGCAACTACCTTCACCAAAAGTAACTGTTGAAATTGCTGCGGCAAGGGGTGGAACTCCAGGAGGGGAACTAGTATCCCCCCCCCCCCCATCACGATACCTATTCTATTGAAGATTTAGGGCAACTTATTCATGATGCGAAGGCGGCAAGAGTAAGAGTAGTGGTTAAACTAGTATCATCTGAAGGAATAGGAACTATTGCGGTAGGTGTTGCTAAAGCAGGGGCAGATGTGATTAATGTTGCAGGAAGCACTGGTGGTACAGGTGCCGCACAGGTAACCAGCTTAAAACATACTGGACGAGTGGCAGAAATAGGCATAACAGAAGTGCATCAAGCACTGTCTGAAAATGGCTTAAGAGACAAGGTTATCTTGCGTTGTTCAAATGCCCATCAAACAGGCATGGATGTTATTAAATCTGCAATGATGGGTGGAGATTCATTTGAGTTTGGTACTACTGCACTGATGATGTTGCGTTGTGTAATGGCAAAAAATTGTCATATAAAATGCCCAGCAGGGCTGACAACCAATCCAGAAGTATACGATGGTGACCCAAGAGCTTTAGCACAATACTATATTAACCTTGCTCATGAAGTAAGAGAAATACTTGCCTCACTTGGTTACAAAAGCCTAAAAGAAATTTGTGGTCGTAGTGACCTATTACACTTGGTTGACCACAAAAGTATCTCTGGTCGTTTAGATATGACCGAAATGTTGCGTTATGTTGAAGTTGTCAAGGTCGAAAAACCAGTTTATCTAGAAGCCAATTTTGAAGCAGATGACCATTATATTAAAGAATTCAAACAAAAGTTTTGGAAGCTAGACAAACATCATTGTCACATAGCAATAGATGGTGGTGAGTTGGGTAACCGCAATAAAACTACTGGTGGACAATTTTCGGTAGATGTTGAAAGGTTCCTAAACTACGAACTAACGGCACAACAAATACAAGAACACCCTGCGGTAACAGTTCTTAGCAAAGGCCGTAAAGCACTTGCCAAAGGCACAGTTACAGTTACAACAACTCATGCAGCTGGGCAAAGTTTTGGAGCATTTAACAATACGGGAATTACTCTTGTTCACACAGGAACCTGTAATGATGGCGTAGGTAAATCACAATCTGGCGGGGTTATTGTGGTTTGCAGTCCAGGGGGAGGGTGTCCATCAGAAAGAGGTAACTCCCTAATAGGAAACTTCGCTCTATTTGGAGCCACTGGCGGTAAACTTTATGTTGCAGGTCAGGCTGGTGATAGATTTGGAGTGCGTAACTCAGGAGCAGTTGCCGTAGTAGAAGGTGTTGGAGATTTTTGTGCCGAATACATGACCAACGGCAGTATTGTTAACCTAGGAGCCTATGGAAAAGGCTTTGGTAACGGTATGAGTGGTGGTACCGCCTACCAATATGATCCAACAGGAGATATAGCCAATAAATGTTCAGAAGATTCAGTAACTGTTATGTCACTAACAGCAGATGATGAATTTATTAGTGGACAAAGAGAAGCCCTGCTACATCATTTAGAAGAACACTCCGTACGAACAGGCTCTGTTAAAGTAGAAAAAATACTAAAAAATTGGCAAGCAGAAGTTAAAAACTTCCACCTAATAATGCCAAAAGCACTTTATAATTTGCACACTTTTGAAAAAATTGTTGAGCTGTGTAATCGTAAACAAATGATAGAAGAACTAAGTACTTTTATCGGCGAAAGCAGTTTAAAAAAATTAAAACAAGCCTACGACACCAATCAGCCACTACTCAATGGAGCTATACCTAACTATGGTGATGTTGATAGCGAACTGATTTTTGATTATATTCACCACACAGCTATCTTGCATAAAGCCATGGTACAAGCTACTAAAACTACTAACCTACAAGTAAATGACTATGCCAAAAACCTAATAGTAACACTTGACCGTAAGCTAGTAGAACAGCTAATCAAAGATACCAAAGAAGCCCTAAAAGAAAGTAGTGATAAAGAACTATCTATACTACTAGCCGACAAACGAATTAATGATTATAAAATGTCATTATCACTAAGAGAAGTATCTGATACACAAGCATTTGGCACAACCGTATGGATTATTTCACGCACCAAAATAAATGCAAAAGCCCTAGCACAGCAAGAAAGTTTGACAAAAACATTAGCAAAATACTATATTAATGTTCTAGGTGAGTTTATAGAACAAAATAGCAAAAAAGGATAAAGAAAATGAGCAATGTAAACAACGAACTTGAAAATCCACTATTACCAGAAAATATGCCATTTTCTGAAGACCAAAAGCAATGGTTAGGTGGTTTTATTGCAGGACTACATTCTCGTTTACAATCCTCGCCAACAACTACCACCACAGCACAAAAAGCAATTACAATTATCTACGGCACACAAACCGGCAATGCCGAAGCAGTAGCCTATGACGCTGCAGACGCAGCAACAGCACAAGGGCTTGCCCCAATCGTTATGGACATGGACGATGTAGAACTTAGCGAACTAGCAAATGTAGAAAGGCTACTAGTTATAACCAGCACCTACGGCGAAGGCGAAATGCCCGACAATGCTGCCGCACTTTGGGAAGAAATAAGTAACGATGACGCACCAACATTTGAAAACACCTTCTTCTCCGTACTAGGTTTAGGCGACACAGGATACGATGATTTTTGTGAATGTGCCATTCAATGGGACGAACGCCTAGCAGAACTAGGAGCAAGCAGAATTGCCGACCGAGTAGACTGTGATGTTGACTACGACGAACCAGCAGCAGAATGGACAGAACAAGCACTTGAAATCATAAAAGACAAAGGATCAGAAGGGGGGGCAGAAGTAACAACATCCTCATCAGCACCAAAAAAAGAAAAATCAAAATTTAATCGTAAAAACCCCATGCTTGCACCGCTAACAGCAAAAATAAGACTAACCAGCGAAAACTCAAGCAAAGAAATAATGCACTTTGAATTCTCACTAAAAGGAACCGGCGAAAGCTACCAAGCAGGCGATGCAATTAACCTAATTCCGCGCAACCAACCAGAGCTAGTAACAGAATTAATGGCATGTTTTGACAGCACCGATGCAACTATCAAACAACAACTAACCGACCAACTAGAAATTCGTATGCCAACCAAAGACTTCATCAAAGCAATAGCAAAAAAATCTGATGATGCGGAGCTAACCACACTAATAAATGGCGAAGCCGCGACACTAAACGACTTCATCTACGGCAAAGACTGTATAGACATG
>CAZMHA010000071.1:0-8408 GCA_964565985.1 uncultured Piscirickettsiaceae bacterium | reverse complement strand
AAGTTGACTTACATGTAGATGTAGTTTCAACGATTGTTGTTGAAATAAAAGCAAAAGAAGAAGAATAGATAGTTATTCTAGGTATTCTTAATAGCTTTACTTTTTATTAAAAAAACGGGGTTTTACCCCGTTTTTTTTTGCATTTTTTTATATAATATATCCTCCTTAATTTAATGAAAAGAAAATGAAAGACGAAAATCTTTTTAAAACTCCACCACACTCCATTGAAGCTGAACAATCTGTTATCGGCGGCCTAATGCTGGATAATGAAAAGCTAGATGATGTTTCTATAATACTGCAACAAGCAGATTTTTACACACAACAACACCAAGTTTTATATGAAGCTATTCAACAACTTAGTCAGCAGTCTAAACCTTTTGACTTGGTAACTGTTATTGAAAAATTAGAATCAATTGGTAAACTAGAAGATTCTGGAGGCAAGGAGTATCTAGTTGACTTAATCAGCAACACGGCTGGAGCATCAAATATTAAATTTTATGGAGAAATTGTTCGCGAAAAAGCTATTTTGCGTGGATTAATACAGGTTTCTAATGAGATTTCAGAGTCTAGTTATTTTCCAGAAGGAAAAAATATACGAGATATTTTAGATGTTGCTGAAACTAAAGTAATGGCAATAGCAGAGCATGGAGCAGGACAACAGCGTGAATATCAAGAAATGCGTGGTTTGCTCGATTCTGCAGTACAAACTATTGATGACAGATTTAATAATGGTGGCACAATAACAGGCTTAGAAACTCATTTGTCAAAGTTTGATGAGGTTACCTCAGGTTTACAAAAAGGCGACTTAATTATTGTAGCAGGTCGTCCATCAATGGGTAAAACTACCCTCGCTATGAATATTGTAGAAAATGTAGCAATAAAATCAAAAGCAAGTGTCGCAGTATTTAGCATGGAGATGCCGGCAGAACAGCTAGCGCTAAGAATGATTAGTTCAGTAGGTAGGATTGATGCAGAAAGAGTCCGTAATGGAAGCATGCAACCAGAAGACTTTAATCAGCTAAATATAGCTGTTACACAATTATCTCAAGCTAAGGTATTTATTGATGACTCTCCTGCATTAACAATTAATGATTTAAGAGCCAGAGCAAGAAGGATAGACAAGGATTTGCGTGATTCTCAACGCAAAGAAGCCAAAGAAAATGGGGCAGAAAACCCAGAGGCAGAAGTAGAGGGATTAGGTTTAATTGTAATTGATTATTTACAATTAATGCGCGGGTCTATACAGACAGAAAATAGGGTAAATGAGATTTCTGAAATTTCTAGAGGTTTAAAAACACTTGCGAAAGAATTAAATGTTCCTGTTATAGCTTTATCACAATTAAGTCGAAACCTTGAACAACGCCCAGATAAAAGGCCTAAGATGTCAGATTTGCGTGAGTCAGGGGCAATAGAGCAGGATGCGGATTTGATTGTTTTTATTTATCGTGATGAAGTTTACAATCCTGCATCTGAAAATAAAGGCTCAGCTGAAATAATATTAGGAAAACATAGGAATGGTTCGCTTGACACGGTTCTACTTACCTTTATCGGTCGCTATACTAAATTTGAAAACCATGCTGGGTTTGAGGTAGCTGATGACCCATATTAATAAAATAAACTATCGACCAACAAGAGTTGAAATTAATCTTTCTGCGTTGAAAAAAAATCTTTCTCAAGTAAAAGCATTTGCACCAAAATCTAAAATATTAGCAATAATAAAAGCTAATGGCTATGGGCATGGAATTGCTCGTGTAGCCCAAGAACTATCTTCTGCTGATGGTTTTGGTGTTGCCTCAATTGATGAAGGAATAAAGTTACGCCAAAATGGTTTTTTACATCCCATTCTTTTGTTAGAGGGGGTTTTTTCTGAACGAGAACTTGAACTAGTGTTTCACCATCGTTTAGAAATGGTGGTACATTCCTTTTATCAATTAGAGTATATAGAATCATTTATTCCAAACCTTAAACATACACAGTTTACTATATGGATAAAAATTGATACAGGAATGAATAGGCTAGGGTTTTCTCCTGATGATATGGCGGAGTTAATAAATAGACTATCAGACTTAAATATAAAATTGGGTAAGTTAATTTATATTAATTGGCTTTCGCACTTTTCTTCGGCAGAAAGTTCCCCTAGCTTTACAAATAAGCAGATAAAAGAGTTTCAAGAGCTAACTAAAGATGTTGGTGGTGAAAAAAGTTTAGCCAACTCAGCAGGTATCACCTTATTTCCAGAATCTCACTTAGACTGGGTTAGGCCTGGCATAATGTTGTATGGTGCGGAATCTTACAAAAACCATTTACCAAAAACAAACCCTGTAATGTCTTTTTATTCAAAAGTTATTTCTTTAAAGTGGATAGAGAAGGGTGATAAAGTTGGTTATGACCATACCTGGATAGCGGATAGAAAAACTTTACTAGCTGTAGTTGCGGTTGGATATGGCGATGGCTATCCTAGGCATGCAAAAAATGGCACCCCAGTTTTAATCGACGGCGAAATAGTACCTTTAGTTGGTAGAGTTTCAATGGATATTATTACCGTAGATGTTGCAGATATTGAAAAAACAGTTTGTATAGGGTCAGATGTAACCTTATGGGGTAAAGGGCTTGCTGTCGATAAAGTAGCAAGTTTTGCGGGTACTATTAGTTATGAACTACTCTGTGGTATAACTGAACGAGTACCTAAAATTGAAATAAAAGATGACTGAAGATCGTAAAAAAATCACAGAAATTAAAAAAACCACTCTATATAAAGGTTTTTTTCAGCTAGATGAAGTTAAATACCGTTTTGCAAAATATAGCGGAGGGGTTTCAAAATCAGTAACTAGAGAACTTTTTACTCGTGGTGATGCGGTTGTAGTTTTTCTATATGACTCTAAGAATAAAAAAATAGTTCTTATCGAACAGTGCCGTACAGGTGCGATAGACTTTTTTCAAGAGAATAATCAACAGGCATGGTTATTAGAACCTGTTGCGGGAATGATTGATAAAGGCGAAAGCAAAATAGAAGCATGTGCTAGAGAAGCTGAAGAAGAAGCTGCAGTAACTGATGCATCTTTTGAGCATATTTACAGCTATTATCCAAGCCCTGCAGCCTGTGAAGAGGTATTGCATTTATACGGTTCTGATATTGATTACGCAGCCTTACCTAAGTATGCAGGCTTAGAGTCAGAAGATGAAGATATTCATATTGTTATACTAGATTACGCTGAAGCAAAAGAGAAACTTTTTGCTGGCGAGTTTAATGTTGCCAGTACTATAATTGCACTACAGTGGCTTTTTTTAAAGGGGTAGATTATGTTTTGTTTGTTTAGGAATTCTAGGTTTATTTATCCTCTAAATTATTTTGTGCTAATACTAAGCTTAGCTCCTGTTATTTATTGGTTGTACTTTACGCTAATTAAAAAATCTTTTATTGATAACTTTTTTAGTGGGCAAAGCCTTTTCGTGGACTTGCTTTTTGGCTTACCGATAGTGCTATTATTTGCAATAATTATCTATGCGATGATTTATTGGACATTGAAAGTAATTACTATTTTATTAGCTCCTTATCTATTAGAACAAAATACCTATCCAGAAGAGCAAGATACATTAGATCCAGCAATTACTGAAGAACACGGCGAAGACTACTGGCACGAGAGCAAAGATAAAGAAAAAGATGACAAAAAATAGATGTCAATTTCTTACTCGGAGTTTAAAAGCCTAGCCAAACTTTCTTTTCCTATACTAATCGCACAGCTATCTCTAGCCGCATTAGGAGTGGTTGATACACTTATGGCAGGGCAGGTAGGCACCGATGACTTGGCCGCGATAGGTCTTGGCTCAAGTATTCTTTTTCCTGTAATGATGTTATCCGTAGGGCTGTTATTAACCTTAACTACTTTGGTTGCTAAACATTATGGCAAACAAAACTTCCCGCAAATGCAGGTTTTTTTCCAACAGGGAATTTGGCTATCTATTCCATTAGGTATTATTATTTTACTATTGTTAGCTAATAGTTCATGGGTATTAAACCTACTACCACTAAGTGGAACTGTTCAGCAGTTAACAGACGATTATTTACTTTATATAGCCTTTGGTTTACCTGCTCTATCTATTTATTTTGTATTTAGATTTTTTTGGGAAGGTATAGGGCTAACTCTTCCAACCATGTGGATTAGTATTCTAACTATTTTTATTAATACTCCTTTAAATGCTTTATTTATTTATGGCTGGGGGCCAGTAAATTCTTATGGTGCGGCAGGCTGTGGTATAGCCTCGGCAATAACCATGTGGCTTATGTTATTTGTAGCAATTGGCTATACGATAAAATCTAATAAAGTATCCCCATACCTTAATCTAAAGAAATTTAGCCCCCCCCTTTGGAAAAATGGCTTACAAAGTATTCTGCAGTTAGGCATTCCTAATACATTTGCAATATTATTTGAAGTTAGTCTATTTAGTTTTATTGCATTGTTTATAGCCATACTAGGCACAGAAGTAATTGCGGCACAGCAAATAGGTGTTAGTTACACCTCGCTACTATTCATGATTCCTTTAAGTATCTCTATGGCAATTACTATACGAGTGGGGCAGGCCTATGGTAGAGGCTCAAAAACGGAAGTTTACCAGCGTATTTACACAGGCTTATTTATGGCATTAATAGCAGGAGCACTTTCAGCTATTTTCACCTACTTTATAAGGGGATCAATTGCAGAAATTTTCACTAAAGATGAACAGGTAATCACCATAGCAATTGGTTTATTAAGCATAGCAGCTATTTATCAAGTATTTGATGCAATACAGGTGGCAGCATCAGGTTCACTGAGGGGTTTACATAATACTCAAGTAATTATGCGAGTAACTTTTGTTTGTTATTGGGGTATTGGACTAGGGGGGGGGTATTTAATGGCGTTCACTAGCGTTTTTTTCGCCCCATTAGGCATAACAGGGTTTTGGTACGCAATAGTTCTTGGTTTTTTTACTGCCACAATAATATTAATGTTTAGCCTATTTAAACTATTAAAAAAGCTAGAACAGGAAAAAGAAATAATTTAGTTATCTTTATCTTTATTACTACGGGCTTTGTTTTTCTCTTTTTCTTTAAATACAGCAAAAACCCACCACATAGATAAAACTACAATGAGAATAAACACAACAGAAAGTCCAACCGTTATAAGTAAAGCAGAACCAACATCATCCATTCCAACGCTTTGCATTTTGTAATTCCTTTGTAAAAACATATAATATACTGTATATTATATTAGCAATTTAAAAATAAGATATATTTAATGGCTCAGACAGTTAAACAACTAGAGAAAGAACGAGCAGAGTTGCTAAAAGCAATTGGTAGTCAAGCACAGCAAAATTCATCTGTAGATAATTCTGGGCACTCTCTTTCCGACTGGCTAAATGCCGCAGAGGATGTTATGCCTTCCAACCAATCACCCAAAAGACGCGGAAAACCCAGAAACGCCCCCAAGACCATAAAAATAACCAAGCAATCTACAACTAAAACAAAGTCATCTTCTATTTTTACAATTATTATTGTAATCTCTTTATTGTTAACAATTATAGGCATAATATATATATCTTACATAAGTACAAACAACGAAATTAGGCAGGTTAAACAAACGCAAGAGACATCTAGTTCAGATATAGAAGAGTTAAAAAGTACGGTTGTTGAAATTGAACCAAAAATAAAAGACCTTGAAAAAGGAATTAAGCAGTTAAAAAATAATTCACCAATAGCTGCTACAGGAATTAATAATGAAGAGCTTATGAATTCTAAACCAGTAACCACAAGCCTTAAAGGTGTTGAAAAACAAATCCATCAACTAGACTATAAATTAGAACAAATACTTTTAGCACTAGTTAACCGCAATCCAACTATAACCAAAACCCCTGTTAATCTTAAAAAGTCCACTGTAAAAGTAAAAATAACAGAGCCAACAATAATAGAGCCAATAGCACCAAAAATAAAACCTATAAAACAACCTGTAGTAAGGTTGCTTAAAAGGATTTCTACACCAAAAAAGGTAACAGCACCTAAAGCACCTATTGCAGACTATACACTAGATATAAAATGGTTAATGGACCAGCCAGCTTTCAACTATACATTACAGCTTGCTAACATGTCAGGCAAAGCTGCTGCACAAAAATTCATCAATAATAAATCATTAAGTGGTAGCCATGTTGTCGGCGTACAAAAAGCAGGAAAAACTAACTACATTATACTTACAGGATCCTACCCAACTAAAAAAGCCGCCAATCAAGCCCGTAGAGAATATAAAGCAAACTTTGGCATTTCTGCTTGGGTGCGTAAAATTAAAGATATTAGCTCTAAAGTTAAATAAAACCTTTTAAAATCAAATTGTTCTAGTAAATTAAAAAGCAAACACAAATCTAAAAACATGAATAAGCCCCCCCTTTCTTTTCTTGACTTAACAGCAACGGTTCTCTATAATCCACCAATCTTTAAGGTGTTAGGCATCTTTTGACGAGTAAAAAACTACCAAGAAGTTTATAGTTTTTACTTATGCCAGTGTGATGGAATTGGTAGACATGACGGATTCAAAATCCGTTGCCTTTACAGGCGTGGCGGTTCGAGTCCGCCCACTGGTACCATACGACTGTAGCTCAGTTGGTTAGAGCACTACCTTGACATGGTAGGAGTCGGTGGTTCGAATCCACTCAGTCGTACCAAAATTTATTAAAAAGGAAAGAAAAATGAAAAAAGTATACGCAATATTATCTTCAACTTTTGTTTCAACAATGTTGTTAACAACCAATGCACAAGCCGGTAGTATCACCAAAAATATAAATGCAGAAGCTACTTTAACTTCTAACTATATGTACCGTGGATTTACACAAACTGCCTACAACCCTGCGGTACAAGCAACAGTTGAATATAAAGACAAATCTGGTTTATACCTTGGTACCTGGGCATCTTCTTTAGGTCCTGCTGCAGGTTATGAGCAAGATCTTTTCGCAGGAGTTAAAATACCACTTGGTGCAATTAAACTTGATGCAGGTTTTATTTATTACGCTTATCCTGTAATAAAAGATACAGATTTCGCGGAAATATATGCCAATGTCGAGCTAGATGAAGTACCTGGTTTAACTACAGGTATTAATATTTCAGTTTATGAAGCTCGTGAAAATTCAAAGGTAGGAGATTTTTACTTTTTTGCAGACTTTGATAAAAAAGTAACAAGAAAAATTGATGCTGGTGCAACTTTTGGATTTCAGGGGTTTAGTGAGTCAGGAGCAGATAGCTACCTTCACATGCAAGTTAGAGCGAGCTTAAGTAACTTTACTTTCTCTTATGACAAAGCATTTTTGAAAGCGGCTCCTGGAGCTCCTGTTCTTTCTATTAGTTACAGCCACCCATTAGACTTATAGGTTGTACTGAATAATTTATTTGTTGATACAATTATAAAAAAGGGCTAGTTTTTACTAGCCCTTTTTTTTATTTAAATTTTTCTATATCTAATAAATATATTAGGTACAATACAATTAAATTAGCCAGGGCTAAACTTTTATTTAACTTACTCAAAAAAGGGGGCTGAATTGAAAAATATTATTTCACTAACAACTACTATAATTTTAGCTTTTGCCATAACTAGTGCTAAAGCTGAACTATCATCCAATCTTACTATCACTTCCAATTATGTGGATAGAGGAGCATCTCAGACAGAAAATATGTCCGCAATTCAGGGAGGGGTTGATTTTAATTCTACAGTTGGAATTTATGTAGGAACTTGGGCATCATCTTTGCATGGAGATAATGGTTATGAGCAAGATATTTACATAGGTTACGCAAATTCTTTTAAGTCTATAAATTATGATGTAAGTTATATTTATTATGTATATCCAGCAGATATTACAGATACCAATGATGTTAATGATTTATCTGAACTTTATGCGAGTATTGAAGTCCTAGGAATTACTGTCGGAGCTCATTATTCAGTAACAGAAGCAGAAAAAATTCTGAAACAGGAGGTATATATACCTTTGTAAGTTATGAAAAAGATTTAACAGATAAAGTTAGTATGGGTGCTGTATTTGGTAATCAACAGCGTAAAGAATCAAATGGTGATAACTATAATCACCTACAATTAAACCTAACAACAGGAAATATTACTTTTGCATATGATAAAACCTTAAAAAAAGATTCTGGTGGAATAAATAAAGACAATCCTGTTTTATCTATATCTTACTCGCATGACTTAGATTTATAGGTTATTTATTGGTAATTTGAACCCTAGAAGTAAGGTTTGGATTATCTCCCTTCTTTTTCAACCAGCTAGAACCCGCATGAAGGTTTGAGCGTTCAACAGCTGAGCGTTTTCCCTGCCCTTTGGTGGTAGCTTTTTGTCTATCTAAATTATTACTAACCCAAAACCCCCAATAAGAAGTTAAGT
>CAZMHA010000070.1:2130-8731 GCA_964565985.1 uncultured Piscirickettsiaceae bacterium | reverse complement strand
GGCAACAACCAAAAAAAAACAGCTGGAGAGTAAATTTTCCCCCCCCCCCCCTAAAAATAGAAAACAAAACAACTATTTATGAAATATTAAAGCAATGCTACCAACCACTAACAGACCATCAAGCAATAAATTTGACTAATAGCCTAGCATTTGAAAACTATCGTAGGGACTATCCTACTAGACGAGAATGGACAGAATACACAGTAAAATCAACAGGTAATACTAGGGTTGACCAACTGCTAAATAAACTAGGATTTAAACTGTCATAAAATTTTATTATCGCAGACTATATAAAATTTATTTTTAATTTACCGCAAATAAAGCTAACCTATGCAAACTAACTAAAGTAAATGCTTATATTAGTACTAGATTATGACAATAAAAAGCAAGATGATTGTAAACCAATGGAGATAAATCAAATGAAACTTTTTAAAACGGCTTTTATAGCAGGAATGCTAACCACACTAACCGCTTGTGGCACAGTAAACGGCATGACCAACCTAAACGAAGGTGCAGCAGGTACCTTTATGGAAATTTGGGACAAATGGGTAGCAGCAGAAGGTGATATAGCCGATGCAACCATGTGGGAAGTAAAGGTTGAAGAAGGCGTTAGCCTAGAAGATGTAATTGATGCAGTTAATGCGGTTGGTATATCTGCAAACATTAAAAATGTTGGTGAACTACCACTTTCAGAAGAACTAAAAGCTCGTGGCATTGATTCTAAAGTAATACATGTTATGTCATTTTGCAACCCAGAAACAGCACAAAAAATGATTAATTTCTCACCAGCAATGGGTGGATTCCTACCTTGCCGTGTAACAATCATCGAAGAAGAAGATGGGCTACATATATACACAATGAACATGGACATGATGATTAAAATGGGTAAAAAAATGCCTGCAGAACTACTAAAAGAAACTTTAATTGTTCGTGAAGCTATGTGGACAATGCTACAAAATGGTAAAGCTGGCGAGTTTTAAACTAAAACTTAACCGCCGAACCAAAACCCCTGCCATTAAAAAAGCAGGGGTTTTTTTTTGCAATTTATTAGCAAACACTTTTATCTGCAATAGTTTAGACAGGAGTATAAGTTTATCTAATGCCCAAGCAGAATTATTTGATTTTCATTTTCATTTAAACTTAGGCATAGTAGTGCCAAGGAACATTCAAATATTCTAATATATTAATAATTAACCAAAAGAGAATAAACAAATAAAAATGACAAGAATTGCACTTGCGGTATCTTCAGCATTATTAGCATCATCTGCTTTTGCTACAAACGGCATGAACATGGAAGGTTACGGGCCAATATCAACCGCAATGGGTGGCACTGCCCAGGCATACAGTAATGGGTTAGGTGGCATGATGAATAACCCAGCAACTATGGGAATGAATGTAAAAGAAGGTAATCTTTTCCAGTTTGCGGTAGGTGGTTTAAACCCAACTATTTCTTCTGAACATAAAGCTTCAGGTGCAAAAACAGATTCAACTGGTTCTTTCATTATGCCTGGTTTTGGTTATGCTACAAAAAAGAACGGTTTCACCTGGGGTGTTGGTTTTATGGCACAAGGAGGAATGGGAACAGACTATGGTAAAGCAGGAGCAGGAGATTTGTTTGCTGGCGGTTTATCAATACTTACAACACAAACTCCACTAAGTGGAGAAACAGTTCGCTCTGAATTAGCGGTAGGAAGATTAATAGTTCCATTAACTTTTGATATTGACGATAAATTAAGCGTTGGTGGTTCCATAGACTATATATTTGGTGGTATGGATTTACAAATGGACATGGATGGTAATACCTTTGCAGGATTAATGGCTGGTAACGGTGGTTCTGTTGGTGGAAGCATGGCAGGTGGATTAAATGCCGCTTTCGGTACTGGGCCTGGAACGAATACGGGTCCTATAAATGATGTAAGTTGGGCTAGATTTGATTTTTCTGATAATAGTAACTTTACCCAAGCAACTAAGGGTACAGGTTTTGCTGGTAAATTAGGAGCTACTTTTAAGCTTAATAATGAGTGGGCATTTGGTGCTTCTTATCATCTAAAAACTAACATGAGCGATTTTGAAGGTGATGCAAAGCTTTCTATGAATGTTAGTGTTGACACTGGTGTTCTTGGCGGAGGGGCTCTTAGTGGTACTTATGGGAATGCTACTCTACCTATGTCAGGAAAAATAAAAGTAAAAGACTTTCAATGGCCTTCTATGATGGCTTTAGGAACTACCTGGACTCCTAGTAGTAAAATTATGCTTTCTGCAGATATTAAGAGAATTAACTGGTCTGCTGTAATGGATAACTTTTCTATGACCTTTAACGCTGACTCTAGTGTTTCAAATGGCGGGCTTGCTAATACTACTCTTGATGTGGTTTTAGATCAAAACTGGGAAGACCAAACGGTTATTATGTTAGGTGGTCAGTATATGGTTAATAAGGATATTGCGGTTCGTGCTGGTATTAACCATGCATCTAATCCTGTGCCAGATAAGTCTTTAAATCCTTTATTCCCTGCGACTATTGAAAGCCACATTACTGCTGGATTTGGTTGGACAATGGCACCAGGTCAACTGATTGATGTTGCTGTAACCGTTGCCCCTGAAGTTTCTGCTACAAACCCTAATTCAGGTGTAACAACTAGCCATAGCCAATTTAACTGGCAGGCAATGTACACCTATGCTTGGGGAACTAAAAAATAAGCAATTCACCCTACTACCCAAATCCACAGATAGGATTTGGATAATATTAAAACCGCCTTTTCAGGCGGTTTTTTGCATTTTTACCCCCCCCCCCTTCTAAAATTGTATAAATTCATCTGTTTTGTTGGTCAATTAGCACTAAAATAGTTCTTTATTAATTATATATCTTTTTAAGTTGGAGTTGCTTATGTCGCCAGTAGGTCAGGGTGGTTTGTTTTTGTTGCAGTTTGCCGCGGGTATGGTAGTTTTTATTTTACTGTTGCGTTTTTTCTTGCGTGCTACTTATGTTGATTGGCGTAACCCTATTGTTACTTTTGTGGCTAAGGTTACTAATCCTCTTTGTGCGCCTTTTAGTAAACTTGTCCCTGCAAAAGGTCGTTGGGATTGGTCGGCTATTATTGCGGCTTTGGTTGTACAGGCGTTATTTGTGGTTTTATTGGGTTTTCTTACCGATAAGTCGTACGCGATTAGTTTAATTGCTATATTTTCTATTACTGAAGTTTTAAATCAACTGTTAGATTTAATGTTTTGGTTAATTATTATTCATATTATTCTTAGTTGGGTTAGCCCAGAGCATAACCCTAATACGGCTATATTTAATCAAATGGCAGAACCTTTGTTGGCTCCTTTTAAAAGATTAATTCCTCCTATTGGTGGTATGGATTTGTCACCTATTGTGGCTATTCTTGCGATTAAGTTAACCCAAATTGTGGTGGTGGGTTCTATTTCTCAATTAGGTCAGGGGTTGGTTCACTAATGGATAGTTTGCCTTTGGTTTCTCCACAAACTTTAAATGTTACTGTACCTCTTGTTATGGCTAGCGGTTCGGTTTTACCTGTGTATGATTTGGTGTATGAAACTTATGGGGTTCTTAACTCTAAGGCTTCTAATGCTATTTTAATTTGCCATGCTTTAAGCGGTAACCACCATGTGGCAGGTAGGTATGCAGAGGATGGCTCGGAGGGTTGGTGGCATGAGTATATTGGCTCTGGAAAAGCTATTGATACTGATAAGTTTTTTGTGGTTTGTTCTAATAACCTTGGCGGTTGCCACGGTTCTACTGGCCCTGCTAGTATTAACCCTGCAACTGGTATGATTTATGGCCCTAGTTTTCCTATGATTACTTGTAGTGATTGGGTTGTTAGCCAAAACACTTTGCGTGAGCATTTACAGGTTGATTGTTGGGCTGCGGTGGTAGGTGGTTCTATGGGTGGCATGCAGGTTTTACAGTGGGCTATTGATTTTCCTGAAAAAATTAAAAATGCAATAGTTATTGCTGCTGCTCCAAAATTATCTGCTCAAAATATTGCTTTTAATGAGGTGGCTAGGCGGGCAATAATGGATGACCCTGAATTTTATGACGGTTGTTTTTTAGAACATGATTCTTTGCCGAAAAAAGGTTTGGCTTTAGCTAGGATGTTGGGGCATTTAACTTATTTGTCTGATGATGTTATGGGTGAGAAATTTGGTAGGGAGTTACGACAGAGTAAGTTAAATTATAATTATGAGGTTGAGTTTCAGGTTGAGAGTTACCTAAGATATCAGGGTGAAAAATTTGCTACCCAGTCAAAATTTGATGCTAATACTTATTTATTAATGACTAAGGCGTTAGATTATTTTAACCCTGCTGCGAATTTTAATGACAATTTGTCTTTAACTATGGCTGGGGCTAAAGCTGATTTTTTGGTTATATCTTTTACTACTGATTGGCGTTTTTCTCCAGCAAGGTCTCAGGAGATTGTTAAGGCGTTGTTAGATAATAATACTAATGTTAGTTATGCCGAAATAACTTCGCAACATGGTCATGATGCTTTTTTGTTAAAAAATGATCATTATGAAAGTATATTTAAGGCTTATATGAGTAGAGTGGAGGAGGATATAGATGACTAAACTTTCTCAAGAATTTTCTATAATTACTAGCTGGGTTACTAAAAACGCTAGGGTTTTGGACCTGGGTTGTGGTGATGGACATTTGTTAAAGCATCTTAAAGATGAACTTAATATTACTGGCTATGGCATGGAAATAGATCCTAGAAATAGTGTAAAGGCTATGAACGCTGGTATTAATGTTTTACAAAGCAACCTTAATCGTGATGACATTCAACATTACTTTGATAAAAATTCTTTTGACTTTATTATAATGACTCAAGCACTACAGGTAGTTAGCCGCCCTGATTTGTTGTTGGAACAAATGTTAGTAACTGGCAAGGAGAGTATTATTACCTTCCCTAACTTTGGTTATTGGCGTAACCGTACGCAGTTGTTTTTTGGTGGTAAAATGCCGCAAAATGACGCTCTACCCAATACTTGGTACAATACTCCTAACATTCATTTATGCACTTTCAAAGATTTTGAAAACCTTTGTGCAGACAATAATATTGAAATAGTAGCAAGAAGCGTAGTTAATCAGCAAAACAAAACCACTTTGGGTATGAAACTTGCTCCAAACTGGTTTGGTGAAGTTGCCTTGTATAGAATAAAAAAATATAATAAATAATAGATAAATAATAATGAATAAATGGTTTTTAAGAGAGAATTCTCGTCGCTTTTATCGAATAGATGTTCCTGTTAGAGTATTTATGGCTCCCTCTTCACCGATAAAAGATTTAGAAATTTATGCGACAGGTATGGATTATTTCCCTCCTATTATTAATGAATTAATTGACAAGCAATTAAACTCTACACTCTATGGGTTACACAGAGTTCAAGAAGAAAGAGATCTTTTAGAGCCATTATTTAAGGAAATTATAACTGCTATTAAGTTCTTAGGAGAAGGCACTGAAAAAATGTCTCGTGGACTTAACCCTAAAAATGATAAGGTATTTTTCTTTTCTATCAATAAAAAATTAGCTGGTTTTCATCATCTCGATGCATTATCTAAATCTGCACCTAAAACCTATACTTACTTAAAACTTATTGAAGATAAGTACTTATTTTTCTTAAATGCTTTTACTGATAGTATTAAACATTCCAGCCGTTCTCAATTTAAAGCAAAGTTTGATTTTGCTATGCAGTTTAAAATAGATAAGGCAATAAAGGACTTTAATCACCCAAAATTTGAACATGTGCCATTAGTTAGGGCAATTGTTGCCTTAACCTCGTATATGAATACCTATACGAATACTTTTAAAGAAATTTGTCGGGACAATATAATTAGATCTCGCCCTGAACTCTGGCCAAAATTAATAGCTAACCTTAGTGCTAGTGGCATAGCTATTTCTTTTCCTAAAACTTTTGATAACTTTGAAAAGGTGGATGTTCTTATGTTCTTTCCAGAGAATAGGCAAATACTATCATTGCATGGAACAGTTGCCCACATTCAAGATAATAAAGCCAAGTATCAAACACGAGTAGCAGTAAATTTTGAATTTCCTGATGGTAAAGATCAGGATTTTTTAATCTATAAAATACAAGAGCTAGAGCTGTCTCTTTGTGAACAATTAGTATTATAGGGTAGGAGAATTTATGCCAGGTGCAAACCATGTTATGGAAAGTGCTTTTTTAGATAGCCTTTCTCAAAATGATCGCCCTGCTTCTGTAGTGCTATTACATAACCACCAATTAAGAGAGATAATTGAATTTCGCAAAAACGGAGTATCACAAGAATTAGATAAGACTTTTAGTAAAACAAAAAGGCAGTGGCATAATCTCATAAACATGGTAATTTTGACAAAATTAACTTACTTTATTCCAACAACAGCTCTAAGTACTAAGCACTTAAACCTATTGGCAAACATTACTTATTTTGCTTTAGAGAATGGTGTAGACAACTTAAAACAAATAGCGGCTTTACATAAAGATACCCATATGTTTTTTGCCGATTGGGCGTTAAGATTGGATTTGTCTATAAATGCTAAAAAAAGAGCTCTACAAAAGAAAGCTAAGAAAGCTAAGAAAGCTAAGA
>CAZMHA010000070.1:0-2030 GCA_964565985.1 uncultured Piscirickettsiaceae bacterium | reverse complement strand
AAGAAAGCTAAGAAAGCTAAGAAAGCTAAGATAAATAAATAATGAATAAGATAACGATGAATAACTAGGCTGTAAAATTAAGCTCAACATTTTCCATAGTATCTATTAACTCTTGCTTTTGCAAATACTCACTAATTATTCTTGCTTTTTCTACGCTTAAAAAGTCAAACTCTAAAGCAATTCGGCACTTTTCTTCATCTGCTTTACTACTTAATACCTTTGCTCTGTTTACCAAAATATTATTGCCAAGCTTCATTAACACATTAACCATTGTAAACTGAGGAAAGCATCTATCACTTAACAAACTCAAACCTCCTGCTGATAAATTTATATCATATTCTCCCCAGTTTGTGTGGTCTGAAATCTCTTTGTGTTTTTCTTTTAGTCGTGTGTAAATATTTTCCCAAATGTTAAGCTTTTTAATTAATAACTCAAATAATACGGCAATAGTTACTTCTTTTTCTGCCAATTCGGCAAGATTTTTTACATAGTTATCTGCTTTAAATAATGGCTGGGGTTTTCTTGGATAAAGAAAAAAACTTCCTTCAATGCTATTACTAACTGTTTCTAACAGTTCAAAAACATGTTCTTTTATTCGGTCTTCTAAACCATCAACTAATATACCAACCTTAGTTCCTGATAATGAATTTACTATTTTTTGTTTTTTGTATTCTCTAATTCTAAACTTAAAATCTTCTTGTAAAGCGGGATTTTCTTCGCCGACTAGCAGGTCTAATAGGAAGCCTACTAAATTTATTTTAATGCCTAAAAAATGAACAATTAAATCTAGTTCTGAGTCTGGTTCTACTTTTGCTCTTAAAATATTTTTTATATCGGCATCTATTGTTTCTAAATCCAGCATTTCTTGCGGTCCTATAAGATCTTCTCGCGACTTATTTACCAGTGATTTAGATAAATTTTCTTCTTTTATATAAATAGGGATTGTAATGTTGTAACGCAAAAATCTCCGTATATTGGACATATATAAAACCTTTTCTGTTATCTTTGGTAAAATACCACTTTTTCTATTATCTAGTGGCAGAATACATTGTTTTTTTATAAGTTGGTCATTGTATCCATTTTTAACCTTAGTTTCATCTTTTTGATTACTGGCTGTGGAAAAAAAACTTCTCTGTTCGTCCCAACCCCTCAACAAAAGGAACAATCTATAATAGATAAGAAAAAAAGAGACGCTGTTATCAAAAAACGCCAACAAAATAACTAATAAAAATAAGCAAGAGAATAAATAAAAACCATGACTACTAAAACCTTTTCCTATATAAACAATACCATGCATGTAGAAAAAGTTAGCCTAAAAAAACTAGCTAAACAATATGGAACACCTTTATTTGTATACTCTAAGCAGGATATTGAGGATAAATGGAAAGGTTTTGATAATGCCTTTAAGCAACAACCACATTTAATTTGTTATGCAGTAAAAGCTAACTCAAATATTGCCGTATTAAATTTAATGGTAAATATGGGCTCTGGGTTTGATGTTGTTTCTCAAGGAGAGCTAGAAAGAGCGCTAGTTGCTGGAGCAGATGCTAATAAAATTGTGTTTTCTGGCGTAGCTAAAACTTCCACGGCTATAAAGCGTGCATTAGAAGTTGGTATTCGTTGCTTTAATATAGAATCTTACCCTGAACTTGACCGTATTCAAGCTGTTGCTAAACAAATAAATAAAATAGCTGACATTTCTATTCGTGTAAACCCTGATATTGATGCAAAAACTCACCCATACATTTCAACAGGGTTAAAAGATAATAAATTTGGGGTAGATATTGACACCGCTCCAGAACTGTATGCAAAAGCTAACGAATTATCTAATATAAATATAACAGGTATAGATTGCCACATAGGCTCACAATTAACAGAAATAACACCATTTATAGATGCTTTAGATAAAGTACTCATTTTAAAAAATACTCTTGCAAAACAGGGCATTAAAATCCACCACTTAGATATAGGCGGAGGATTAGGCATTACCTACACAAATGAAACTCCACCTGCTATTGCCGATTATATTC
>CAZMHA010000069.1:0-8741 GCA_964565985.1 uncultured Piscirickettsiaceae bacterium | reverse complement strand
ACCACTTGTACCCAAAACAAGTGCGCTACCAGGCTGCGCTATACTCCGATAAGATAGCGGCGTATTGTATAGAGCCATAGGGTTTCTGTCAATAAGGAAATGCGTTATTTTTTCAAAGAAACACTTTCTCTTTGAAATGGGGTATCATTTCCGTAAATTTATATATTGATTGATTGGAGAGCATTATGACAGCTAAGTTATTAGATGGAAAAGCTATTGCTTTAGAGCTTAGAGAGGAGATTAGACTTGAGGTTGTTAAACAGGTGGCAGCAGGGAATAAACCACCAGGTTTAGCGGTTATTTTGGTGGGAGAGGATCCTGCTTCAGAAGTTTATGTTCGTAATAAGAAAATTGCTTGTGAAAAGGCTGGTTTTAATGATGTTTCTATGGTGTTGCCTGCCTCTATTACCCAAAAAGAGTTGTTGGCTAAAATTGACTCTTTAAATGCAGATGATAGCGTACATGGGATTATTGTGCAGTTGCCTGTACCTGAGCATATTGAGCCAGAGGAGTTGATTGAGAGGATTGACCCTAAAAAAGATGTTGATGGTTTTCATCCTTACAATGTGGGGAGGCTAGCTACTGGTTTGCCAAAGCTTTCTTCTTGCACTCCACATGGGGTTATGACTATGTTAGAAAAAACAGGAATTACTATTCGTGGTTTGAATGCGGTGGTGGTTGGGGCTTCTAATATTGTTGGTGTTCCTATGATGTTGGAACTGTTGAATAAAAGAGCAACCGTTACTATTTGCCATAGTGCGACTAAGGATTTAGCTGAAAAGGTTGGGCAAGCGGATATAGTGGTAGTTGGTGTTGGGATTGCTGAAATGGTTAAGGGTAAGTGGATTAAGGATGGTGCAATTGTTATTGATGTTGGAATTAATCGTTTAGATGACGGGCGTTTGGTCGGTGATGTTGAATTTAATTCGGCTAAGGATATAGCTAGCTGGATTACCCCTGTGCCAGGTGGAGTAGGGCCTATGACTATTGCTACTTTATTGCAAAATACATTAAAGGCAGCATATTCTCAAGGAAGCCCTGAATAGTACTATATTTTTACCCCCCCCCCGCACTCAGCATTTACCTAGGAAAAAAGGGGAGAGGAGGGTATGATTTAGGCTATTTAGGCTATTTCAGCTTGTTTATCTTTTTGGTTATCTTTGCTATCTGTTTTAACTACAAGTTGGCTAGTTTTAAAACCTATCATGCCTTGCTCTACTAAACTTACCGTTTTATTAAAGTTGTCTGCAATCTTGTCACTAAATACATTTAGGTCGCCAAGTAGACCTTTAGCTTCATTAAATCCTTGTTTTAGTCCACCACCAACAACTTCATTAAACTTGTCTAGCAGTTCTTCACCTTCTAGTTCTGGGTGAGCTTTTTGAAATCCTGCTAAAAACCCAGAGGCACCTTCTATAATCCTTTTGGCAGTATTTTCTGCGGACCAATATTCAATGCCTTGTTCATCTAACTTTTCTTGGGTTATTGCAGGATTATCTTCTTCAGGATTCATTAACTCATTAATTTTTGCAATTGCTGTTTGGTAGGCAAGTTTTAGAGAGTCGGAGTCAATAGTTTCTTTATTGCTAAAAAAGTGGGTAACAATGCTTGCTTGTTGCTCTATTTTTGTAGTTTGTGTTGCAAGCTTTACTCCGTAAACTTCTTTTTCGCCATTAGCTAAAGTTTTAACAGGGCTATCTGTTGTATGTTTTTGATAATTTTGTAATGCGGTATTAATTGTTGAGGTATCCATAATCTCTTCCATATCTATAAATCGTTAGGTTACGCTTTGTGTAACGGCAAGTATAACTGTAACTTTAGTTTTTATTTTTATTTTATTTTTGGGCTTTTTGAAAATATATAAAAACTATAAGTATGCCTCTTTGTTATTCTCTGTTAGACTTGTATATATTTTTATTATAGATGGTTATGAAAATGAGAGAAAAGCTATTAATAATAGTTTTATTTTTTATAGGTAGTGTCGCTGAAGCACAAACTTTAATAGTGGTTAATCCTTTTGTTGAAGAATCTTCGATAGATAGAAGGCAGGTGAAGAACTTTTTCACTTTAAAAAGCATGCATTGGCAAAATGGTAAAAAAGCACATGTAGTTACTTTGCCTAAACAACATCTATCACATGTAGAGTTCTGTAAAAAAGTGCTTCATATTACTCCTAGACAACTGGAACGAAAATGGAATTATGTAGCTTTTACGGGTAAAGGTACACAACCTACAGAAGTTTTAAATGAATTAGAGTTGTTAAAATATATCTCAAAAACCCCTTACGCAATTGGTTATTTAAATAATAAGTTTGTTATGAACCTGCCTGATAGTAATAAAAGTTTTGGAGTTGTTTATGAAAAATAAGTATTTAATAATACTGCTTTTGTTGATGGTAAGTAACTCTAGTAAAGCATACGAATTAACTCCTAACATTCAGGTTCATGGCTTTTTAAGCCAAGCTTTTACAAAAACTGACCATAATAATTTTTATGGTAACTCTGAGTCAGGCAGTTATTCTCCTTTAGAAGTTGGTTTGAACGCGTATTGGCAAGCTACGGACTCGCTTAGCTTTGCTACGCAAGCGGTTTACAACAGAATTACTAACAAAGAGAACCCTAATATAACAATAGATTATGCGTTTGGCCGCTATTTATTTTATCCAACAGAAGGAGTTCAGTTTGAAATAAGTTTGGGTAGAGTAAAAAATCGTTTTGCTCTTTATAATGATGTAAGAGACATTCCCTTTATTAGACATGGAGTTGCTTTACCTAGTAGCGTTTACCCTTCGGCAGCAAGAGATTTAACTCTGGCTACTGATGGAATTGAAATATCAACTACTTTCGACACAGGAATTGTGAACTGGAGTATAAATTATTTTATGGGAGAAGTGCTAGGCAGAACACCTTTTTTAGGAGAGTACTTTTTTAAAAAAAATCTTGGTGGAGATTTTAATAAGTATGACAAAAAGGGTGGATCAGTTTTTGCGGAAATAGATTTAGAGTATCCTATAGTGGTAGGAGTAAGTTATTCTGATATCGCCACAGAGTTAGAGGCAGAAACATCTGAATTAAATTTGGATCTTGAAATCCTTATTTTTTCACTAAAATCTTTACTTGGAGATTTTACCTTTGTAGCCGAACATGAAACAGTTTCTTTTGATTTAAAAAATTTATATATACCTGTGTTTAACCCATACTTAATAGGTATTACAGGCAGTCATGTTAGCTTAGAAGACCTTTCTAAAGATATCAAATCCTTTTATCTACAAGGAGACTATTCACTTAGCTCTAATTTTTCTATTTTTTTAAGGCATGAGTCACATGTTGTAACCGATGACGATACCTTTATACATGAATATATAAATTTAGGTTATATTAGTGACGAGTCGCAATTGAGCACGCTAGCATGGTTTACTGGTTTTAATTGGTTTATTAGTGATGATTTTTTATTGAATATAGAGGTTGGTATAATGGAAGGATCCTCTTTCTTAAATGATATTGATAATCCTGACTCAAGTAAGATTAAAAAACATTGGAATGTTTTTGCTGCTTCAGTTGCGTACCAGTTTTAAATTTAAATAGGATTTAGTATGCGTTTAAGTTTATCTTGGAAGTTTTTTTTACTTATTTCATTAACTTTTTTCTTGTTTACTATTTTTGCGATTACACAGAACGAAAAAGTTTTAACTAAAACTTTTGATTTAAAACAAAAAGATCGTTTTAAACAATTGCAACTAGACCTGTCCTCTCAAATACAAAAAACTGAGCAGTATCATCTGCTTATTGCCCAATCATTTGCTATGTTTAAACAGACCTCAACTTTAGATGTAGCAGTAGATGAGCTTTTAGAAAATAAAGGGGTTGAGTGGTTTGTAGATTGGAAATTAAGATCTCCTAGTGTAGTACGCTCAGAAAGTGATAAAATATGGAATAGCGAAGCTTTACAAAAGACATTAAAAAACAGTTTTAGAGAAACAGCAGCTACCGCAGAAGCTAATAGCGTTATCTTTTGCGAAAGTGACTGTTGGATTTTAACAACATCGCTGGCAGGAGAAAAGCTTGAAAAAACTTATACTCTCGGAAGCTCTCTTATTGAAGTATTGATTCAAAACGAGTTGTTAATAGCACTAGTTAAAGCTCCGCAATTAAAAAACAATAGTTCATCTTCTAACTTAAACCCCAATTATATAGCAGAAAAAGATGCTGTAATTTGGGCAATGGCAGATCTAGAAAAAAATAGAGAACTAGTTAAAAAATCTTTTACAGAAAAATCCTCTTTAATTGAGTATGAAAAAAAATTCTATGCGATTAAGAAGCTTTCATTACCGATTAACGCTTATGGAAACGAGTTAGAACTTTATCTATTACAAGATAGAACCAGTGACATAGAAACACTAGAACAATTAAATAGTTCACATTTAAAAATCGCCATTATTATTTGGCTAGTAGTGCAGCTTTTTTTAATAATGATTTTCCAATTTTATTTAAAGCGTTTGAACACAGTAAGTAAGGTATTGCCCCTTATTCTTACAGGTAAATTTGATAGTGTTTTTAAGAGTCTGACTAATAAAAAAACTTTTCTTGCGGATGAAATAAGTGACTTAGAAAGAACCGTTCTTGAAATAAATACAAGTTCTAAAAAAATGCTAGAAGATAATGATAAATATATTTCAAGACTTGAATGGCAAAAGTTACATAATAAGGACTCAGGGCTACCAAATTGGGTATCTTTAGAAGCTTATCTGGAGCAAACTAAAAATATCCCGAAATTATTTATCCTAACTAAAATAGTTCAGTTTGAAGCTATAAATAATAGTATAGGTATTTCTTCAGGAAAGCTGTTAGTTTTACAACTAGTTTCGCAACTTGAACATATACAATCAAAGACAGTGAATGTTTATCATATAGCAGGGGATGAATTCATCCTTGTTATAACTAATGTTAATGAAGATGATGTTAAGTATTTAAGTAAGCAATATTTATCATTTATTAATGGTGAGTATGAATTAGAAGTCGGTAATGTTATTCCATTTGATGGAAGAATTTCCTCCTACTTTTTTAATGCATGTATTCAGGAAGAACTTGAAAAAATATATCAAAAGCTTAGTGTAGTGATGAATCATAATGAATTAAAAGAACAAAAAGTTGTTGTTTATGATGAGTCAAAAAACTATTTAGAGGTATTTCAAGAAGAAACTTTAATATCTAGAAAAATTATAAGAGCTTTAGATGATGACAGGTTATTCTTGGTTTTTCAACCAATATGGGATGTAGAGGAAAAAAACATTAGTCACTATGAAGTTTTGTGTCGGATTATGGAAGAAAACGGTTCAATTCTTTTCCCTGATGCATTTATTCCTATTGCTGAAAAATACTATTTAATTTCCAAAATTGGTATGGTTGTTCTAGAAAAATCATTAGTTAAGCTTAAATCGGAGATTAAACAAAACCCACGGTTAAGGTTTTCAATTAATGTTTCAACAAATTCTATTCAGGAAGAAAGTTTTGCTAGTGATGTATCTAAACTTTTACTTAAACATGATGTAAAAGCTGAGCATATTATGTTTGAAGTTACCGAATACTCTATTATAGACAATATTGAAAAGGCAAAAGGAAACTTAAGCAAACTTAGTCAGTTAGGTCTTAGTATAGCTCTAGATGATTTTGGTACAGGATATACTTCAATAAGTTATTTAAGATCTATGAACTTGAATTATGTGAAGTTAGATGGTTCTTATGTAAAAAATGTTTTAAAAAATGAAACTAATAAAAATCTAGTAAGAAGTTTGATTAGATTAATACACACATTTGGGCTAAAGTGTATTGCAGAATATGTAGAAGACCAAGATATAACTAATTTTCTAATTGAAGAAAAAGTAGAATGTTTACAGGGTTATTTTATTGGTAAACCACTTTCTGACTTATTAGATAAAGACTTCTCTCCTTTTTAGATCTGTCATCCTTTTCTCTTCTAAAAATAAACTTGATAAATGATATAATTCCGCTCCTTAGCATTAACATTAAGAAAATAAAAAATGGAATTAGCCCCCCTTTACAATAAAATTAAAGACTTTAGCCTGCGAACAATTGTGCTTAGGGGGTATCTTTGACTTTGATGTTCAACAAGAAAGATTAGAGGAAGTTGAGCAGGAACTAGAAGACCCTAAGGTTTGGGATACTCCTGAAAAAGCTCAGGCATTAGGTAAAGAGAAAGCTTTTTTAGATAAGGTAGTAGGTGTTATTTTAGATTTAGAAACTAGCCTTGTTGAAGCTAAAGAACTGTTAGAAATGGCAGAGATGGAGCTTGATGAAGAGTTGCTATCTGAGGTTGAAATTGAGATTACGCGTTTAGAAAAATCTCTTGACGAACTTGAATTTCAGAGAATGTTTTCTGGTGAACTAGACCAAAACAATTGTTATCTTGAAATACAATCTGGTTCAGGTGGCACAGAAGCACAAGACTGGGCAGAGATGATTTTACGCATGTATTTACGCTGGTCAGATTCTCATGGGTTTAAGTCCGAGTTGTTAGAAGTTTCTGCTGGTGATGTGGCGGGTATTAAGGGTGCGACTATTCATATTAAAGGCGTCTATGCTTTTGGTTGGTTAAGAACCGAAACAGGAGTGCATCGTTTAGTGCGTAAATCGCCATTTGATTCAAATTCAAAACGCCACACTTCTTTTGCATCGGTATTTGTTTCGCCAGAAATTGATGATAGTTTTGAGGTGGATATTAATCCTGCGGATTTAAGAATTGATGTTTATCGAGCTAGTGGAGCAGGTGGTCAGCATGTTAATAAAACAGAATCAGCAGTACGCATTACCCACTTACCAACTAACACGGTTACACAATGCCAAAATGGTCGTTCACAACATCAAAATAAGGCAGAGGCGATGAAACAACTACGAGCTAAGTTGTACGAGTTAGAAATGCTTAGTAGAAATGCCGAAAAACAAACCCTAGAAGATAGTAAATCAGATATAGGTTGGGGCAGCCAAATTCGCTCTTATGTATTAGATTCGGGTAGAATAAAAGACTTACGCACAAATATAGAAACAGGCAATACAGGTGCAGTATTAGACGGCGATTTAGATCAGTTTATAATCCCTAACTTGAAAGCTGGTATATAAAAAGCAAAAATATTTAAATATTAAAATGAACAGGAAAGACTATGTCAAAAAATGACACGCAAAATTTAGAAGTAGTTGATGAAAATAAAATTATTGCAGAACGCAGAACTAAGTTAGATGGTTTAAGAGAAATTGGGCACAACTACCCTAATACTTTTCGTCGTAAAGACATTTCTATAGACTTGATTAATGAATACGATAAGTTCACTAAAGAAGAGCTAGCAGGCAAAGAGCCTATTCGTGTAAAAGTTGCGGGTCGTATGATGTTACGCAGAATTATGGGTAAAGCCAGTTTTGCAACCTTGCAAGATACAGAGGGAAGCATACAGCTGTATGTTACCCGTGATGAGTTTGCAGAAGGTTATTACAATACCCAGTTTAAAAAATGGGACTTGGGAGATATAGTTGGTGCAGAAGGTTACTTATTTAAAACTAATACTGGCGAGCTATCTGTTCATGTAGAACAAATTGAACTGATTACAAAATCTATTCGTCCATTACCTGATAAATTTCATGGTTTACAAGACCAAGAAGTTAAATACCGCCAACGCTATATTGATTTAATTATGAGTGAAGAAACTCGTAATACCTTTAAGCTTCGCTCGCAAATTGTGCAACATGTTCGTACTTTTTTAATGGGCAAGGGTTATATGGAAGTGGAAACCCCAATGATGCATGTTATCCCTGGTGGAGCAACAGCAAAGCCTTTTAACACCCATCATAATGCCTTGGATATGCCTCTTTATTTGCGTATTGCTCCAGAATTGTATTTAAAAAGATTAGTTGTTGGTGGTTTTGAAAGAGTATTTGAAATTAACCGTAGTTTCCGTAATGAAGGGCTTTCTACCCGCCATAATCCAGAGTTTACTATGGTCGAGTTTTATGCTGCCTATACCGACTATGTAGAGCTAATGGATTACACAGAAGAATTGTTAAAAGAAATTGCTGAGCTTGCGGTTGGTTCCACACAAGTTCCATATCAAGGTCAAGTGTTTGATTTTGCAAAACCCTTTGCAAGGTTGACTATGAAAGACTCTATTATTAAATACAATCCACAAGTAAAACTAGAACAGCTTGCTACTCTTGAATCGGCAACTGCTTTAGCAAATGAAATGGGCGTGCATATTGAACAATCTTTTGGTCTAGGAAAAATTATCACCGAAATTTTTGAAGAGCATGTTGAAGAAAAACTATTTGACCCAACTTTTATTACACAATATCCAGCAGAGGTTTCGCCCTTAGCTAGGCGTAATGATGAAGATAGTTTTATTACTGATAGGTTTGAATTGTTTATTGGTGGTAGAGAACTAGCCAATGGATTTAACGAGTTAAATGATGCAGAAGACCAAGCGGAAAGATTTAAATCACAAGTAACCGCTAAAGATGCGGGTGATGACGAAGCAATGCATTATGATGAAGATTATATAACCGCCCTAGAACATGGTATGCCACCAACAGCAGG
This sequence comes from uncultured Piscirickettsiaceae bacterium, assembly GCA_964565985.1. Classification (GTDB taxonomy): domain Bacteria; phylum Pseudomonadota; class Gammaproteobacteria; order Thiomicrospirales; family Thiomicrospiraceae; genus Hydrogenovibrio. Next base: position 146 of record CAZMHA010000069.1, on the reverse strand, counting down.
AGAGGGGATTGGAATAGATAGATTAGTGATGCTATTTACAGATTCGCCATCTATTAAAGATGTATTGTTGTTTCCGCATATGCGTCCTGTAAATTAGATAATTAACATTTTTTAAAGTATTCTTGCTGTTTTTACCCCCCCCCCCC
>CAZMHA010000068.1:0-8766 GCA_964565985.1 uncultured Piscirickettsiaceae bacterium | reverse complement strand
GGAAAGACTTTGTACGATAAGTTGTGGGAATCACACATTGTACGAGAAGAAGAAGACGATGATACAGCGTTGATATACATTGACCGCCAACTGCTACACGAAGTTACCTCTCCGCAAGCGTTTGATGGCTTAAGGAATGCAGGACGAAAACCTTGGAGGATAGATGCAAACCTAGCAACCCTCGATCATAATGTACCTACAACAGACTATAATTCTGTAGCAGATATTGTCGATCCAGTGTCAAGAATACAAGTACAAGCCCTAGGTATGAACACCAAAGAATTTGGGATAACTGAATTTGGAATTGGTGATATTCGTCAGGGAATAGTGCATGTAGTCGGGCCAGAAGAAGGGGCAACTCTTCCTGGTATGACTTTGGTTTGTGGTGATTCGCACACAGCAACACACGGAGCTTTGGCGGCACTTGCTCATGGTGTAGGAACCTCAGAGGTTGAACATGTGTTAGCAACCCAATGCTTAATCCAGAAGAAAATGAAAAATATGCTGATTAAGGTAAGTGGAGTTTTACAAGCAGGAGTTACCCCAAAAGATGTTGTGCTAGCTATTATCGGAGAGATAGGCACTGCTGGTGGCAATGGGCATGCAATAGAGTTTGCAGGGCAGGTCTTTGAAGATATGTCGATAGAAGGGCGAATGACCGTTTGTAACATGGCTATTGAAGGTGGGGCTAGAGTTGGTTTAGTTGCTGTGGATGATAAAACTATTGAGTATGTAAAAAACAGACCTTTTGCACCAACAAAAAAACACTGGGATAAAGCTGTTACAGCTTGGAAAAAGTTAAAATCAGATAAAAACGCACACTTTGATAAGGTAGTTGAAATGGATGGTTCTTTAATTGAGCCGCAAGTATCATGGGGAACTTCGCCAGAGATGGTTTTAGATATAAATTCTAAAGTACCTAACCCTGAAAACGAGCCAGACCCAATAAAAGCTGATGGAATAAAAAGAGCCTTAGAGTATATGGGTTTAAAAGCAGATATGCTAATTAAAGATATCCCTGCGGAATACATTTTTATAGGTTCATGTACTAATTCAAGAATTGAAGATTTTAGAGCCGCCGCTAAAATTTTAAAAGGACACCATATTTCCCCCTTAGTTGAGTTAGCTCTTGCTGTTCCAGGTTCTGGGCTAGTTAAACAACAGGCAGAAAAAGAAGGTTTAGATAAAATCTTTATTGCGGCGGGTTTTGAATGGCGTAACCCTGGTTGCTCAATGTGTTTAGCTATGAATGATGATAAATTGCCAGAGGGCAAACACTGTGCTTCAACCTCAAATAGGAATTTTGAAGGCAGGCAGGGAGCTGGAGGAAGAACTCATTTGGTTAGCCCAGAAATGGCAGCCGCCGCCTCTATTGCAGGGCATTTTGTAGATGTGCGTGAACTGTTGGAGGTTGGTTAATGGATAAGTTTATTAAACCAACTTCACTGGTTGTACCAATGGACAGAGCAAATGTTGATACAGATGCAATTATCCCTAAGCAATTTTTAAAATCTATTAAACGCTCGGGGTTTGGGGTTAATTTGTTTGATGAATGGCGATATAAAGATGTAGGCTTTCCTGATGCGGACAATTCTAATCGACCATTAAAAGAAGATTTTGTATTAAATTTATCGCAGTTTAAAGGCGGCAGTATTTTAATAGCTAGAGACAACTTTGGCTGTGGTTCTAGTAGAGAACATGCTCCTTGGGCATTAAAAGACTATGGTTTTAATGTTATTATTGCCCCAAGTTTTGCAGATATATTTTTTAATAATAGTTTTAAAAATGGCATTTTACTTATTACCCTTGATAGCAAAACGGTTGATAGTATTTTTAAAGAAATATTTGCCAAAGAAGGTTATAAGTTAACGATAGATTTAGAAAATCAAAAAATTATAAAAACTTCTGGAGAGTCAATTGATTTTGAGGTGGACCCGTTTAGAAAGCATTGTTTATTAGAGGGTTTAGATGATATAGGATTAACCTTAGAACATGAGCAAAAAATAAAAGATTTTGAAGAAGAATATAAACAAAAAAATCCTTGGTTATTTAATTCTTTAAACAACAATTTAAATGAGAAAAAAAATGACAAGTAAAGTATTAATTTTACCTGGTGATGGAATAGGCCCCGAAATCACCGCAGAAGCAGTAAAAGTTTTAAACGCATTAAAAGTTTCTGATAACTTAGATATTGAAGTGGCAGAAGACTTAGTAGGCGGTGCTGCCTATGATGCCTACGGCACTCCTTTAGCCGATGAAACAATGCAAAAAGCACAGGATGCGGATGCTATTTTATTAGGTGCTGTTGGTGGTTATAAATGGGAATCTTTAGATATATCTGTTCGCCCAGAAAAGGGCTTGTTAAGACTTCGTTCTGAAATGAAATTATTTGCTAATTTAAGACCCGCAAATTTATTTGAGCAATTAGCAGACGCCTCAACCTTAAAGCCAGAAGTGGTTTCAGGATTGGATATTTTGATTGTTAGAGAACTAACTGGAGGTATATACTTCGGTCAACCTCGTGGAGTTAGAATCTTAGAAAATGGTGAACGCCAAGGGTTCAATACCTATGTTTACTCAGAGTCAGAGATAAAGCGAATTGCCCATGTTGCATTTGATGCCGCGATGAAAAGAGATAAAAAACTTACCTCTGTTGATAAGGCAAATGTGCTGGAAGTTACAGAATTATGGCGAGAAATTTTAGATGAAGTTAGTAAAGAGTATCCTAAAGTTGAACTAAAGCATATGTATGTTGACAATGCTGCAATGCAATTAGTCCTAAACCCAAAGCAATTTGATGTTATTGTAACTGGCAATATGTTTGGCGATATATTATCTGATCAAGCATCAATGTTAACTGGATCCATTGGAATGTTAGCTTCTGCATCATTAGATGCAAATAATAAAGGGATGTATGAGCCTAGCCATGGCTCTGCCCCCGATATAGCTGGCAAGAATATCGCTAACCCATTAGCTACGATTTTATCAGCAGCAATGATGCTACGATACAGTTTGCAGCGTGAAGACTTAGCTGTAAAAATAGAAAACTCTGTGGGTAAAGTGCTAGATAAAGGCTTGAGAACTTCAGATATTTTTACTGACGGTCTAACAAAAGTATCAACCTCTGAAATGGGTGATGCCGTTGTCAAATGTTTGTAGTTAAAAAAATAATTTAAAATGCTAAAAATGCTAAAAATGCTAAAAAGGCTAAGTTTAAAGTGAAAAATAAATTTACTATTACTATTAGTGATGTTCGTGGCTCTAAAAGTTATTCATTCAATCAACTGGTCCGCAAGTTTTTTTGGTTTTTCTTTTTGTTTATTCTGGTTTTGATTGCCGGTGGGGTTGCAACAATATTGTTTTTAAATAGAGAGGTTGCCAATACAGAAGATAAAATGATTGAAGCAAATAAAGACTACCAAGAAATTATAGAAAAAAAGCAAACCGCCTATGCCCATTTAAATGACGAAAAAGAAAGTGTTCAGGCTGTTTTAGATAACAAGTTAAAGCAAATACAATTTTTAGATCAAACCCTACACGGTTTAGAAGACTTAATTGATGTGAAAAGGAGTGAAGAGATAGTTCTTCCGATTAAGGATAGGGTAAAGTTAATGCAACTTACCACTCTTGAAAAAAAAATTATGCTAAAAGAAATACCAAATGGTCGTCCTGTAGGTAAATATCAAGGAGTTAGTAGCTCTTATGGGTGGAGAACTCACCCAGTTACCGCTAAGAAAAGTTTTCATCGTGGAATAGATTACCGTGGAAGAAAAGGAGATCCCATTATTGCATCAGCTAATGGGGTTATTGAATATGCTGGTTTTCATAAAAAAAGTGGTTATGGAAAGTTAATTATACTCACACATAACAATGGTTTTAAAAGTTTTTATGGGCACCTTAGTAAAATAGTTATTAAAACTGGTCAAGTTATTACTAAGGGGCAACATATAGGAGACATAGGTTCAACAGGGGTTTCATCAGGACCTCATCTTCATTATGAAATTAGCTTTGTGCAAAGAAAGTTGAACCCAGCACCATTTATTAAATGGAACTTAAAAGAATATAATAAAATTTTTAAAGAAATAAAGGGGGTCCCATGGGGGTCTTTAAGTCAAAAAGTGCAAGATCGAGTTCAAATGGTGGAAAAACAATTATTGCTCAGGGATGTAAAATAAATGGTGAGCTAGTTAATATAGATGGCATGTTACATGTTGATGGCGAAATAGATGGTATTGTTGAAACAGAATATGATATTTCTATTGGTGCAGAAGGTAGGGTAAAAGGCCTAATAAAAGCTAAGGCAATTGTCGTAAGTGGACACCTTGAAGGAAAAATAGCTTGTGAAATGGTCGAAGTTCTAAAGAATGGTAAATTATTTGGTGAAGTAATTTGTAGTGAGATTTTAATTGAAGCAGGGGGCAAGTTTATTGGTGAAAGTCGTGAACTAACCGAAGGAGGCATGATTGTTAGCTTCTCTGAAGAAGATAAAAAAGAACTAGCAATGAAAGAAGCAAAAAAAGAATTATCACATAAAGAATCTAAAAAAGAAACAAACAAGGAAAAAGAGCTTAAGCATGGATAAAAAGTATGACATTGCAGTGGTTGGTGCCAGTGGTGCAGTAGGTGAGACCATATTAAAAGTACTAGAAGAAAGAAAATTTCCTGTAGGTAAGCTATATCTATTAGCTAGCAAACGCTCGGCAGGTAAAAGACTAGAGTTTAATGGTGGCTGGGTTACTATTGAAGATTTGGCAGATTTTGATTTTTCAAAAGTTCAAATAGGCCTATTCTCTCCTGGTTCAGAAGTTTCTAAAGAATATGCTCCAAAAGCTGCTGCAGCTGGTTGTATTGTGGTCGATAATACCTCGGAATTTAGATATGAAGATGATATTCCTTTAGTTGTGCCGGAGGTAAATCCTCATGCAGTAGCTGATTATAAAAATCGTGGAATTATTGCTAATCCTAACTGTTCAACAATTCAAATGTTAGTTGCTTTAAAGCCTATTTATGATGCAGTAGGAATTAAACGAATTAATGTTTCGACCTATCAGGCGGTATCTGGTTCAGGTAAAGAAGCTATAGAAGAACTTGCCAAACAGACCGCTAATTTACTTAATATGAAGCCTGTTGAAACTAATGTTTACCCTAAGCAAATAGCCTTTAATGTTATTCCTCAAATTGATGTTTTTCAAGAGAATGGCTATACCAAGGAAGAAATGAAAATGGTATGGGAAACTAAAAAAATAATGGAAGATGATAGTATTCAGGTAAACCCAACAGCAGTAAGAGTTCCGGTGTTTTTTGGGCACAGTGAGTCTTTGCATATTGAAACTAAAGAAAAAATAACCGCTGCAGAAGCTAAAAAATTATTTAAAGATTTTGATGGTATTGAGCTAATTGATGAGCATGTAGATGGGGGTTATCCAACCGCTGTTTCTGATGCTGCGGATACCAACCCTGTTTTTGTTGGGAGAGTTCGTGAAGATATTTCTCATGAAAAAGGTCTTAACCTTTGGGTCGTCGCAGACAATGTAAGAAAAGGTGCTGCAACAAATACCGTACAAATAGCAGAGTTATTAATTAAAGACTATATCTAAAACATGTCAAAAATTGCATTAGGTGTTGAGTATCAAGGTACTGACTATTGTGGTTGGCAGTCTCAAAAGCACTGTGTTTCCATACAAAAACTTGTTGAAGAAGCCCTAACAAACATTGCCGATGAAAAAATATCTGTGCGTTGCGCAGGGAGGACTGATTCTGGCGTACACGCAATAGGACAAGTAATTGATTTTGAGACTAATGCTATTAGACCAGCAAGAGCGTGGATAGAAGGAGCTAATACCAAACTACCTCTAGATATTCGCATTAGCTGGCATTCTGAAGTGGCTGATGATTTTAGTGCAAGGTTTTCTGCTATTGCAAGACAGTATCGATATGTTATATTTAATCGCAAAGTACATTCAGCTATATTGGCTAAAAAAGCAACATGGGTTAGAAAAAAGTTAGATATTTTTGCTATGAACCAAGCCGCACAAGTTTTATTAGGAGAGCAGGATTTCACTTCTTTTAGAGCCTCTTCTTGCCAGGCAAATAATGCAAAAAGAAATTTACAAAAAGTTTCTGTAACTAGCAATGGTAATTTTGTTTTTATTGATGTTCAAGCCAATGCTTTTTTACACCATATGGTAAGAAATATAACAGGTAGTCTAATTAGAATAGGATTAGGTGAAAGAGACAAGGCGTGGCTAACGGACTTATTGGCACTTAAAGACAGAAGTAAAGCTGCAATGACCGCTCCTGCAGATGGCTTATACTTTGTAAATGCACTTTATCCTGAAAAATATAATATACCAAAAAACGAATTAACAGAACTATTATGGAATGCTTAAACAGATGTTAGTAAGAACTCGCGTAAAAATTTGTGGAATAACTAATGTTACTGATGCACAACATGCAGCTAAAGCTGGAGCTGACTCTATAGGTTTAGTTTTTTTTGCGAAAAGTAAACGCAATGTATCTATTGTAAATGCTACTGAAATAATTAAATCTTTGCCCGCTTTTGTTACTTCAACCGCTCTATTTGTTAATCCAACAATTGATTTGGTAAAAGAAGTAATTTCAGCAACAAAAGTAGATTTATTACAGTTTCATGGTGAAGAGGCAGAAGACTTTTGTAATCAATTTTCAAGACCTTACATAAAAGCCATAAGAATAAAAGAAACTACTGACCTAGTAGAAGTAACAAACAAATACAAATCAGCCAAAGCAATTCTATTTGATACCTTTGTATCTGGAGTTGCAGGTGGGACAGGACAATCTTTTAACTGGCAGTTTTTAAATAAAAAAGCTCAAGAAACTATAAAAATTACTCCCCCTATTATATTGGCAGGAGGATTAAATGATAAAAATGTAGCAGAAGCTATATCAATTACTCAACCTTGGGCGGTTGATGTTAGTGGTGGGGTTGAGTTAGAGGCTGGGATTAAATCATTAGCAAAGATAAAAAAATTTATAAAAGAAGTAGAAAAATGAAAATAGACTATACAAAGTTTCCTGATAAAAATGGGCATTTTGGTATTTACGGTGGTAAGTTTGCACCAGAAACGCTAATGGCAGCACTAGATGAACTAAATGAACAATACCAGTCAATAAAAGACACTCCTGAATTTATTGCAGAGTTAAATGATGATTTAAAAACTTATGTCGGTCGTCCTTCGCCACTTTACTATGCAAAACGCTGGTCAGATGCTTTAGGCGGTGCAAAAATATATTTGAAACGCGAAGACTTAAATCATACCGGTGCTCACAAAGTAAACAATACAATTGGGCAAGCTTTATTAGCAAAAAAGCTAGGAAAAACTAGAATTATTGCGGAAACAGGAGCAGGTCAACATGGTGTAGCTAGTGCGACAGTGGCAGCAAGGTTAGGTTTAGAATGTGTGGTTTATATGGGTGCAGAGGATGTAATGAGACAAGCACCAAATGTTGCTCGTATGAAAATGCTTGGAGCAGAAGTGGTTAGCGTTGAATCTGGTACAAAAACTCTTAAAGATGCACTTAATGAAGCTATGCGTGACTGGGTAACCAATGTAGATAATACATTTTATATTATTGGTACGGTTGCAGGGCCTCACCCTTATCCAGCAATGGTTCGAGATTTCCAAACTATTATAGGTAGAGAATCCAAACAACAAATTCAACAACATGAAGGTAAACTGCCTGATGCACTAATTGCTTGTGTGGGGGGGGGGTCAAATTCGATAGGTTTATTCCATGAGTTTTTAGCAGATGAATCTGTAAAAATGTTTGGGGTTGAGCCAGCTGGATTAGGGCTAGAGACCGGGCAGCATGCCGCCCCTTTATGCAAAGGAACACCTGGAGTTTTGCATGGTAATAGAGTTTACCTAATGCAAGATGAGAATGGACAAATTAAAGGAACACACTCTATTTCTGCAGGTTTAGATTATCCTGGTGTTGGTCCTGAACATTGCTGGTTAAAAGATATTGGTCGGGTAGACTATGTCGCAATTACTGATGATGAAGCTATGCAAGGTTTTAGAGATTTAACTAGCTATGAAGGAATTATCCCTGCCTTGGAATCCAGCCATGCGATTGCCTATGCAACTAAACTAGCACCAACAATGGATAAAGAACAAACAATTATTGTTAATTTATCTGGTCGTGGAGATAAGGACATGGATACGGTTGCTAAAATAGAAGGATTCGAGTTTTGAGTAGAATAGAAACGGTGCTATCTAAATTAAAATTACAGGGTAAAAAAGCCTTAATTCCCTATATTACTGCAGGAGACCCGCAGCCAGATATGACCGTAGAATTAATGCATTTATTGGTTGCAGAAGGAGCTAGTATTCTAGAATTAGGGGTACCTTTTTCTGACCCTATGGCTGACGGACCAGTAATTCAAAAAGCAATTGAAAGAGCACTAAAACATAATGTTAGCTTGAGAGATGTTTTAGAAATGGTTACTGAGTTTAGAAAGCAAGATGCAACAACTCCTGTAATTTTAATGGGCTATCTAAATCCTATTGAGGCTATGGGATATAGCAGGTTTGCAAGCTTAGCAAAACAAGCAGGAGTTGATGGTGTTTTAACCGTTGATATGCCTCCTGAAGAAACCACAGGATATTTAGAAGCCTTAGTTAATAATGATTTAGATAGAATATTCTTAGTAGCTCCAACTACGCCAGATTATCGATTAGAAGCAGTAAATAAACAAGGTAGTGGTTTTGTTTACTATGTTTCTTT
>CAZMHA010000067.1:7045-8818 GCA_964565985.1 uncultured Piscirickettsiaceae bacterium | reverse complement strand
AGCACAATTTTTCAACATATATTAACTAGACTTCATTTCTTGTAGTTTAGTTAAATACCTACCCCTTAAAATTTTATTTATTTATCAACTATGGCATTAGCCTTGCTATAAATCTTTTAGTTATTTATTTATTTAGTATCTCCTAAAGGAAGTCAATAGTGGTTAAGGATCATTTTTCTAGTTTAGAAAATATAAAAAATATAAGAATGGAAAGGTTTAACAAAGAAGCCAGGCTTGTTGATAAGCAAAAAAAACTTAGCCTTGCCTATAGTTCTAAGCCATCTATTTCTGCTAAAAATATTAGTGCAACTAGTATTTTAACCAAGCTACAAAATAAATTTTCTGGCCGTGAACAAGAAATGACTAACTATATAGAAGCAGAAGTACAATCTCGTACAGAAGAACTATACCGTAAAGCCAATTTTGATGCCCTAACCCACTTACCAAACCGCTTATACTTCAAAGAACTAATTGCCCAGATTATATTAAGAGCTAAAGATAACCAAAGCCAGTTTACACTGCTTTTTTTAGATATAGACGGTTTTAAAAATGTAAATGACAGCTTTGGGCACCATATTGGAGATGAGCTATTAAAACATGTCGCGGCAAGGCTAGTTTCTGCAGTGCGTGAAAATGACATAGTTGCCCGTTTAGGAGGAGATGAGCTAGTAGTACTGCTAACTGGTGATGATGACTCTAAAGCAACTATAAAAGCTATAAATGACCGTATTATTGATGATATTTCACAACCCTACTACCTAGAAAAAAATGAAGTGAAGGTCTCTACCAGTATTGGCATTGGCACATACCCGCAAGATGGAACTACCGGGCCAGAGTTAATGAAAAATGCTGATGCCGCGTTGTATATAGCCAAAACCAAAGGAAAAAAGCAATATCGTTTCTATGCCGATATAGAAAGCATTAACAACAATCAACAGGCATCTATTTTAGCAATCGATGAAGCGATTCAACAAAACAAACTATTCACCTGTGTACAACCACAAATAGACTTTACTACTAATAAAATAGTAGGAGCAAGCATTGAACCTCACTGGCAAAGCACATGGTTTACTGGTTCTAGTTGGGGAAACTGGAAGCACCTACTAGCAAAAAGTAACAATAAGGTCATGGTTAGTCGCTGGTTATTTGACAGTGCCTGTTTCTACTTACAACAATGGCAAAAGATAAATCCACAGTTTGTTATTACGGTAGAAATTGCCGACCTACTAGTTAATACGCCTAATTTAGCTAAATACTTAACTGAGAGAATAGAACAATTTAAGGTGTCAAAAAATCAACTACAACTAGCAGTTTCTTTAGCAGAACTAACTGCCGAAAAGGTAAGCTGTTTACAACAACTTATTGCAGAAGGATTCCAAATAACACTAACCGAATTAGGAGCAGAAAAGCTAGACTTCAATCTGCTTGCTGGTTTAAATATTCAAGAGTTTCGATTTAATGGGCAATGGCTGCAGCAGCAGATAAAATCTAAACAAGGACAACAGTGGTTGCAAGCACTTATTCAAATGGTAAAAAGTTTAGATGCCAGTATTATTGCCACAGAAGTTGTAGATGAGCTTAGCTACAAACAATTAAAATCTTGGGGCTGTGAGATTGGGCAGGGCAGTTTTTGGTCAAAAGAAATAAATAGTGAGCAGTTTAGGGAGGTACTAAATAACTAGCCATTAGCAGGGTTTTTACCCCCCCCCCCCCCCCCCCCAATCCCCCCCCTTTTTTGGGGGGGGGGGGGGGGGGGGGGGGGAAAACGGATGT
>CAZMHA010000067.1:0-7035 GCA_964565985.1 uncultured Piscirickettsiaceae bacterium | reverse complement strand
CGCGGGGTTTTTCCCCCCCCCCCCCCCCCCCCCATAAAACAGCGTTTTTAAGGGGTTAAGGAGGGGGGGTGAGAACTAAGCTAGTTTGCTCATTACCTCTTTTTCTACTAGGTTAATTACTTGGGTTCCATCAACTGCTATATATTTTAAAGTGTTATTTTTTTCAGCTTCATTTTGATAGTAGCTAATTAATGGTGCAGTTTGTTTATGATATATTTTTAATCGGTCCAAAACAACATCAGGTTTATCATCATCTCGTTGAATTAACTCCTCACCAGTTTCATTATCCTTTTCAGCTACTCTAGGAGGGTTATAGCTTAAATGATAGGTTCTTCCAGAAGCCATATGCACTCTTCTGCCAGCCATACGATCAACAATATCGCCATCAGGAACATCAATTTCAATAACGGCATCTATGCTAACAGCAGCATCTTTTAGTGCATCAGCTTGTGTAACTGTACGAGGAAATCCATCAAGCAAAAAACCATTTTCACAATCTGCTTGAGCAATGCGCTCTTTAACTAGGGCAATAATAATTTCATCTGTAACAAGCTTGCCTGCATCCATAAACTCTTTTGCCATTTTTCCCATATTTGTACCAGCTTTAATCGCAGAGCGTAGCATGTCACCAGTAGAAATTTGTGGGATATTAAATTGTTTAGTTAAAAACTGAGCCTGGGTACCTTTTCCTGCACCAGGGGGCCCTAGTAATATGATGTTCATTGTTTATTTCCTTGGTTAGTTATTCTATATATCTTTTAGACAGTTATTCTAATCTAACATGATGAGAAAATAACTCTTTTATCTAATTTTACAGTAAAATGAAAAACTAAATAATCAGACCAAGCGATTTAGCAAACTCAATTTTATGAAACCATCTTCAAAAAAGTCATCTAAAAAAAATCCTAAAAGAGGTAATACTAAGCGTAACCTTACTTTACTGGCGATTGTTTTTATAATAGGTTTTGGGTTGCAGGTAGTCTTAAATCTTGTGGTTAGCAACCTTATTTCCTCGCTTAATGACGCGGTAATTAAGGCAGAAGTTAAGGGAAGAATTGGTTCAGAAGTAATAAAAAATATATATAAATTAGAGTCTAAATTTTTACAACTTTCTATCTTCCCAGGTGAAAAACTAAAAAAAGATATCGTAAAAGAAATTCGTGAAGAAGAAAAGTCTATTATTTCTTTACTAGGAATTTTGAATAAAGGAGGTCTGTTTAAAGAGGGCTATGACCTTAACTCTGTAAATATAAAGAATTCTTATAAAATAATTTACTATCGACCAGAGGTTAAAAACGAATTTATCTTTGAAAGAATAGATATTGTAAATAAAATAGAAGTCATTAATCTAAGGCAGGCAGAGATCGCTAAACAAATAGTTCTGGTTAATCGCTCTTTGAATGATGATCCTACGAGCATAAGTAAAAATATAAAAAAATTAAAGCAAAATATCAGGTCCCTTGCTCCTATTTTTAAACGCTTAAAAGAAAATGCAACTAATATAGTTTATAAAAATAATCGTGACTATCAGTCATTATTAAAACAGGTACAGGAAAGCAAGAATAATGATTATTTTTTCCAAATACTCTTAACTATTCTACTAGCAACGATTGTTTTATGGTTTTTTAGAAAACTTTCTATTAGTATTCAATATACTACCGAACAAGCTGAGGAGAACGAAGACTATACTCATGATATTTTGGTTTCACAAAATAGTATTATTATTGTTAGTGATGGTAAAAATATATTAGATGTTAGTGGAGGTTTTTTTGACTACTTCCACCAGTACAGCTCTTTAGAGGATTTTAAATCACAGCACAAGTGTATTTGTGAAAAGTTTCTGGTAGAAGAGGGCTATATTTATAACTTTGAAGATATTAACTGGCTAGAGTTTATCCTCGCAACACCTAATAAAAGTCACCTAGCTAAAATGGAAAAAGATGGCAAGGTAAGTGTTTTTAAAATTGAGGTTAATAAATCAAATAAGTATGAAAGAGCCATAGTTTCTTTATTTGATATAACAAAAATGCAAGATATGAATGAACTATTAGAAGCTGAAAAGAATAAGGCAATCTCTGCTACTCGAGTTAAGGGTGAATTTCTAGCCAATATGTCACATGAAATTCGTACACCCCTTAATGCCATTTTAGGTTTTATTGGGCTATTAAAAGAAAAACCTCTTGATGAAGAAGGCCTGCATTATTTACACACTATTGATAACTCTGGGCAGTCATTGCTGGGAATTATTAACGATATTTTGGACTTTAGCAAGATAGAAAGTGGTAAGTTTGAACTGGATCCAGTTAAGTTTTCTCCTCACTATGAATTTCGTTTAATTGCGGATTTATTTAAAGCAAAATGCAGTGAAAAAAACCTAGACTTTGTACTTGAACTGGACAAGAACCTTCCTGAAACACTGCAATCGGACATTTTAAGAGTGAAGCAGGTTATTGCTAACCTACTTTCTAATGCAATAAAGTTTAGTAAAGAATCTCAGCAAGTAATATTAAAAATAGGCTTTAATGTTCACGACTCTAAACTAACCTGTAGCGTTACTGATAAAGGCATTGGCCTTACCGAAGATCAGCAAAGTCATATCTTTGATGCTTTTTCTCAGGCAGAAAGTTCTACTACGCGTAAATATGGTGGTACAGGCCTAGGTTTATCAATCAGCACTAAGCTCGTTGAAATGCTAGGTGGTAAACTAAAAGTTACCAGTAAAATACAAGAAGGTAGCTGTTTTTATTTTACTATACCTGTTAAGGTGGTCAAAGGCTCTATCAAGCTTAAAGAAGAAGTTACTACCACTAGCTTTAAAGGCCATATTTTATTAGTTGAAGACAATACAACTAATCAAATGTTGATGGCAGCTATTCTTAAAAAACAAGGGGTAACCTTTGACTTAGCAAATGATGGTGTTGAAGCTGTAGAAGCAATTAAACGAACAGATTATGATCTAGTGCTTATGGATGAAAACATGCCTAATTTAAATGGTATTGAAGCAACAAAACAAGTCAGAAATATGGGTAATAAATTCATTAATTTACCAATTATTGCCCTAACAGCTAATGCAATGACCGGAGATCGTGAAAAATTTATTGCTGCAGGAATGGATGACTATTTAACCAAACCTGTTAATATAACGGAATTACGAAAAGTGTTTGCAACCTACCTAGTTGAATAATGTAAATGACAGAACCTTTAAATAGAAATGAACAGGGAACAAAAGCTATGAAGATTTTAGTCATAGATGATGACAGGGTTACCCGTTTAACTCTAAAAAAAGTATTAAACAAAGCAGGCTTTGAAGTATTTGATGCCGCAGATGGCAGTGAAGGGTTTTCGCGTTTTATAGAATTAAATCCTGACCTAGTGTTGATGGATGTTATGATGCCAAAAATGGATGGTTATTCTGCAACTCAAGCCATTCGTAACTACGAAAAAAAGCGTGCCGTACCAATTATCATGCTAACTGCACTAGACGATTTAGAATCTATTGACTACGCATTTAATGTTGGGGCAACAGACTTTATAACCAAACCTATCAACTGGTCACTATTAACTCAACGAGTAAAGTATGCAGCCAAGGCATCTGAAACTGAAGGTAAGCTACTAACTAGCCAAGCACAACTTAAATTCTCGCAAAAGCTATCTAAGTTAGGTTATTGGGAGTGGGATATTAATACAGATACCGTTACAGGTTCAGGTTCTGTTTTTGACCTATTTGCCGTGCCTAATCGTGAAGATATGAGCATGGAACAGTTTAGTGCAAATATACTTACCAAAGATTCAATGTATTTTCAAAAAGTTATTGCAGATTCCCTACAAGGGATGGTAAAAGATATCCATGTTAGTTTTCGTATTCATAAGTCAGATAACACTATTAGCCATGTAGATTGCTTGGGAGAGGTTGTTTTTGACAAGCTACAAAACCCAATTAAAATTATGGGTTCAGTACAGGATATAAGCCGTTTACACAAGGCAGAGTCACTTATTGACTATCAAGCAAACTATGATAATTTAACGGAATTACCCAACCGAGTATTTTTTAATAAAACTCTTGATGAACATCTTGCTGACGGCCCAAAAGATAAACTGACTAACAGCCTAAGTGCAGTAGTTGTAATTGATATAGACAGATTTAAAAAAGTTAATGACAACCTAGGTCAAAAAGATGGTGATAGCCTGCTATTTTCGGTAGCAAAAAGGCTAGAAAGAGTAACCAGAGAAGAAGACTTTGTTGCCAGGCTTGGTAGTGATGAATTTGCTATTTTGCTAAAAAATGTTCAAGATGAGCGAGAGCTAAACCAGTCTATTATTAGGATTTTTAATGAGTTAGGTAAAGAACATTATTTTGATAAGCAGGATTTATTTGTTAGCTTCTCGATAGGAATAAGTGTTGTTGGACAAGATGGAAATAATGTAAGTGATTTAATTGCCCATGCAAATATCGCCAGAAACGAGGCAAAGCAACAGGGAGGAGATCAATTTTTATTTTACCGAAAAAAAATGAATGCTGAATCTAAAAAAGAACTTATTTTAGAATATGACCTACGCAAAGCTCTAGAAAGAAATGAAATAGAAGTTTACTACCAACCACAAGTTTATGGAGACAGCTTAAAACCATATGGAGCAGAAGCATTATTGCGTTGGAACCATTCAACAGAAGGGCTTATTTCCCCAACCGTTTTTATTCCTATGGCAGAAAGTACCGAGTTAATTATTGATATTGGACTTTTTGTTTTAGAGTCTGCGGTAAAAGAAGCAGAAAAATGGCATAAACTTGGTTATGACAATATGCATATAGGAATTAATATTTCTGGTAGGCAGTTTGCTAATTCCGATCTAATTAAAAATGTACAGCAAGTTCTTGCCAACTCCTCTCTAGCAGCTAAGTTCTTAGATTTAGAAATTACGGAAAGCCTTGCCATGAGCAATGCAAACCATAACATTAGTGTTTTAAAAGGTTTAAAAGCTTTAGGGGTTGATATTTCGATTGATGACTTTGGTACAGGCTACTCCTCACTTGCCTATTTACACAGTTTTCCAATTGATGCATTAAAAATTGACCGCTCCTTTATTATGAATTTAGGTAGCCAAGAAGGAAAAGCAATTGTAGAAACTATTATTGCAATGGCAGAGAGCTTAAAACTACAAGTTATTGCCGAAGGAATAGAAAATTTAGAACAAGAACAAGAACTACAAAAAAGAAAATGTGATATTTTTCAAGGCTATAAATTTGGAAAGCCAATGAAAGCAGATGACTTTGAAAAATATTTAAAAGATAATTATTAAGGTAAATATAATGCAAGACCAAGTAGATACAAACAGTTTAGATGCCCTAAAAGAAATTATAGGTGAAGATTTAAAAGAAATACTACAACACTTCATTGACACTTCGGCAGAGACAGTACAGCAAATAAAAGATGCAATAACTGTGCAGGATACTAACGCCCTACAATTGCATGCACACACCCTAAAAGGTAGTAGTGCAAATATCGGAGCAATAAAATTACCAGAGCTAAGCCTAGTATTAGAAAACAAAGGCAAAGAGGGAATTATTAAAACAGAAGCCAGCGAACTAGAAGCGATAGAAAAAGAACTAAATGAAGTAAATAAGTTTTTAGAATCTTATATGGAGACAATTTAACGGGTAGTTATTAGCTGCCTCCCAAAGATAAAATTAACGAATAGCATTAACCCAATCAATTAAAGTCTGCTGAGCCACTGGATTAGGAGCTTCCATAAAGTTAACTATAAACTTATCATTCATTTCTGTTACACCGATAGAGCGAGGGCGAACCGCTACAGGATCTGCTGAAGGTATTTCCCAACCAAAACACATAATAATATTTTGAGCATCTTTAATCTCTGGGCTTATATTAGCCTCGATACCTTTACTATAAGAATAATGATCAAAGCGAGAAATGAATACCGCTTTTTCATGTTTATCAATTTTTAGCTGAAAGTAATCAAGAAAGCCATCAACCGATTCTAAAGAGCATTCTGATTTTAAAAATTCTTTATAAAATATAGGGTATTTATCTTTAAATTGTTTTGACTGCATTATTTATATTACCTTAGTTAATTGGGGTATAAATTATATCTATAATATTGGTAATATTCTAATTATTTTTACTTATTGCTCCCCATAAGTTATTTAAGCCGTATAGCTAAAAGCTATCATTATGCTAAAAATAATTAATTTTACATAAAGATCCGTGCAAGATAGAATTCTTTTCAGCATAAAAAAGGAGAAAATTATGTCTAATTTAATTAACAAAGCAACCCAAGCTGTTCCAAGTGTTATTTGGCCAACTAGACTTAACCATGAGTGGGTACAGGTAAAAAGTGATGATATTTTTAAAAATAAAACGGTAATTGTTTTTTCACTACCAGGAGCATTTACACCCACCTGTTCATCAAGTCATCTACCGCGTTATAACGAACTTGCACCAGTATTTAAACAAAATGGAATTGATGAAGTTCTGTGTGTTTCTGTTAATGACACCTTTGTAATGAACGCCTGGGCAGAAGACCAAGAAGCAAATAATATCACCATGATTCCAGATGGTAATGGAGAGTTTACCGAAGGCATGGGAATGTTAGTTGATAAGTCCGCCATAGGTTTTGGTAAGCGTTCTTGGCGTTATTCCATGCTAGTTAAAAATGGAATAATTGAACAGATGTTTATTGAAGAAGATGTAGAAGGCGACCCGTTTGATGTTTCTGATGCCGACACCATGTTAGATTACATAAATGACACAGCTAAAAAGCCATCTGTTGCAACAATTCTAACAAGAAAAACTTGCCCCTACTGTGCCAAAGCTAAAAAATTATTGGATAAAGCAGGCATTAGTTATGAAGAAATACCTGTTAGCAATAAAGACATAACCTCCAGAACACTGCGTGCTATAGCCAATGCAGAGTCTGTCCCACAAATTTTCATTGACGGCAAATACATTGGTGGCTCAGATGATTTAGAAAATTTCCTTAAGGAGACACTGAACAACTAACATAATTTCTGGCAACACC
>CAZMHA010000066.1:0-8932 GCA_964565985.1 uncultured Piscirickettsiaceae bacterium | reverse complement strand
CTTTCACCCCCCCCCCCCCCCCCCCCGAAAAAACGCTGTGAAAATTAGTATGTGGTAGAATTATTTTTAATCCAGAATAGCTTATTTTGGTTAGGTGTTTTTTAAAGAGTAAATAATTGTTATGAAGGTATATTTGGTTGGAGGAGCTGTTCGGGATAGCCTATTAGGTTTATCAGTCCATGACTGCGATTGGGTAGTTGTAGGTTCTTCTGTAACAAAAATGCTGGCACTTGACTATCAGCAAGTAGGCAAAGACTTTCCTGTATTTTTACACCCTAAAACTAAAGAAGAATATGCTTTGGCTCGTACAGAACGCAAGCATGGTGTTGGTTATCATGGCTTTGAAGTCTTTGCTGACGCTAGTGTTAGTTTGGAAGATGATTTAATTCGCCGCGACTTGACAATTAATGCGATAGCTAAAGATGATAATGGTAATTTAATTGACCCTTATGGTGGTGTTGCTGATATTGATAATAAAATATTACGCCATGTTTCACCAGCGTTTTCAGAAGACCCTTTGCGTGTTTTAAGAGTAGCCAGATTTGCAGCTTTTTTAGCACCACTTGGTTTTACAGTTGCTGATGAAACCTTAAGCTTAATGTCAAAAATGGTTGCTTCAGGCGAGTTAAAAAACTTAACCCCTGAGCGAGTTTGGCAGGAAATGGTTAAGGTATTAAAGACGGATAAGCCGTCGGTGTTTTTTGAGGTATTACGCCAGGTGGGGGCGGTTGAGGTTTTGTTCCCTAGTTTACATAGTTTAATTGGTGTTGAACAGCCTAAAATCCATCATCCAGAAGGAGATGTGTGGATTCATTCGATGATTGTGTTAGATGCTTCGGTGCAATTGTCTAATAGTTTAGATGTTAGGTTTAGTGCTTTGGTTCATGATTTAGGTAAGGGGTTAACTGCTAAAGAATTATATCCTAAACATCATGGTCATGAGCTTGCTGGTGTTCCTTTGGTGGTCGAGTTTTGTAGTCAATATAGGGTGCCTAATAGTGTACGGAAACTGGCAGAAAAGGCTACTGAGTTTCATGGCTTAATTCACCGTGGTTTGGATATGGATAATAGACCAAGCTTAAAACCTGAAACTTATTTGAAAGTAATTACTGCCTGTTCTGGATTAAAAGAAACTGATTTTTTTAATAAAGTTTTGGAGGTTTGTGAAGCAGATATAAAGGGGCGTTTAGGTTTTGAAAATAAGCCTTACCCACAAAAGAAGTTTTGGCAGAATCTAGCTTCTATCGCCACAAATGTTGATAATGATAAAATATTGAAAATGGGTTTAAAGGGTGAGGCAATAGGCCTTGAAATTAACAAGCGTAGGCTTAATAATATAAAACAGTTATTAAAAGAGATAAATAATGATTAAAGAGGCTTCTAATCTTAATGGCGAGAAAAAAATTAGTTCTCCAAAAAAATATTTTATTTTATTTGTTATTTTGGTGTTGCTAGTTGTTGTCATTTTAATTATGTCGGCAGTAAAGCCTCAAATAGAAGCGGTGAAGGCTAAGCCAAAAACCTGGTCTGTGAATGCGATGGCAATTGAAGTAAAAGCTATATCTCCAGTTTATTCTTTACTTGGTAAGGTCGAGTCAAGTAGTTTGGTTAAGGCGTCTTCCCCAGTAAGTGGTGTAGTAGCAAATGCTTGGGTACAAGAGGGTGATAGTTTTGTTAAGGGACAAAAACTAGTTTCTTTAGCTAAGGAGGATTTACAGTTGGCTGTAGGTAAAGCTTTAGCTAGCGTAGCCATTAGTGAAGCTAAACTTAGCGTTCAAGAACTTAGTTTTGCAGCGAATAAAAAAAACTTAAAGCATGAGTTGTCATTATTGGCTATTAAAAAGAAGAATGTTTCTCGTAATCAAAAATTAAGTAGAAAAAGATTAATATCGGCATCAAGTGTAGAGGTTGCCAAAGAGTCGTTGGTTCGCCAACAAAAGGTAGTTGTTGCAGCTAAATTGGTGGTTGCAGAGCATGATGCAAAGTTGATTGAATTTAAATCAAACCTAAATACAGCAAATATAAATTTAACCCAAGCGCGAATAAATTTGCGGCGTGGTGAGCTGGTAGCTCCTTTTAATGGCAAGGTAACTAAGCTATTAGTAACCGCAGGGGATAGAGTTAATGTTGGTTCCGCATTAATTAGTTTTTATGCAAATGATAGCTTGGAATTGCGAGCTAAAATACCTAATGTTTATTTAAATAGTTTACAAAAAACCATTGGCTTAGGTGAAATGTTATCAGCAAGCTATGTTGTTGGTAACCAAACTTATTTTTTAGCATTTGATCGTTTTGCAGGTGAATCATCTGCAAGAGGTCTGGATGCTTTTTTAACCCTGCCTAAAAATTTGAATTTTGTAAGCCCTGGTAGCCTTATGAATGTAAGCTTACAAGCCCCAAAAGTAGCTAATGTTTTTGCGGTTCCTTTTTCAGCATTATATGGTGCAGATAAGATTTTCTTAATTGATAATGAAACTTCTGAACTAGTAAGTAAAGTTGTAAAGAAAATAGGTGAGAATTCTGCTGGTGAAGTTTTATTAAAAGGTGATTTAAAAACTGGAGATAAAATTCTTACCACGCACCTACCTAATGCCATAAGAGGCTTAAAAGTTGTTATTGTTGAGCAGGAGGCTCATTAGATGGGGGCGAACAGTAATGGCGTATCATCAGGGTTAATTAGCACTTTAGCAAGGCATAAGGTTGCCCCAAACTTATTGATGATTGTGATGTTGTTGTTGGGGTATATTGCCTTGATGAAAATTAATGTACAGTTTTTCCCTAGCTTAAATATTAGTTATGTGCGGGTGCAAGTAACTTGGCCTGGAGCAAATGCTCAAGATGTGGAAACTTCTATTACTACCCCAATTGAGCGAGCTTTACGCAATCTTGATAAAGTCATTGAAATTACTTCTAATGCAGAAAATGGTGCCACCGCAATAGGTATTAAGTTTGAAGAAGGTACAAATATGGTTGAGGCGACCGATCTTGTTCGCCAAAAAGTGGAGCATCTACGAAGCCTGCCAGAAGATTCAGAAAAGCCAAATATTACCCGTGCAGTTTTTTATGAGGGAGTTGCAAGACTGTTAATCATTTCTGAAGGAGGAGATTTAAAAGAACTTCGCTCCTTAGCAAATCGCTATGAAATAGAGTTGCTAGATGCCGGTGTCGATAAAATATCTTTTAATGGTTTGCCAGATAAAGAGATGTCTATACAACTACCACAGCATATGCTTGAAATATATGAACTAACCCTAGGTGATATTACCGAACAAATAAGAAATATGAGTAAAGATTTGCCAGCAGGTTCTATTGGCGATGATGGCGGTGTTAGAGATGTTAGAGCAACACAGCAGGCAAAAACAGTAACCGACTATTCAAAAATACCTGTGGTAGTAAGTGAGAATGAAAAAGTTTTTTTAGGCGATATAGCACAAATAAATCTTAAACCCAAAAGTTATGCCCCTTTTATTCTGGTTGATGGCAAGCCTGCAATTGAAATGGTATTGCAACGCTCTGAAACTGGAGACACTATTAAGTCAGCAGATATTTTGCATAAATGGTTAGAAAAAACAAAGCAAGACCTACCCACTGGTATATCTTTAAAGGTCTATGATGAAGTGTGGTCTTTAATATCCGGTAGAATTAAGCTCTTAGTAAACAATGGTTTGGGAGGGTTGTTGCTAGTTGTAATTATTTTGTTTATATTCATGAATGGTCGAGTAGCTTTTTGGGTAGCTGTTGGTATCCCCGCTTCATTTTCTGCAACCCTAATGATTTTATATTTATTTGGTGGCAGTATTAATATGATTACCATGTTTGCATTAATTATGGCATTAGGGATAGTGGTTGATGATGCAATTGTGGTTGGAGAAGATGCTCTTGCACACTATGAAATGGGCGAGTCAGCCGAACGGGCATCAATTGGGGGTGCAAACCGAATGTTTGCCTTAGTTAGCGCATCTTCACTTACTACTATTGCCGCATTTGTGCCCTTAATGATGATAGGTGAAGAAATAGGAAAGATGTTGTTTGCTATTCCTATGGTGATGGTTGCGGTTATTTTAGCCTCGCTCTTTGAAAGTTTTGCGGTATTGCCGGGTCATTTAAACCATGCTTTTTCTGGTGTTAAACAAGTAAAAAAAGATAGTATTCGCTACAAGATTGACCATGCTATAGATTACTTTAGAAACCATCAGTTTCGCAGGCTGATTAAGCTAGCTTTAAGAAATCGCACTATAACTGTTATGTCAGCTTTAGCAATGTTTGTTTTTGTGATTGCTTTAATAGTAAATGGTAGGGTAGGTTTTGTATTTTTTCCATCACCTGACTCCACTATATTAAATGCAGATGTTAAGTTTGTTGCTGGTACTCCTGAAAAGGTTTCACAAGCCTATATTGATAAATTACATAAAGCTCTGTTAGAAACAGAGCAGGAACTAGAGCCAGGAATTTTAGAAACCTCTGTGGTTAGATATAATTCTTCAGGAATGCGTTCTGGAGCTGGGTATGGTGGGATAACTATAGAATTAACAGAACCAGACCATCGAAAAACAACTAATTCTGAATTTATTAGAATGTGGCAACAAAAAGCTGGAACCGCTGCTGGATTAGATGTTTTAGCAATTAAAGCTCCTGTTGCAGGCCCTCCTGGTAGTGATGTAGATATCCGTATGTGGGGAGTATCTACCGAAAAACTAAAAAAGGCATCCTTAGAATTACAGCAGGCATTAATTTCAGTTAAAGGCGTCTCTGCAATTGAAGATGACTTACCCTATGGACGAGAACAGCTAGTGTATGAACTTACTACAGAGGGCTATGCACTTGGTTTTTCTTATGCTTCTGTGGCTAAGCAATTACGGAATGCTTTTGCCAGTAATAGAGTACAGTTTTTTAATGATGACTATGAAGAAATTGAGGTGAGAATTCAACTGTTAGAAGAGGAACAATCTACCCTGTCCATTATTGAACGACTGCAGTTAGTAACCAACAAAGGAGAAAGAGTTCCTTTGAATACAGTGGTAAGTTGGACGGTTAAACAAGGCTTTGATTCAATTCGTCATTTTGATGGTCGCCTTTCTATATCGGTTACTGCAGATGTTGATAAAGTACTTAATAATCCTAATATTATCCTAAATAAATTAGAAAAAACGGTAATGCCTGTTTTAGAAAACAAGTACGGAATAAGTTATTCTTTTGAGGGGCAAAGTGCAAACCAAGCAAATACTTTTGAAGACATGAAGATTGGTTTAATTATTGGTCTAGCAGGCATTTACATTATTTTAGCTTGGGTGTTTGCCTCTTATGGGTGGCCGTTAATTGTTATGGCATCAATACCTTTTGGCTTGATTGGAGCTGTTTTGGGGCACTGGTGGATGGGGCTAGATTTAACTCTATTATCTATTTTTGGTTTCTTTGGTTTATCTGGGATAGTGGTTAATGACACTATTATTTTAGTAAGTTTTTATAAACGGCTAAAAGCAGAAGGTATGGCGACTAATAAAGCCTTAGAAGAAGCGTCCGTACAAAGGCTTAGGGCGGTTATGCTTACTTCTTTAACCACTATTGCAGGGTTGACTCCTTTACTATTTGAAACTTCACTACAAGCACAGTTTCTTATTCCTATGGCAACCTCTATTGCCTTTGGTTTACTGTTCTCAACGCTACTTATTTTGCTAGTTATTCCTAGCTTTTTATCTGTTTATGAAGAGAAATGGGTAAAATCCTAACGGGGTATTTTGGTTAACCATGAAAGCAGAAAAAGCTTGAAATTTTAGTTAAATTAAGTAACAATACGCCTCCAAATTTTATGCATGTGTTAAATTGTAAATAGAATAAAAAGACAAGCACTGCACAAAAAATCTATTTTTTAAAACTGAGGAAAGTTGCCAATGTCAACTCGTAGAGAACTTGCAAATGCTATTCGTGTGCTAAGTATGGACGCCGTTCAAAAAGCCAAGTCTGGTCACCCAGGCGCCCCAATGGGGATGGCAGATATTGCCGAAGTATTGTGGAATGGTCACCTGAAATTTAACCCGACTAATTCAAAGTGGTCTGATCGTGATCGTTTTATTTTGTCTAATGGTCATGGTTCTATGCTGATGTATTCTTTGTTACATTTAACAGGTTTTGAGTTAAGTATGGAAGATATTAAACAGTTCCGTCAATTACATGCTAAAACAGCAGGTCACCCAGAGTACGGTTATGCCGAAGGTATTGAAACAACAACAGGTCCTCTTGGTCAAGGTCTTACTAATGCGGTAGGTATGGCAATTGCAGAAAGAACCTTAGCGGCACAGTTCAATAAGCCAGGTCATGACATTGTTGACCATAACACCTATGTGTTTATGGGTGACGGTTGTTTAATGGAAGGTTTATCTCATGAGTCAGCAGCAATGGCTGGTACGCTTGGTCTTGGTAAGCTAATCGCTTTTTGGGATGATAATGATATCTCAATCGACGGACATATAGGCGACTGGATGGAAAAAGGTGTTCCTGGCCGTTTTGTATCTTATGACTGGCATGTTATTCCAAATGTTGACGGTCATGATGCCGATGCAATCAACAAAGCAATTGAAGAAGCTAAGGCAGTAACTGACAAGCCTACTTTGATTTGTACAAAAACAATTATCGGTTTTGGTTCACCAAACCTTTGTGGTACGCATGATTGTCACGGAGCTCCATTAGGTGATGAAGAAATCGCACTAGCTCGTAAAGAACTTGGCTGGACAGCAGAGCCTTTTGTTATTCCAGAAGATATTTATGCTGGTTGGGATCATAAAGAACAGGGAGCTAAAGATGAAGCGTCTTGGAATGATAGGTTTGCAGCATACGCAAAAGATTTCCCTAAAGAAGCTAAAGAAT
Organism: uncultured Piscirickettsiaceae bacterium; assembly: GCA_964565985.1. Lineage (GTDB taxonomy): Bacteria > Pseudomonadota > Gammaproteobacteria > Thiomicrospirales > Thiomicrospiraceae > Hydrogenovibrio. Next base: position 2,071 of record CAZMHA010000066.1, on the reverse strand, counting down.
ATGAAAGAAGAATTTCTGGTGACTTGCCAGCTAATTTTGAAGCAGATATGGATAAGTTTATTGCAAAAACACAGGCGGAAATGCCAAATATAGCTTCGCGTAAAGCGTCGCAAAATGCAATTGAAGCAATGGGTCCACTGCTACCAGAAATGTTTGGTGGTTCAGCGGATTTAACTGGATCTAACTTAACCAACTGGTCTGGAACAGTAAAAGTAACGCCTAAAAATGCAAATGGTAACTACCTGTCTTGGGGTGTTCGTGAATTTGGTATGGCTCATATGATGAACGGAATGGTTCTTCATGGTGGTTTCAAAGTTTACGGTGCAACATTCTTTATGTTTATGGAGTTTATGCGTAATGCACTTCGTATGTCTGCACTAATGAAAATCGGTACTATCTACGTTTATACACATGATTCAATCGGTCTTGGTGAAGATGGTCCAACTCACCAACCTGTTGAGCAGTTAGCAACAATGCGTGTTATCCCTAATTTCCAAACATGGCGTGGTTGTGATGCAATCGAGTCTGCAGTTTCTTGGAAAGTAGCAATGTTACGTGGCAACGCGCCTACTGCATTAGTATTCTCTCGTCAAAACCTAACACCGATGGAAAGAACAGCAGAACAAGTTGCTAACATCGAAAAAGGTGGTTATGTACTTAAGGATTGTGCAGGTACACCTGATATTATCTTTATTTCTTGTGGCTCGGAAGTCGGATTGGCAGTTGACTCAGCAGAAGCAATGGATGCAAATGTACGTGTTGTTTCTATGCCTTCATCTTGTGCATATGACACGCAAGATCAAGCATACAAAGATTCTGTATTAATTCCTGGCGTTAAACGTGTTGCGATTGAAGCAGGCGTACAACAGTCTTGGGACAAATATATCGGTCTTGATGGTGGTGCGGTTTGTATGACTACTTTTGGCGAGTCAGCACCTGCGGGAGAGTTGTTTAAAGAATTTGGCTTTACCGTTGAGAATGTTGTAGCAACTGCTAACAAAGTGCTTGGCAAGTAACAAATAATTAATAAAAATTTCAAATAAAAAAGAGATGTAATCTTTTAAAATTATTTCTCGAGGAGTATATAAATGACTATAAAAGTTGGTATTAATGGTTTTGGCCGTATCGGTCGTATGGCTTTCCGTGCAGCGGCAAAAGATTTTAAAAACATAGAAGTGGTCGCAATTAACGACTTGCTTGACCCTGAATATTTAGCATACATGCTAAAATTTGACTCTGTTCACGGTCGTTTTGATGGAACAGTTGATGTTGTAGACGGAAACCTAATTGTAAACGGTAAAACTATCCGTATTACAGCAGAACGTAATCCTGAAGACCTAGCTTGGTCTGATGTGGGTGCTGATTTAATTATCGAATGTACAGGTTTCTTCTTAACAGAAGATTCATGTCAAGCACATATCAAAGCAGGTGCTAAAAAAGTTGTTCAATCTGCACCTTCTAAAGATCACACGCCAATGTTTGTTTACGGTGTTAACCATAACGAATATAACGGTGAAGCGATTGTTTCTGCCGCATCTTGTACCACAAATGGTCTAGCTCCAGTTGCAAAAGTACTTAATGATAATTTTGGTATTAAGCGTGGTCTAATGACGACTGTTCATGCGGCAACGGCAACCCAAAAAACAGTTGATAGTCCATCTTTAAAAGATTGGCGTGGTGGGCGTGGTATCTTAGAAAATATCATTCCATCTTCAACGGGTGCGGCAAAAGCTTTAGGTAAAGTAATTCCTGTATTAAATGGTAAATTAACTGGAATGGCTTTCCGTGTTCCTACTTCTGATGTTTCAGTGGTTGATTTAACCGTTGAGCTAGAGAAAGAAGCGTCTTATGACGAAATTTGTGCGGCAATGAAAAAAGCATCAGAAGGCGAAATGGCTGGTGTACTTGGTTATACAGATGAAGCAAATGTTTCAACTGATTTCCGTGGTGACTCTCACCCATCTATTTTTGATGCAAAAGCAGGGATTGCTTTAGATTCAACTTTTGTTAAAGTGGTTGCTTGGTATGACAATGAATACGGTTACACCTGCAATATGATGAGAGTAGTAGA
>CAZMHA010000065.1:0-8968 GCA_964565985.1 uncultured Piscirickettsiaceae bacterium | reverse complement strand
TAAAGATGTAAACCCTGATGAAGCAGTTGCAATGGGAGCCGCTATTCAAGGTGGTGTATTATCTGGTGATGTAAATGATGTACTACTACTTGATGTAACGCCATTATCTTTAGGAATTGAGACAATGGGTGGAGTGATGACTAAGTTGATAGAGAAAAATACCACTATCCCAACTAAAAAATCACAAACCTTCTCAACCGCTGAAGATAACCAAGCCGCAGTAACAATTCATGTAGCACAGGGTGAGCGAGAAATGGCCGCAGGAAATAAATCACTAGGGCAGTTTAACCTAGATGAAATTCCGCCAGCACCTCGTGGCACGCCACAAATAGAAGTTTCTTTTGATATAGATGCTAATGGTATTTTGACAGTAACAGCCAAAGACAAAGCAACTAATAAAGAACAGCATATTACCATTAAATCATCATCTGGACTTTCTGATGAAGAAGTAGAAGCAATGGTAAAAGATGCAGAAGCTCATGCCGAAGAAGATGCAAAAATGAAAGAACTTATTGAAGTTCGTAACCAAGCTGATGCCATGATTCACGGAACTAAAAAGTTACTTGATGAGCAGGGAGATGCGGTTGATGCTGGTGAAAAAGAAACCATTGAAAAAGCTATTACAGATTTAGAAGAAGCCATAAAAGGTGATGATAAAACTGCGATTGATGAAAAATCACAAGCTTTAGCAACAGCAAGCCAAAAGCTAGCAGAAAAAGCTTATGCACAACCAGAAGAAGGCTCTGCTGATACACAAAGCTCCGCACAAGCTGATGATGATGTTGTTGATGCAGAGTTTGAAGAAGTGAGTGAAGATGCAGAAAAAGAAGATAAAAAAGCTTAAATTTAAAATTTAAGATTAATATGTTTTAACTAATTCTTGTCGTGAAATTACGGCAAGAATTTTTTGCTTTTTTCCCCCCCCCCCCGAAAAGGATATGGACGGGAAAAGACTAATTTAAATAGAAATAGAGAACTATGTCGAAAAGATGTTATTACGAAGTTTTAGAAATAACTAAAACCTCATCAGACCAAGAAATAAAAAAATCCTATCGTAAGATGGCGATGCGTTTTCATCCAGACAGAAATCCTGATGACAAAGGTGCAGAAGATAAGTTTAAAGAAGCCGCAGAAGCTTATGAAATATTATCAGATGCCCAAAAACGCCAAGCCTATGATCAATTTGGTCATGCTGGAGTAGATTCTTCTGCTGGGCAAGGTGGTTTCGGTGGGGGTGGTTTCTCTGATTTTGGTGATATATTTGGTGATATATTTGGCGGGGGCGGTCGCCATCGTGGCCCACAACCAGGTCAAGATTTACAATATGAAGTAACTCTTACACTAGAAGATGCCGTAGCAGGTAAAACCTTAGATCTTCGTATACCGATAAAAGAAGTTTGTGATGTTTGTGAAGGTTCAGGAGCAGAGGAAGGATCTAGTGCCGAAACCTGTCATACCTGTCAAGGTTCCGGACAGGTTAGGATTCAACAAGGATTTTTTGCTGTTGCTCGCACCTGTCCTACTTGCCATGGTAGTGGAAAAATTATCAAATCTCCTTGTAAACCATGTCGTGGTGAAGGTTATAAACATAGTAATAAAACTCTATCTGTTAAAATTCCAGCAGGGGTTGATAATGGAGACAGAATTAGAGTTCAGGGAGAGGGAGAAGCAGGAGAAGTAGGAGCCCCGCACGGTGATTTATTCGTGATGATTCGCGTAAAAGAGCATCAAATTTTTAAAAGAGATGATAATACTCTATACTGTGAACTACCTTTGTCTTTCCCAATTGCCGCCCTAGGTGGAACAATTGATGTACCTACTCTAAATGGAAAATCTGTCTTAAAAATACCAGCAGGAACACAGTCTGGACAAAGGTTTAAAATGTCAGGAAAAGGTGTTAAATCTGTTCGCTCTTCTCGTGTTGGTGATATGATTGTTCAGGTACAAATTGAAACGCCAATAAAATTAACCAAAGAACAAAAAGAGCTTTTAGCAAAGTTTCGTGATAGCCTAACAGGTAAACATCACAAGCAACACAGCCCAAAAGAATCTGGTTTTTTTGATAGCGTAAAGTCATTTTTTACAAATGATGAAAACGATAAAAATAACCCTTGGAAATAAACACTATGAGAGTAGCTATTATTGGTGCATCAGGTCGAATGGGCAAAACCCTTATTGATGCCGTAGATAAAACAGAAGGTCTTGTTGTAAGTGCGGCAGTAGAGCGACCAGACAGTTCATTAATTGGTGCAGATGCAGGAGAGCTTGCTGGCATAGGTAAGATAGGCGTAAAAATAGTTGCTAACCTAACTGCGGTGGTTGATGATTTTGATGTTCTAATTGACTTTACCACTCCAGAAACTACAATAAATAATCTAGAAATTTGTACGAAAAATAATAAAAAAATAATTATAGGAACAACAGGCTTTGATGAAGCTGGACTATCCAAAATAGACCAAGCGGCGCAAAAAATAGCTATAATTTTTGCAGCTAATTATAGTGTCGGAGTTAATCTCTGTTTAAAGCTACTAAAACAAGCTGCAGAAGTTTTAAATGATGACTATGATATTGAAATAATAGAAGCACACCATCGCCATAAAGTAGATGCACCATCAGGTACCGCATTGCGAATGGGAGAAGTAGTCGCAGAAACTATAGGTAGAGATTTAAAAGATTGCGCAGTATACGGAAGAGAAGGAATTACTGGAACTAGAGATCCTGAAACCATTGGCTTTTCAACAATAAGATCTGGCGATGTAGTAGGTGATCATACCGTATTATTTGCCACTGAAGGTGAAAGGGTAGAAATAACTCATAAAGCATCAAGTAGAATGACTTTTGCCAAGGGAGCTGCTCGTTCATGTAGCTGGCTTAAAAACAAACAGACAGGCTTGTTTGATATGCAAGATGTGCTTAATTTACGCTAAAGTTATTCACAGGATAAACATTTAAATGATTGGCTTTTTAATTGGTAAAATCCATAGTAAACAACCCCCTTTATTACAGTTAAATGTTCAAGGGGTTGGCTATAATGTTGAAGCACCCATGTCCACTTTTTATGCATTAGGCGGGGTTGGTGAAGAGGTTACTATCCTAACCCATATGGTAGTTAGAGAAGATGCCTCACTATTGTTTGGTTTTTTTACCGAACTTGAAAAAGACCTTTTTAAAGAATTGATTAAAGTAAATGGTATTGGTGCCAAAATGGGCATTGCCATTTTATCGGCCATGTCAGTTGCCCAATTTGTAGGTTTTGTTGAAGTTGCGGATGTTATTGCAATTACAAAAATACCAGGGGTAGGTAAAAAAACAGCAGAACGGCTAGTTATTGAAATGCGTGATAAGCTAAAAAACTGGTCAGAAGAGCATAATTTACCCCCCCCCCATTCAAGAGCCAAATCAGTTCCCCAACAAGCAAATGCACTAGCACAAAAAGCATTAATTTCACTAGGGTACAAGCCCTCACAAGTTGAACAAATGTTGCAAAATACCGACAGAAATCTTTCTCTTGAAGAAATTATAAAACAAGCCTTACAAAAGGTATAATCATCTAATGATTGAAACAGACAGAATAATTGGTGCGCAGACAATAGATGAAGACATGCACTCTTCACCAACTGTGCGACCACAGGTTATCGCTGACTATATTGGACAAAAAGCAGTTAGAGAACAGTTGCAACTATCTATTGATGCAGCTCAAATGCGTCAAGAGCATCTTGATCATGTCTTACTATACGGACCTCCTGGTCTAGGAAAAACCACCCTAGCAAATATAATAGCCCAAGAAATGGGTGTTACTCTGCGTCAAACCTCTGGTCCAGTTATCGAAAAACCTGGCGATTTGGCCGCAATTCTTACTAGGTTAGAGCCTCATGATGTACTTTTCATAGATGAAATCCATCGACTTAGCCCCGTGGTAGAAGAAGTTTTATACCCAGCAATGGAAGACTTTCAAATAGACATTATAATTGGTGATGGACCAGCAGCACAAAGCGTAAAAATAGATTTGCCACCCTTTACTCTAGTTGGGGCGACAACTAGAGCTGGTTTATTAACCTCACCATTGCGCGATAGGTTTGGAATAGTACAAAGATTAGAGTTTTATTCAGTAACAGAATTAACACAAATAGTTTCTCGTTCAGCCAATATTCTTGCGGTAGATTGTGAAGAGGGTGGAGCAAAAGAAATCGCCAATCGTTCTCGTGGAACACCAAGGATAGCTAATCGATTATTAAAACGCGTAAGAGACTATGCACAAGTGAAAGGTAATGGTATAGTTACAGCTCAAATATCCAGCCTAGCTTTAGATTTGTTGGAAGTTGACCCACTAGGTTTAGATAAGATGGACAGGCGTTTATTAGAGATGCTAATAGACAAGTTTGAAGGTCGTCCCGTTGGTATAGATTCAATTTCAACTGCACTAGCAGAAGAGAGGGGTACAATAGAAGATGTTATAGAACCATTTTTAGTGCAACAGGGTTTTTTAGTAAGAACACCAAGAGGACGCATAGCAACACAACAAGCATATAGGCACCTAGGTTTTGAACCACCTAAGATAACAGAATGAACAAAAAGGAAAAATAATGCAAATAGATGAACTTATTTTAGACGCAAGCCCAGTAGTGCAAGCAGTTATGCTGTTATTACTATTCATGTCCATTGCTTCTTGGGCGGTAGCTATTGCAAAAACATCAGAAATTAATATGGCTAAAAAAGTAGCGCAAGATTTTGATGATTCTTTTTGGAAGGCTACTGAACTAACCAGTTTTTTTAATAATGTTTCTAGTAGAGTAATTAAAGAAAGAGGTAATGCTGCAATATTTGAAACTGGCTTTAAAGAGTTTATGCGATTAAAAGGACAGGGCGTAGATGAAGCAAGTGATCTAGTTACCGGAACACAAAGGGCTATGAAAGTAGCATTTTCAAAAGAAGTAGAAAAATTAGAAGATAGAATTCCTATGCTCGCAACAGTTGGATCATCCGCACCATATATAGGTTTGTTTGGTACAGTTTGGGGAGTAATGCACGCATTTTCATCTTTAGGAGAAGTGCAAAACGCAACCCTATCAACAGTTGCTCCTGGTATATCAGAAGCACTTATAGCAACTGCAATAGGCTTGTTTGCAGCTATTCCTGCCACCATAGCCTTTAATCGTTTATCGGTTAAGGCAGATAAAGTTGTTACTCAATACGAAAACTTTGCGGAAGGTTTTTTGACAGTTATTCAAAGACAAGCACACCTAATTGAAAAAAACTCCTTTAACGAGCTTGCCTAAACCATGCAAAGTAGCTTTAGAACAAATAAAAAAAAGCAGCTCTTGTCAGAGATTAATGTAGTTCCATACATTGATGTTACGCTAATCCTGCTAATCATTTTTATGATAACAGCACCGATTGTGCAACAAGCCGTAACGGTTGAACTACCTAGTTCGCCAGCAATAGATAGCAAAAAAACATCACAAGAAACACTTTCCCCATTTGTAATTACAGTAAATAAAAAAGGCTATTATAAAACCTCAGAAAGTAATGGAGATTTTGTTAAAAAAGAAGAACTTAGTGGTATCGTAGCTGCAATTGTTGCTAGGTCACAACTGCATCCAGATCAAGATTTTTACATACAAGGAGATCGTTTTACTGACTATGAAAATGTGATGTACATATTTACGCTATTAAAAGCCAATGGTGTAGAGAAGGTATCATTAGTTACCTCCCCAGAGTCAGGTCATTAACAATGAAAGCATTTATTAAACGCCACCCTAAAGCCTTTTATGCATCATTAGTAATACACTTTATATTGTTTGTATTACTAATGTCATCTACACCTGATACAAAACAGAAAGTAATGAAGGTTAATTTAGTTACTCTATCTGAAGATGGTAAAGAAGTTAAAAGTATACCTAAGATGAAAACCTTTGCAGTTGACAGTAAACAAATACAAAAACAACTAGCAAGGATTAAAAAAGAAGACCAAGATAAGCTAAAACAAAGGCAAAAGCTAGCTAAACAAACCGAAAAAGAGAAGAATCGTTTAGCCTACTTAAAGAAAAAGAAAAAAATAGAGCAAAATAAATTAGCTAATGAAAAGGCAAAAGCAAAAAAAGCAGCAAAAGCTACAAAATTAGCACAGAAAAAACATAAAGAAGCAGAGAAAAAGCGTAAACAAGAAGAAACTAAAGCAAAGAAATTTGCCTTAGAAGTGAAAAATAGTAGAGCAGAAAAAGAAAAAGTAGAAGCGGAAGCTCTACAGGCTCGTTTATTAAAAGAACAAGAAGAAGAGGAGGCCATTCTTCAAAAAGATCTAGCAGAGGCAGAAGCTAAACAAAGAAAAACGGCAAAGAAAAAAGAAATGCAAAATCTAAAAGAAGTATATATTTCTAACATCGCCTCAGCAGTAAAATTAAACTGGAAAACTAAATCTAGAATATCAGACAAAGCAGAATGTATAATATCTATCACGCAAACTCCAAATGGTAATGTAAGCAGTGTTAAGTTACATGATTGCAATAAATATGCGACAAAGATTTTCAAAAAAAATGCAGAAAAAGCTGTTTATCGTTCAGAACCTTTACCAAAGCCACCGGTAAAAGAATTATTTGAACGAAAAATTGATTTTATTTTTAAACCATAAATTACTCCTTACAAAGGTTGCACTAAAAATTATGAAAAAAAGTATAAAAAATAACAGTTTTACGCTACTTCTACTATTATCTCTTTGGTATCAACCAGCTACGGCTGACTTAACCATAGAAATAAACAGTAGTACAGACGATGCCCTGCCTGTCGCAATATTGCCGTTAACAATTTCAGGAGGGGCAAGTCCCAAAACAAATATAGCAGAAGTAATTGCCGCAGATTTATACCGTAGTGGCAAGCTAAAAGCCTTACCTGTAAAAGAACTACCTGCACTACTACCTAACTCAATCGATGAAATTAACTTTCTAGACTGGCGGGTAATGGATGTTGATAATATGCTAATAGGCAAGGTCGTTGCTAATGGAAAAGGTTCATTTGATATTGAAATGCGCTTTATAGATTTACTTCGTAAAAAAGAAGTTTTTGGCATGCGTTGGAAAGATATTGCAGAAAAAAATATTCGTCAAGTAGCACATAAGATGAGTGATGAAATTTATAAAGAACTTATTGGAATTCGTGGGTCCTTCAATACTAAAATTGCTTATGTAACAATAAAAAAAGTTAGAGGAAAAAGGAAATACACCTTAGAGGTAGCTGATTCAGATGGTTTTAATGCCCAGCCAATTCTAAAATCTAGCCGTCCGATCATGTCTCCTAGCTGGTCACCAGATGGCAAAAAGTTAGCCTATGTAACCTTTGAAAATGGACATTCAGAAATTGTAATACAACACCTAGACGGCTCTAACAGAAAAATTATAGCTAGCTATAAAGGCATAAATGGAGCACCATCTTGGTCTAAAGATGGCAAGAAAATGGTAATGACCCTTTCTAAAAATGGTTCAGCAGATATTTATTTGATGACCTTAAAAACCAAGAAGTTACGCCGACTAACTCGTAACTATGCAATTGAAACGGAAGCAGTTTGGTCACCAAACGGACAGTCATTGTTTTTTAATTCTGACCGTCGTGGTCGCCCACAAATTTTTCAAGTATTTTTAGACACAGGAGAAATAAGAAGAGTATCTTTCGAAGGTCGGTACAATTCTAACCCTGCGGTATCTCCTGACGGTCGTTTTGTTGCGATGGTTCATTCAAATCAAGGATTTAATATTGCTATATTAGATTTATACACCAAAGAATTTAATATAATTACAGACACTTACTTAGATGAATCCCCTTCATTTTCCCCTAATGGAGAAATGATTTTATATGCAATGAATCATAAAGGTGAAGCAAGATTAGCAGTAGTTGCAATAGATAACAGCATGACACAAGTTTTAAGCGTCCAAGGTGGTGAAGTTCGTTCACCATCTTGGGGACCTTTTATAGATTAAATAATACAAAGAGATTAAAGTTATGAAAAAAATATTACCGATTATCCTAACCCTGCTTGCACTATCTTTAACAGCTTGTGGAGGAAACCCTAAAAAAGGTTCTGACCGCAATGGTAGCTATGCTACTGATGGAAGTTCAGAGGTTCTCTATGATGAAAACGGCGTAGAAATTATTGGAGCTAATCAAACTGAAAAAATTGGTAGCGGAAGTGTTGGAGATTATCAAGATGGCTTAAGAAATGTTGGTCCTTCTGCCCTAGGAAAAGCTTTTGTTCCTATTGTTTATTTTGAATATGATCAGTCAGAAGTTGATGAACATTCCTTAAGAACTATCAAACACTACTCGCGTATTTTAGTTGATAACCAAGATGAAAAAATAACCCTAGTTGGACACACCGATGAAAGGGCGTCTCCTGAATATAACTTAGCTTTAGGAGAAAGAAGAGCTAAAGCTGTTAAAGAGTCATTCATGTTATATGGAGTTAAAGAGATTAGAATAGAGGTTATAACTCTTGGCGAAGAAATGCCTGTAGTAGATGAACCTAATGAAAAAGCGTGGGCTGAAAATAGACGCGTTGAAATTATAATAAAGTGAGAAAAATGATGAATAAAAAAAACAAAATTACTGGTTTGTCGGTCTTTGTAATTATGCTTTTAAGCAGCTTGTTTTTTACAAGTGTAAGTGCAAGCGAAGAAGAGCTTGAAGAAAGAGTAAAAAGGCTTGAAAGAATTACTGATAACCCTGTACTTATCAAACTTACTAGAAAGTTAGGCGAGCAACAGTCAGAAATTCAGCAGTTGTACGACAAAATGGATCGCTTACAGCACAAAATAAACCTAATGGAAACTAAGCAAAATAATCGTTATAAAGAAACGGACGATAGGTTTAGTAGCATAGGAAAAACAGTAACTTTGCCGATAGCTCAAGAAGAAGCAAAACAAACTAATCTTAAAGAAGTAGCGAAAGTAAAAGCTAGTACAAAAAAGAAAGTAAAAACTAA
>CAZMHA010000064.1:0-9034 GCA_964565985.1 uncultured Piscirickettsiaceae bacterium | reverse complement strand
CGACTTAACAAAAGGTCGCATTACTTACCGCGGTAAGTAAATTTACCCCCCCCCTCTAATATATTGTTTTATCGTGTGCGGATTAATTGTGCGGATGCGATAGAGAATACACAGTATCCCAAAAAGAAGTAAAATCCTTTACCAAATTCTGCATTTGTTTGGATTAATTCTGATACTGAAGTGGTTGCATTTGCTCCTAAAAAGCTAATTACTAGCGCCATTACAAATACATCTGCCATTGACCATTTACTTAGTGAATTTGCTACTTTTGTAATTTTACTATTTTGGTTGTTCTTTGCTATTACAGATGCAATAACTAGCAAAGAACCTTTAAATACAGGAATGACCACACTAAAAGTTACTATTAATATAGCGACGACTAGGTTTCCATCTATCCAGAGAGTTTCTACGGTTCCTAGTATGCTATTACTAGTTTTTTGTACTATCTCTGTTCCTGTCATTTGTATTTGATCAAGAAAACCTGCAACTATCTGCATCATAAAGGGCGGTATTTCTTGGCTTTCCATAAATGATGCTTTGCCCATTTCACTTAATACGGCTTTATCTAAAACTGTAGTTACATGAATAACTGGCAAGATTATTCCTGGGATAAGCAAAAGGTAGGCAATAACTAAAAATATAGCTCCTGTTATATTTCTCGTCAACATTTAAGAAACAACTTCCTCTTCTTCAACTTTTAGTTGAATTTTGTTTTTAACTAAATCAACCACAACTTTGCCACCATCTTGTAAATCGCTGAATAACAATTTGTTGGCAAGAGGTTTTTTTATTTCATTTTGAATTAATCTTGCCATAGGTCTTGCACCCATCAATGGGTCATAGCCCTTAGCTGCCAACCAATCATGAGCGGCAGGCGTAAGTTTTATTTGTACTTTTTTCTCTGCTAAATTTGCTTCTAGTGCAAAGATGAACTTATTAACTACCGAGTGCATAATATCTTGAGAAAGTCTTTCAAACTGCACTACTGCATCTAGTCTATTTCTAAATTCAGGGGTGAATACTTTTTTAAGTTCACCGTTTACATCTAAAGCATGGTCTTGGTGCATAAAGCCCATATTGCTTCTAGCTGCCTGGCTTGCTCCAACATTAGAGGTCATTATCAAGATAATATTTCTAAAATCTGCTTTTCGTCCGTTATTATCGGTTAAGGTTCCGTTGTCCATTACTTGTAACAACAGGTTAAATACATCAGGGTGAGCTTTTTCTATTTCATCAAGTAATACTACAGAATAAGGGTGTTTATTTACTGCTTCTGTAAGTAGTCCTCCCTGATCAAACCCCACATAACCAGGAGGTGCTCCGATTAATCTGGCTACCGAATGGGACTCCATATATTCTGACATATCAAAACGCGTTATTTCTACACCAAGGTGTTTGGCTAATTGCTTAGTTAGTTCTGTTTTACCAACCCCAGTTGGCCCAGAAAACAGAAAAGAACCTGTAGGTTTATTATCTTCATTTAAGCCAGAACGAGCCAGTTTTATTGCTTCTACAACCTGTGATACGGCTTCATTTTGCCCAAATACTACGCGTTTTAAACTATCTTCTAAGTTTAGAAGTTTATCGCGTTCTTTTTGAGTTATTTGAGAAATAGGAATTCGAGCAATATTTGCTACTATCTGCTGAATTTCATTTACAGAAATTTGCTTACGGCGTTTGTTTTTTGGCATAAGTGCCTGTTTTGCTCCAGCTTCATCAATTACATCAATTGCCTTGTCTGGTAAGAACCTATCGGTAATATATCTAGCAGATAAATCTACTGCCTGTTTTAGAGCAGGTAGGGTATATTTAACCCTATGATGTTCTTCAAATTTTGATTTTAAACCTTTTAAAATAGCTACCGTTTCTTGATTACTTGGCTCACTAACATCTATTTTTTGAAAGCGTCTTGCCAAAGCTCGGTCTTTTTCAAAAATACCACGATACTCTTCATAGGTAGTAGCACCTACACAGCGAACTTTACCTGAAGATAATGCAGGTTTCATTAAGTTAGAAGCATCCATTGCCCCACCTTGTACTGCACCTGCCCCAACAATCGTATGTATTTCATCAATAAACAAAATAGCATTATCTTCTTCTTCTAAGGCTGTTAATAAGGCTTTAAAGCGTTTTTCAAAATCACCACGGTAACGAGTACCTGCCAGTAATGCTCCCATATCTAAACTATACACAACTGCATTTTCTAAAATTTCAGGAATATCATTATTAATTATTTTATAAGCTATACCTTCTGCAACAGCGGTTTTTCCTACTCCTGGTTCACCAACTAACAAAGGATTGTTTTTCCTGCGTCTAGACAATATTTCTAAGCTTCTAGTCAGCTCCCAATCTCTACCAATAATAGGATCAATTAAACCCTGCTTAACCGACTCATTTAAGTTAGTGCTATATTTTTCTAGAGGACTCTCCTCCACTGGCTGTTCACTTTCTTGCCCAACATTGGCATTCGATTGGTTTAAAAAATCTTCTTGTTGATGTGCGATAACACCATGAGAAATATAACTTAAAACATCAACTCGTTGCACCCCAATTTCTTCTAACAGATAAACCGCATGAGAGTCTTGTTCGGAATATAATGATGCCAAAGCATGCAAACCTGTTACTTCGCTATAACCATTTGATTGTACAAGATAAATTGCTCTCTCAATTACTCGTTGAAAAGCCAAGGTAGGAACAAGCTCTTCTTTTTTGGTTACTGTATGCTCGCCTTCAAGATAAATTTCAATATCAGCTTCAATAGCCTTAATTGATACTCCACATGCCTCAACAACCTCAACAACCGTAGGTAAGGCAAGTAGTTCTAATAATAAATGTTCTAGAGTTACGAACTCATGCTCATACTCATTAGCAAGGCTAAAGGCATTACTTAAGGTTAGTTGCAATTCTTTACTTAACATCTAAACTACCTCCATTTGACACTGTAACGGGTGTTTATTGTCCCGTGAATAACTATTTACCTGCATAACTTTCATCTCTGCCACTTCTTTACTATAAATACCACAAACACCTTGCCCTTGCTCATGTACTGACATCATAACACCTTCTGCACTTGCCATATCCATGGTAAAAAACCTAGTTAAAACCTCAATCACAAAATCCATCGGAGTAAAATCATCATTTAATAAAACTACCTGATATCTTCTTGGCGGTTTAATCCTAGGTTTAACTGTTTCTAATACTGTATCGCTATCATCTTCAAAAGGCAAATTTGCCATTAAATATACCTATTGCTTAAGTAAACATTGAATAACTAGCATAAAATGCTATAAGTCTTCTAGCTATCATTATGCCAATAGACAAAATTAAAAGCAACATCTTCAAAAAAATAGTATTTTTTAAACTATAAACTAGCCAGTCTATAAAAATGCATAATACAATAAATTACCCAAATTTAAGAGAATAATTAAATGAGCATTAAAGATAACCTAATTACCCGTAGTGGCGGTATTTGTGAACTATGTGGATCCACAGACAATTTAGGTTCATGTGAAGTACCACCGTCAGACAACTCATCAGACCATTTTATTCTTGCCTGTAAAACTTGCAACGAACAAATTGCCGATAAGACAAAAATGGACGAGAACCACTGGCGTTGCCTAAATGACTGTATGTGGTCACAGGTTCCAGCAGTACAAGTAATGTCCTACCGCCTATTACACAGCTTACGAGCAAAAGGCTGGCCACAAGATTTGCTAGACATGATGTACCTAGAAGAAGATGTAAAAAAATGGGCTGATTTAGGAATACACGAAGATGACAATTCAAGCCAAATAACCAAAGACAACAATGGTGCACAACTAAACGAAGGCGATGATGTAACGCTAATAAAAGACCTAGTTGTAAAAGGAGCTAACTTCACCGCCAAACGCGGCACACTAGTTAGAAGCATCCACCTAGTAGACAACCACTTACACATAGAAGGCAAGGTAAACGGTACGCAAATTGTGCTAGTAGCCGATTTTCTTAAAAAGGCTTAAGGAGTAATAATGTTAAAAAATTTAGTTGCTGTACTGCTAATTGGCTTAACTTTCATTTTCGGAATGAAAATGCAAGAAAGAGAATATAACGATACCTGCTTAAAAATGGGCGGAAACATCGCCGAAAAAGGCTACCCTATCTGTGTTGTAAAAAATACACCAAAATAAAATAGCTATTAAAAAACAAAACCCTATAGAACCTATATAAATGTTTTTTAAATGTTTGCAATTATCTTATTAAATAGAGGGCTTGGACGCATAGTTTCTATTGCCGTTTTGGTGTTTGGAAAAAAGTATCCCGCTAAATCAATACTTGCCCCGCTGTTAGCATTTAACTCTGCCACAATTGCTGTTTTTTTGGCGGACAATGTTGCATATACATCTACAAAATTTTCTTGCAATTCTATATCTTCTGCCTGGTTTGCTAAGGCTTCTGCCCAGTGCATTGTTAAAAAGAAATGGCTTGTTTTATTATCTATCTCCCCCATGTTTCTTGAAGGAGATTGGTTATTAGCCAGTAATTTTTCAGTTGCTTTATCAAGAGTTTTTGACAATATTTGCGCCTTTTTATTAGCATACTTGTTAGCTAGGTGTTCGTAGGAAACGGCAATCGCCAAAAACTCTCCTAAAGAATCCCATCTTAAATGATTTTCAGCAACTAGCTGTTGCACATGTTTTGGTGCCGAGCCTCCTGCCCCAGTTTCAAATAGCCCTCCTCCATTCATAAGCGGCACTATCGAAAGCATTTTTGCAGAGGTCCCTAGTTCAATAATTGGGAATAAATCAGTTAAATAATCACGCAACACATTGCCCGTAACCGAAATAATGTTTTGCCCTTCTGTTATATGACGAAGAGTAAACCTGGTTGCCTCTTCTGGTGACATTATATGGATTTCAATGCCTTTAGTATCATGAGTTAGCAAGTATTCATTTACCTTTTTAATTACTTGATTATCATGTGCTCGGTTAGTGTCTAACCAGAATACGGTAGGATAGTTTGTTGCTTTTGCTCTAGTTACTGCCAATTTTACCCAGTCTTGAATTGGGGCATCTTTTGTCTGGCACATACGAAATATATCGCCCTCACCTACTTCTTGTGAAAGTAGGGTTTCTCCTTGAGCATTAACGACTTTTACAGTTCCTGATTCTGTCATTTGGAAAGTTTTATCATGTGAGCCGTATTCTTCAGCTTTTTGTGCCATTAATCCAACATTGGGCACTGATCCCATTGTTGTTGGATCAAATGCTCCGTGAGTTTTACAAAAGTTAATAGTTTCTTTATAAATCCCAGCATAACAGCGATCAGGGATTACTGCCATGGTATCCTGCTGTTTCCCCTCTGCATTCCACATTTGTCCAGATGTACGAATCATCGCAGGCATAGATGCATCAATTATCACATCGGACGGTACATGTAAATTAGTAATGCCCTTATCAGAATCAACCATTGCTAAACTAGGTTGGTCATTTAAAATGGCTTCAATATCTGCCTTAATATCTGCTCTTTTAGCCGTTGGTAAAGATTCTATTTTACTAACAATATCACCAAAACCATTATTAACATTTATACCTAACTCTTTAAAAGTATCCACATGTTTAGTAAATAAATCCTCAAAGAAAACCGCCACTGCCAACCCGAAAATAATGGGGTCTGAAACTTTCATCATAGTTGCTTTAAGGTGTAATGAAAATAATACCCCCCCCCCCTTAGCTTCGGCAATAGCTTCAGATAAAAAAGATAATAATGCAGTTTTTTTCATGACCGAGGTATCTATGATTTCACCAGCTTGTAAACTTGCATAACCTTTTAACTCTTCCTGCTCTCCAGTTGATTTATAAAAGACTGTTTTATAATCAGTTGAATGCTCTAAAGTCATCGAGGTTTCTGAAGAGTAAAAATCTCCCTCATCCATACTTTTCACAGTAGTTTTAGAGTCAACACTCCAAGCTCCCATGCTATGGGGGTGTTTTTTTGCATAATTTTTAACCGCAGTAGGAGCTCTACGGTCAGAATTTCCTTCGCGTAATACTGGGTTTACCGCACTACCCAATACTTTTGCATAAGTTTCTTTAATGGTTTTTTCTTCGTCATTTTGTGGTTCAATAGGATAATCAGGCAAGGCATAGCCCTGTAATTGCAATTCGCTAATAGCCGCTAATAACTGTGGTATAGATGCACTTATATTAGGTAACTTAATAATATTAGTATCAGGCAATTTTGCTAACTCACCTAGTTCTACTAAATCATCTACTTTTTTTTGTTCATTTGTTAAATAATCAGAAAAGTTTGCAATTATTCTTCCTGCTAATGAAATATCACGCGTTTCAACATCTATTCCCGCTGTTTTAGAAAATGCCTGCACAATAGGTAATAATGAGAAGGTAGCTAAAGCAGGAGCTTCATCCGTTAGGGTATAAATAATTTTTTGAGACATGAAAAAAACCTGTGGAAATGTTAATATTGGATAGTATTTTAACATTGAAACCAATAATCATGAGTCAAGTTATTCTTTTTAATAAACCCTTTCAAGTACTTTGCCAGTTTAGCGATGAGAGCTCGGCAAAAAAACGCATTACCCTTGCTGAATATATTGACATACCCCACTTCTACCCAGCTGGTAGGCTAGATTACGATTCTGAAGGCCTGTTAATACTTACTGATGATGGCAAGCTACAAAACAAAATTTCCAACCCTAAATTTAAACTAGAAAAAACCTACCTAGTACAAGTAGAAGGCGAAATATCTAAACAAGCAATACTACAATTACAAGATGGCATAAAATTAAAAGATGGTATAACACAACCAGCCAAAGCTAAGAAAGTAATATCACCAAAATGGCTATGGAACAGAAACCCGCCAATAAGAGCAAGGAAAAACATCCCTACCAGTTGGCTAGAACTAAAAATAACCGAAGGCAAAAATCGTCAAGTAAGAAGGATGACCGCCGCCGCTGGTTTTCCTACTTTAAGGTTAATTCGTACTCAGGTAGGGCAATGGAAAATAGGAAATTTAGATACAGGGGAATACTTTACAAAAGTCTTAAACAACTAAAAAACAGATAAAAAGCAACTCTAAATCCTTTATTTATAAGCTACTTTTCTATCATTTCAATATGTTAAAATTAACATCTATTTAATATATTTTACTACCTCTTTACCTATGCATAAAATTTTAACCTTTAATCCTGATAATAAAAAAATCAAAGTTATTGTTGGCATGTCTGGCGGTGTAGATTCTTCTACTACAGCTCTTATTCTTAAAAATCAGGGTTATGATGTGGAAGGTTTATTTATGAAAAACTGGGAAAAAGACGATACCCAGGATTACTGCCCTGCTATGGAAGATATGAAAGATGCCTTAGCAATTTGCGATAAGCTAGACATCCATTTGCATATTGAGAATTTTTCTAAGGATTATTGGGAAGGAGTTTTTGAACATTTTATTACTGAGTATGAAGCAGGCAGAACTCCTAATCCTGATATATTGTGCAATAAAGAGGTCAAGTTTAAAGCTTTTTTAAACCATGCTATTAGCCTGGGTGCTGATTATATCGCCACGGGGCATTATGCAAGAATTAGCGAGGATACTAATGGTAAATTCCATCTATTGAAAGGTTTGGATAATAATAAGGACCAAAGTTATTTTCTTTATACTTTACAACAGCACCAACTGGCTAAATCTTTATTTCCTATTGGAGAACTAGAAAAACCTTTAGTTCGACAGCTAGCTGAAGATGCAGGTTTAATTACTTATAATAAAAAAGATAGCACGGGCATTTGTTTTATTGGTGAACAGAACTTTAAAGATTTTTTACAAAGATTTATTCCTGCTAAACCAGGTGACATTGTGGATACCAAAGGTACTATAATTGGTAAACATGATGGCTTAATGTACCATACGCTTGGACAACGCAAAGGTTTAGGAATTGGTGGCGGTCATGGAGAATCGGCAGAGGCTTGGTTTACTGCTGATAAGGATTTAAAAAACAACCAGTTAGTAGCCGTTCAGGGAAAATCTCATCCTCTTTTGAACCACCAGTTTTTAACCGCTAACACTTTAGACTGGGTCTCTGGAAAGGCTCCTGAAATTGGCATACCGTTAAAAGCCAAAATTCGTTACAGGCAAGTAGAACAAATTTGTTCAATTATTGATGATAACGAAGGGCAAATTACTGTAAAATTTGCCGAAAATCAAATGGCTATTGCCCCAGGTCAATCTGTTGTCTTTTATGATGGCAATGATTGTTTAGGCGGTGGCATAATAACGGAACGATTCCATAGTATTAAAACATGACAGAATATTCTCAACAAGATAAGACCATAGCCCTAATTGGTTTATACCAAGTGGCAAAGCAGGTTTATGATTTAGCTATTAGTGGTAAAACAGATGAAACCGCTTTTCATGCAAGTATAAATTCTTTATTTAATGAAAACCCTACGGATACTCTTGATGTGTTTGGTAGCGTAGAAAACATCCAACTAGGTGCTAATACACTTATTTCTCAAATGTCTTCTGACCAAGCTGCTGACGCACGCAATATTGAAATTACCAAATATGTATTAGGTTTAATGATTTTAGAAAAGAATGTATCTAACCAAGAATATGTTCTAGAAAAAGTATTTAGAGTAGTAGAGTCTGCTAAGAATAACCGTAGCCATTTTGGAGATTTTCATGAAAATATTATCGCCACAATTGCTAGGTCTTATAGCGAAAACATAAGTAAGGTAAGGCCAAGAATAATGGTTAATGGTGCTCATGGACATTTACAAAACCCTAAAATAGCAAATAAAATAAGAGCTCTATTACTAGCAGGAATTAGATCGAGTATGCTATGGCGACAAGTTGGCGGTAGCCGATGGGGATTACTCTGGTCACGCAAAAAGTATCTAATTAGTGCAAAAACATTAGTTAGAGACTAGATATTACTAAATAATCTTTCCATCCTTTTTTCGGGGGGGGGGGGGGGAAAAAAAAAAAAAAAAAAAGAAAATTATTTTTTTATCCGGGCACAAAAAAAAAAAAAAAGGTTCATAAT
>CAZMHA010000063.1:0-9118 GCA_964565985.1 uncultured Piscirickettsiaceae bacterium | reverse complement strand
GGCTTATCTATTTGTTTTTACTTGGTTTTTATTTTTTGAGGAGGCTCTAATTAACCGCAAAAATTGTGACCAAGGTCACACTTTTACCCCCTCCCTTTATCCAATTAAATAATTAATTTACTTTTCTACTACAATTCGTACAAATCTGCCTGTTTTTTCTGCTTTACCAATTAGCTTAAGCCCACATTGTTCTAGCATGTATATAATATCTTCTGCATGGTAGCGATTGTGTTCTAAAAAGTGTTCAAATGCGTCCTCTAACTCTGCTACGCTGGTTTTTTCATCAGCTACACTTGTTTGTTTATATTTGTATTCTAGGTATTCTTCTAGTGGTTGTCTTACTAGGTCAATTACACATAGTCTGCCACCTTTTTTTAGCCATTTGTGTGCGGACTTAAACATTTTTATAGGTTGAGTAAGTTCGTGAACTACCATATTTGCCATTATCATGCTTACACTGCCGTTTTTTATATTTGCAGTTGGATTATGCAAATCATCTTCAATTATTTGGGCATTATTTGGTAGATTTAAACTATGTTGCACCATATAATCAGCGGCATCTATTCCATAAACTTGCGAGCTGGGATAGCGGATTGCACAGTCATTGATAAACTGTCCTATGCCTGCTCCTAAATCTACAATGCTGTCGCCTTTTTGGTGATTAATTGCTATTTGCTGTTCCCAAAATTGCCAAAAGTCATCATCATGCCTACGAGCATAGCTGTTGGTTATCATTTTACGAGCATTCTCACCATCTCCACCATGGTGTTTTAATATTTGCTGTTTAGTTTTTTGCAAGGTATTCTCCTTTATCTTTGTTATAATTTTATTATAAAAATAAGGTTGGTTTATATGAAGTCTATTAATAAAAAACCGAATGAATCTATTGATTCTAAAAAAGTTAAACTTCTTAAAAAGAAAATTTTAGCTTTAATTGCGGAGTCTAAATCGGATACTGTCACTAGCAAAAACTCTACTAGAACTAGTTATAAGAAGGCTTCTTTAGTCATTTCTAGGTGGATAAAAAATAAAGACTAAAATAAGCTATGCTCCTAATCATTAAAACAACTTTTAATAAACTCTGCCATATCTTCTATTTCTTCGTAACTTACTTGATGCTCCATAGGGTAGCTTAATTTCTTGGGCTTGTAGTCTAGCTTTATTAGTTTTTGGCTAGCGTTTTCTGCCGCTTCAAATGGTACAACTGGGTCTTGTATTCCGTGAGCTATCATTATCGGAAGGTTTTTTCTTTGTTGTATTTTTTCTGTGCCATTTAGTGGTAAATATGTAGAAAGTGCCATAATTCCTGCTAAGGGTTTGGGGCTTAATAATGCTGTTCTGTAAGCTATTACTCCACCTTGCGAAAAACCTGCTAGTAGTATGTTTTTACTGGCAAAACCTTGCTCTTCTACTTCTGCAATCAATCCTTCAAGGTAGTCTTCACTTTTTTTCATACCCTGCCAGTCAATATCTTCGGTAATAGATTCTAAATTACGAATATCGTACCAGCCAGGCATTACCATATTGCCATTAATGGTTATGGGTATTTGTGGTGCATTGGGAAAAATGTATTTTATAGCCAAACCTGTATTTAACTTTGGCACAATTGATTCAAAATCATGCCCATTTGCCCCTAATCCATGCAGCCAAATAATACAATATTCTGCTTTAGTTTGTCCATTTAAACTATCTACTACAACTGGTTTGGTCATTTTTACCCCCCCCCTCTAAACTTTTATTTTTACTTTTTGCGTTTTATTATAAATACTTAATAATTGTTGATGACTTTTACTGTTCTGGAATGTTTGTTCGCCCATTTTTAATCCGTAAAACAATAGTTCTCCACTAATGGTTTGTTGAACTTTTGCGGTTATTTGTTTACCAAACAGTTTTTCTACGGTTTCAATATTATAGGTTTTTTCATCTTCATATAATTTAATTTCAAGACTAAAGCTAAGGCATTTGTAATAGGTTTGTATCTCTTTATCATCTACAAAATAAAAGCAGTTTTGCAAACTTTGGTAGGCTGCCTCATAGTCTTTTACTGCTAGTTGTATAAACATTATTAGCTCGACTGTTTTTAGTTTTTTCCAGTAGCTATTTGCATCGGGTAGTAGCCCAATCAAATTGGCTACTCCTTGGTGTTCGCTTAGTCCTAGCTGTCCTATTTGCTCTAGCGTTTGGTTATAATCTTTTTGCTCTTGCATTTTGTTCAGTATTTCCCTTAAAACTCTACCTTGATTTTGGTTGTTTTCAATTAGTTCGCTAATTGGAAATACTTCTGACATACTTGGTACAACTACCCTGCTTACAGGTAGTTCAAAATGGTTATAGTCCGCAATATAAACTTTTTTATTTAAGGAGGTTATTTTTTGAATTAGATAGTCATATTGTTGTTGGGTTGTTCCTTGAAAATCCCACTCTTGATATAAATAGTCATAGTCATGACTAATAAATTTGGCGTGAATTAAACCACTGGCATCAATAAAATGGTTTTCTATATTCTCATCATCTGCTACTAGTTCTACATCAAAAACTGGGGTTTGAAAACCATCTAACTGCCCTAGTTTTCTGCCTTGCAATGATTCGGTTAGGGTTCTTTCTATTGCTATTTCAAATATTGGGTGGGCTCCAAATGAGGCAAAACACTGCCCGCTAATTTGCTCAAATAGTATTACGCTGATAACTGGGTACTTTTCACCTAAGGAGCTATCTCTAACCGAAACTGCTAGCCCATGTGCTTCTAGGTCGTTAATAATGGTTATTAGGTTTGGGTATTTCGCTAATACTTGTTTGGGTACTTCAGGCAAACATAGGTTTTCTTTTAAAACCTTGCCCTTTACCCAGCGTTCAAAAACTTCTGAAATGCCCTGTACCTTGGCTTCTAAAAAGGTATTGCCAGCACACAAGCCATTACTTGCATAAAGGTTACTAAAAATATTAGCAGGAAAATAAACGGTTGTTCCACTTATTGCATCGTTCATCGGCAAGCAGGTTATTTGTTGCTGGCTATCATTTAAACTTAATAAATCTTCTGCTTGTAATTGTTTATCTGCATCATAAATGCCCCATAATTCTTCATTAAGACATAATTTATAATTATCAAGAGAAATTTTTTTTTCGTTTGGGTAGTATAAAAAACTATCTGTTTTATCTGTTAAAAAGAAATCAGAGAAAAAATAGTTGGTCGCTAACCTTTCAAAAAACTCGCCATAAGCACTAGCAAGACAAGATTTTTTGCAACTTCCTTTGCCGTTAGTAAACAGTACAGGGCAGTTTTTATCATGAATATGAACAGAGTAAATATTTTCTACTGGGTTTAACCAACTAACCTCTTTAATCGTAAAACCTGATGATTTTAATAGCTTTTGCATCTTAGATATTGAGTCTTCTAGGCAAGAATCTTTACCTTTTATAAAGGTTTTTGTCGGCATGGCTTTTACTCTAGCGTTAAATGCTTCATAATATACCATTCATTAACTTAACTCTTAATTAAAACATGTCTATAAAAATAAAATCAAAATCAGAAATAGCTAAACTAAGAATTGCTGGAAGGCTAGCCGCAGATGTACTAGAAATGATTAGTGAACATGTGACCTTTGGCATTACTACTGGGTTTTTAAACCAAAAAATGCACGATTTTATGGTAAATGAACAGGGAACAATCCCTGCTACTTTAAATTATCATGGTTTTCCTTTTTCTAGTTGTATTTCTATTAACCATGTGGTCTGTCATGGTTTTCCATCTGAAAAAAAACTAAAAAAAGGTGATATTGTTAATATAGATGTTACGGTTATCAAAGACGGTTATCATGGCGATAATAGTATGATGTTTGAGATAGGTAAGGTAACTCCTTTTGCTAGCAGGTTGTGTAAAATTGCTCGTGAATGTTTATGGCTAGGTATGGAGCAGGTTAAACCCAATAATACTTTTTATGATATCGCGGTTGCCATTGAAAACCACGCTCATAAGAATAATCTTAGCGTTGTAAAAGAATATTGTGGTCATGGCATTGGTAGTGAATTTCACGAAGAACCTCAAGTTTTACACTATGCCGACCCAGAAATGAAAAAACTTGTCTTAAAAGAAGGTATGGTGTTTACTATTGAACCCATGATTAACCTTGGTAAGGCAGATATTAGGTTACTAGCAGATAATTGGACAGTAGTAACTAAAGACAAGAAACTATCCGCACAATGGGAACACACAATTTTAGTAACCAAAGATGGTTATGAAACCTTAACTCTTCAAACCGCTGAAAAGCCCTTTTTACCCTAGATTATTATGAATATTGATACTTTTATTACACTTATTAAAGAACAATCTCTTAAAGAGGTTTTGCCTGCTGGTAAATCATTAATTAATGACTTTTCAGAATTACAATACCAACAGTTTGATGATGGTACTAGCGTAAATGAATTATTGAAAAATCGCTCTAATTTTACTGATAATTTTTTAACACACTTATGGCAACACTATCTGCCTGTAAATGCACAACATACCTTAAGCCTTTTTGCTGTGGGTGGTTATGGGCGGGGTGAATTACAACCCTACTCTGATATAGATATTTTAATTTTTGGTGAAGATTATGAACAATATATTGCTGAAATTTCTGAATTTATTACCCTGTTATGGGATATAGGCTACGATGTTGGACATGCAGTTAGAAACCTACAACAAACCATAGAAGCTGCAAAAGATGATGTAAGAACAGCAACTAACTTACTAGAACTGCGTTTTATTACTGGTTGTGTAGGTAATATAAAACAGCTACAAAGCATTTGGGAAATAAAAGACTTTTGGCCAAGTATTAAGTTTTTTGAAACCAAATTAGAAGAACAAAGGCTTAGGCATAGTAAATTTAACTTTACTATTTCTAACCTAGAGCCAAATGTAAAAGAAGGCCCTGGTTGCTTACGCGATATACAAACAATATTTTGGATAGCAAAACGCCACTATAACGCTAGTTCAATTAAAGAACTTATTCAATATGATTTTATAAACGAAACAGAATATGAAGAGATTGTAGAAAGTTATAAATACTTCAACCATGTTCGTTTTACCCTACACAGATTAAAGCACCGTGAAGAAGATAGGCTATTACTTGAATACCAACAATTGTTAGCTGAGCAAGCAGGCTTGGATTATGAACGGGTAACCGAGTCTGTTGAAGCCTATATGAGACCCTTCTATCAAAACTCACAAACTATATCTAAGTTAAATGAAATTCTTATGCAACATTTTAAAGAAAAAATATTTAAAAGATCAGAAGATATTATTATTGATATAAACCCAAGGTTCCACCTAGTAAACTATTATTTAGATGCTAAAAGAGATACTTTATTTAGCGAAAACCCAACGGCTCTATTAGAAATTTTTATTATCTTAGAGAATAAAATAGAGCTTATTCAAGGTATCCGCTCTAAAACAATTAGGTTAATCCGTAATAACCTACATTTAGTTAATGAGCAGTTTAGAGATGACCCAATAAACAAGGCATTGTTTTTAGAAATATTTCGGCAACCACACGGGGTTAACGCCTCACTTAAACGGCTTCATTCTTACGGAATACTAGGTGCCTTTTTACCTAATTTTAGCAAAATAACAGGCTTGATGCAGTTTAATATTTTTCACGCCTATACCGTCGATGAACACACACTATTAGTTATTCGTAGCCTTAGGAGATTTTTTGTAGATAAGCTTTCTTTTGAGTTTCCTACCGCAACCAAAATAGCATCAACCATTTGTAATCCAGAAATCCTACTACTATCTGGACTATTTCATGACATAGCCAAGGGTAGAGAGGGTAAACATGAAAAAAATGGTGCCGTTGATGCAAAAAAGTTTGGAGAAAGATTTAAACTATCACAAAAAGATACCAAGTTACTAAGTTGGCTAGTTTTAAAACATTTAGACCTCTCTTTTGTTGCCCAAAAACGCGACCTATCCGACCCAGAAGTAATACGAGATTTTGCGATGAACATGGGTACGCAAGAACGGCTAGACTACCTGTATTTATTAACGGTTGCAGATGTGGCTTCTACCTCTCCAGGTGCTTGGAATGACTGGAAAAACAAACTGTTCCTAAAGCTTTACAACCTAGCCAGCCAAGAACTAGATAACTCGATAAGCCTACCAAAAAGTAGAGAAAAATTAGCTCTACAACATAAAGAAGATGCTATTGAATCACTAAACCAACGCCAAATTAAAAAAGGCAAATACCGACCTTTATGGGAAGAGTTTGAAGATACAGATTTCTTTAGCCGACAAAATCACAAAGAAATAGTAAACATAACAATTCATCTAATTGAAAGATGTAAACATAAAATAATTACCTATATAGACCCAAAAGCATATCGAGGAGCAAGCGAACTAGTAATTTTAATGGATGATAAAGACTTTCTATTTGCACAAATAACCAAGGAGTTAGATTTATTACGCCTAAACATTCTTGAAGCAAAAATATACACTGGAAATAAAGGCAAAACTCTCGTTATTATCCACTTTTTAGACCAAAACAATGAAGTGCTAATTGACCAAGAAATAATTGCCGAAATAAATCAAAGGCTACAAGATAAACTAAGCCAATCAGATTATTTTGCCCCTACAAATATTAACCTTAAAGAGTCAAGAATGACTAGAGCTTTTGATACTCCAACAGAAATAAGCTACCAAAAAATAAATAAATATAAAACTGAATTAACCATTAATACTAAAGATATTCCAGGGCTACTAGCAAGGATAGGTAGAGCGTTAAAACAGTCTGAAATAAGGCTACACGATGCTAAAATAAATACTGTCGGCGAAAAAGCAGAAGATGTGCTTACCATTAGCACAACAGAAGGAACCTTCTTAAGCTCCGATAAAATAAAAGAAGAACTTACAGAAAGCCTATTAGATGCGATTAATTCATAACTATCCCTTCTGAAACAACTCAATCACATTTTCATCTAAATCCCATAAAAAAATAGCTTTTCTACCTGATTTACTCTCGCTAAACCTAATGCGTTCTGCTTTTAATCGTTTTGCAAAAGCACTAACAGAATCTACCTCTAAGGCAAAGTGCATATCTCTACCGCCATGTTTGGGTTTGGTTATATTTTGATAGGGGTTTTCTAACTGCATAATATGCAAAGACTGTCTTGCACCTAAACTTAACCAGTAGCCATCAAAACCTAGTTCAGGTCTTTTAAGTTTTTTTAAACCTAAAAATTCTTGATAAAATTTTAATGATTTTTCTGCGTTTTTAACCAAAATACTAACATGATTAAACCCTAAAACTTTTGCCATGTAAAACTCGCATATTGTTATAATCTTCTGAAAAGTTTAACATACAAGAGACATTTAATTGATTTACTTATTCGGAATAAACAACTGTGACAGAGTTGTAAAAGCAAGAAAAATACTCCAATCTACACAACTAGATTTTGAATATATAGACTTTCGTAAGGGTAGTTTTTCCAAGCATCATATTGAACAATGGTTAAAAAAAGTATCTATCGACGATATAGTAAGCAAACGCAGTAAAGCTTGGAAAGATTTAACCGAACAACAGCAAAAATCACTATTTACAGGTGTAGAATTACAGTTACTTATTGACAACCCTACTCTTATTAAACGACCAGTATTAGTCACCGACAATCATATTACTTTTGGCTTTGACCAAAAAATATACGATAAAATTAAATAAAGAAATTAACATGTCAGAAACTATAAAACTAGCCCAGCAACTAATTCAAATTGACTCAATAACCCCCGAAGACAAAGGCTGCCAGCAGATTATTGCAAACTATCTACAACCTTTAGGTTTTAATATTGAAAACATGCCCTTTGCAGAAGTAACCAACCTTTGGGCAAAAAAAGGCACCGCAGAACCCTGCTTTGTTTTTGCAGGACATACCGATGTAGTGCCTACTGGTGACAATGAACAGTGGACACATGCACCCTTCTCTGCGCATATTGATGAAAATAATATGATGTACGGTCGTGGTACGGCAGACATGAAAAGTGCTATCGCTTGCTTTATGGTAGCTAGTAAACGATTTATTGCAGACTATCCTAAACATAAAGGCTCTATTGCCTTTTTAATCACCAGTGATGAAGAAGGCCCTGCACACAATGGTACAGTTAAAGTAATTGAAACTCTAGAACAACGCGGAGAAAACCTTGATTACTGCCTAGTTGGTGAACCATCAAGTAGCAAAAAACTAGCAGATTCAATAAAAAATGGTCGTAGAGGTTCACTTTCTGCAACACTTAAAATTATTGGCAAACAAGGGCATATAGCCTACCCAGAACTAGCAAAAAACCCTATTCATGAAGCTATGCCTGCATTAAATGAACTAGTTGCAAAAGCATGGGATAACGGCAATGAATATTTTCCACCGACCTCCTTTCAAATTTCTAATATAAATTCTGGAACAGGGGCCACCAATGTTATTGCCAATGATTGCACAGTATTATGTAATTTTCGTTTTTCAACAGAAAACACTAAAGACAGTTTAATTAAAGGCGTATTAAAGATACTAGACAAGCACCAGTTAGACTATGAAATAGAATGGCAACATTCTGGAGATCCATTTATCACCGCAGCTGATGGCAAATTAATTAAAGCGGTTAGAGAAGCTATCCAACAAGAAATGGGCTATAAAACCTCGTTATCTACTGCTGGCGGAACTTCTGACGGTCGCTTTATTGCAAAAACCTGTTCACAGGTTATTGAGTTAGGACCTCTAAATGCAACAATTCATCAAATTGATGAAAAGGTTAGTGTTGATGACCTAGAAAAACTTACTAATATCTACTACAAAATATTGGTTAATTTATTATGAATGAAACCCTTGCTATAATTGCTCAAATCTTAGCTATATCCGTTTTTATCGTATTAATTTACCCAACAATAAAAAAAGAAAAATGGAAAGAAAAGTTTATAGACAATAAACACGCAAGATCGGTATTAATTGTTTTTGTACTCATTATTTTATTAACAACCTTGATGGGATTATATTTAGATACCTTTTTTGCTGTAGAAGTATTAAGGTAGTTATTCCATTAGACCTTAATTTTTACCCCCCCCCCCCCGCAAAAACAAAAAAAAAAAAACAATATAAAAAAAAA
>CAZMHA010000062.1:0-9363 GCA_964565985.1 uncultured Piscirickettsiaceae bacterium | reverse complement strand
AAAACCATAAATAATCTTAAAGGAAATTTAAAAAAAACAAAAAAAAAAAAAATTTTTTTTTTTTTCCCCCCCCCCCCCCCGCAAAAACCTATATTTAAACTGTTGTATAGAATAGGTTTTTAGATTAAAATCTTGCACTTATTTATAAAAAACAAAGTTTGACCAAAAGGGAAGCCCTTCAAGTGTATATAAAAATATTTCAACAGTTAAAAGTTATTGCTACTATCCTTATTCTTTTCGTTCCTAACATAGGTTTTTCTGCCGAAAATGGCTCAAAAAATTTGCCTACAAAAAACATCAAAAACATTGATGCTCAACAGAATCTTGACTCAAAAGACTTGTACAGAGATATTGATCAAGACGGAGTGATTGATAAGTATGATTTTTGTCTTAATACTGGTTCTGGCTACAGGGTTGATAAAAATGGCTGTGAATTAGATTCTGATGAAGATGGTGTTTATGACCGCACAGATCAATGCCCAGGTACAGTGTTAGGGGCAAAAATTAATTTTTTGGGTTGTGAGGCAGATGAAGATTTTGACTTGGTTTTAAATAGTAGAGATAAATGCCCAAAAACAAAGGCAGGAGTAAGGGTTGATGAAGATGGTTGTCAGGTAAATGCAAGCCTAGTCAAAAAAGAATTGTGTTCAGAAGACTCGGTAGATAAAGTAGGCTGTGAGTTGAAAAAAATTGTTATTTCAAATATTGTTTTTGACTCCTCTTCTTATGATATCAGACCTGATCAGCTGCCAATTTTGGGTGAGGGAATATACCTTCTGGATAAAAGAAACTTAAATCAAATTATAATCATAAAAGGTTATACCGACAGTTCTGGTAGCAGTGAATTAAATGTCCCGCTATCTTGGCATAGAGCTAAGGCTATAAAAGACTATCTTGTAGAAACTGTAAAATATAATGAAGATAAAGTTTTCATTATCGGAAAGTCATCAGATTCACCAGTAGCAAGTAATATTACCACTGATGGGCGCCAACAAAATAGGCGGATAGAGTTTTCAGTAGTAAATAAAGAGCAAGTTCCTGAGGGAGCTTTATTAACAATACCTGATGAATTAAAAGAAGACGTGAGGGTTTCTAATTAAGCGTTTTGTTAGTGTCTATATAAGTTAAATGGTGTCTTGTCCAATGTATATTAAACTTACTGCTCTTATGCTATTCAGCCTAGTAAGTTTAACTTGGGCGACACCACCACAGCAGGCACCGCAATTAATTAGCCCTGCAGAAATATCAAAAATAAAAGCTAAGCATGGTTTTTTAGTAGCCAAGCGTTTAGAAGCTTGGCAAGATTTAATTAATAAAGCTTACACTAAGCCAGAAAGGTTACAACTTAAATTGATTAATGACTTTTTTAATAGAGCAAACTTTGTAAGTGACCAAAACAACTGGGATAAACAAGATTATTGGGCAACACCAACTGAAATGCTTATTAAGGATGCGGCAGACTGTGAAGATTTTGTGATTGCTAAGTTTGTTTCCCTGAAAGCTGTTGGTATAAAGCCAGAAAAGCTTTATTTATCTTATGTTAAAGCAATTCGTTTAAAGCAGTCTCATATGGTTTTAACTTATTTTAAAAAGCCCAATACTATTCCACTCGTACTAGACAATATAAACAAAAGAATTTTAAAAGCAACCAAACGCAAGGATTTAATTCCTATCTATAGTTTTAATGGTGATGGACTGTGGCTTACTAAACAGCAGAGTCGTGGTAGGTCCATTAAGGTAAAAGATAAGGAAGTTGAGCGCTGGAAAAATATATTAAAAAAAATAGGAAAAGGAAGTTAGCATGAGCTTAAGCAAACAAATGATAGTGTTCGTAATATCAATTTTACTGGTGATATTAGTAGGAACATTTTTTCTTAATTTTACTCAAACAAAGTCTTACTTAGAAGAACAACTGGAGTCTAACGCTCAAGATACAGCTACTTCTCTTGGCTTGTCGCTAAGTTCCGTTGCAGATGCCGAAGAAACATCAAGTATGGAAACCATGATCAATGCAGTTTTTGACCGTGGATATTATGAGCATATAGAGTTGATGAATACCAAGGGTAAGGTTATTTATAGTCGCAAAAGCATAGGCGGTTTAGATAATCTTCCTGAATGGTTTATTGGCTTTGCTTCGATTGAATCTCCTGGTGCTGGTGCTCTAATTCAATCAGGGTGGCTTCCTATTGGCAGGCTTGAGGTAAAAAGCAATCCCAACCTTGCTTATATTAAGCTTTGGGAAAACACTATTGCGGTTTCTGTTTGGTTTTTAATAGCAACTATTTTTACTATTATTTTTGCATATATAGCGATTAAATTGATGTTAAGTCCGCTTAAAAAGATGGAAGAACAAGCGGACGCAATTGTACGCAAAGAATATCTAATACAAGACCCTTTACCTAGAACAACAGAGTTTAAGCAGGTTGTTTTAGCTATGAATAAAATGGTTCATAAGATGAAAACTATTTTTCATAAAGATGCAAAAATGGTAGAAAAGTTACAAAAAATGGCGTATCAAGATGGAGTTACAGGACTATCAAATAGAAGCCATTTTGAAATGAATATTGAACCCTTGCTTGATGAAAAAGAAGACGCAGTAGCGGGAATTATATGCCTTATTAGAGTCCAAGGACTAAAAGAGGTAAATGAAAAATATGGCTATCTAGTTGGTGATGGATATATGGAGAAAATTGCTAATAAAATCAATCAGGAAACGGAAAAAAAGTCTTCATTTAATGCAAGGATAAATGGCACCGAAATAGTTGTAGTTGCACCTGCCGCAAGGAGCGAGTTTTTGGTTTTAGCAATGGAAAATATCCTAAGCTATTTACCAGAAATAGAAAAGGAGCTAGATATAGCAGGGGATGAGATTAATACTAGTGTTGCTATGGTTGATTATTTGCCAGGAAACACTCGTGCAAATCTACTGGAAAAACTGGATTCAGCAGTTAAACACGCGTCATCTTTAGATGGGAAGAATTTATTTTATAACTCAAGTAATATAGAAAACACCTCTGATGATGACTGGGATTCTATTATTAACCTAGCGATAGAAGAGCAGAGACTCAGCTTATTCCAGCAAACAGCTTACACTAATAAACAAAAACCTCACTCCAAAGAGTTGTATCTTCGTCTACAAAAGGCCGATGGAAAAACTATTCCAGCAGCGGATTTTATACCAGCGGTGCAACGCTTAAAAAGAGAGGCGGAAATAGATAACTTAGTTCTTAAGATGGTGGTTAACTATTTGAGTTCCCTAAGGAAAAACTCTATAGAGAAGGTTTCAATTAACCTAAATTGTTTAGTTAACAGTGAGCTTATAAGTATTGTAGAGGATAACCTAGCTATCTTTAACCCTCTACTACTTTCTTTTGAGGTAGCAGAAAAGCTAATAATTAAAGAAGAAGAGAGTATTAAACCTGTTATTAAGCGTTTGAAAGATTTTAATATTCGTTTTGGTATTGATAACTTTGGCAGTAATTTTGCTAATATGTCATACTTACAACATCTTCTTCCGGATTACATAAAGTTAGACGCATCATTTAGCCATTCAATAGAAAAAGATGAACAAACAAGGTCATATGTTTCAAGCCTGGTAGATATGTGCCATAGCTTAGACATAGAAGTGATTGCAATAGCTATTGAAAATAAGCCGCAGCAGCAAGCTTTTGCAGATTTAGGGATTAGTATTTTTCAAGGGTATTTATACTCAGCTCCAGAGCCGTTAAAAAATGTAAAAAAGCAGGGTAAATAACTTTTACCTTTATAAAGAAATGAATGTTTGATATTATCATGATAAATAATAAGGAAGACCTATAAATTGTCAATAGCAGTTGAAACTACAGAGTTTTATGACCCATTACTTGATTGCTTAGTCGTATATAGTAAGCTACAAGGAAAACCTTTTTCTAGCCAAGCATTTATAGCGGGCCTTCCCCTAGAAGATGAGAAAAGGCTTACCCCTGAGTTGCTAATTCGTGCAGCAGTAAGGGCGAATATTAAAGCAAGTGTTAAAAAACGCGATCTTGACTCTATTTCTAACCTGGTTCTTCCTTGCATACTGCCTTTAAAAAACAACCAAGCCTGCCTATTAGAAAAAATAGATGACAATAAAGCAACTATTATCATGGCTGGTGCCGATGAAGGTCGTAAAGTAGTACCGATAGAAAGTCTTGAAGAAGAATACCTTGGTTTTGTTATTTATCTATCTGAAAGAATAAATAATGCAGGAAAAAAAGAAAATGTTATTACTAAACATAGCAGAGGTCACTGGTTTTGGTCAACTTTTTTAGATAACAAATCTATTTATCGAGATGTAATTATTGCTTCAATAGTTATTAATATATTTGTATTGGCTAACCCCCTATTTGTTATGAATGTTTATGATCGAATCGTGCCCAATAATGCTGTGGAATCTCTTTGGGCATTGGCAATAGGGATAAGTGTTGTTTATGTTTTTGATGTTATTTTAAAGAATCTTCGTTCTTACTTTTTAGAAATGGCTGGCAAAAAAAGTGATGTTATTTTGTCCTCTAAATTATTTGAGCAAACACTCGGCTTGACTATGGAAAATCGACAGGGAACAATTGGAGGGTTTGCTAATAACCTAAAAGAATTTGATAGTATTCGTGGTTTTTTCACTTCTAGTACCATTGCAACACTTGTAGACCTACCTTTTATTATTATTTTCTTGCTAGTTATTTTCTTTATTGCGGGGCCAATAGTTATTGTTCCGATATTTATTATTATGGTTATTTTGGTTTATAGCTTCATTATGAAAGGCCCTATCCAGAAAAGTGTAGAAGCAACCTATGAAGCTTCTGCTCAAAAAAATGCAATTCTTATAGAAACGCTTACCTCTATGGAAACAATTAAATCACTTGGTGTGGAAGCAAGGGCCCAATGGAAATGGGAGCAGGCAGTTGGAGAAATTGCTAAAACAAGTTTAAAATCTAAAATGTTACAAAGTTCGATTGGTAGAACAACAGGTTTTATGCAACAGATGAGTACGGTTATTATAGTACTTGTAGGAGTTTATCTAATACAAGATGGTGAACTTACTATGGGGGGATTAATTGCAACGGTGATGTTAAGCCATCGAGCAATAGGGCCTAGTGGACAGTTTGCAAATTTAACTTCAAGTTATCAACAAACCAAAACGGCATTAGAAAATTTAAATGAATTAATGTCAAAAGAAACAGAACGACCTTTAACTAAACACTTTATTCAACACCCTGTATTTACTGGTAATATAGAGTTTAATAATGTTGTCTTTACCTACCCTGGTGAAACAAAGCCCGCATTAAATGGAGTATCATTTAAAATAAAAGCAGGGGAAAAGGTCGGTATTATAGGAAAAATTGGTTCAGGTAAATCAACCATTGAAAAGCTTATTTTATCCTTCTATAAACCTGATTCAGGCTCTATTCTAATTGATGGTATTGACCTTACCCAACTAGACCCAGCAGAATTACGCAAAAACATTAACTACATACCGCAAGAAGTTAACCTTTTTAGCGGTAGTGTTAAAGAAAACATTGCCTACAAAGCTCCCTATATAGATGATGAGCATATTTTAAAGGCCGCAAAAATTGCAGGGGTAGATGATTTTATAAAAACACACCCTTCTGGTTATAGCCTATTAGTTAATGAAGGAGGAAGCTCTCTTTCTGGTGGACAAAGGCAGAGTATAGGTGTTGCTCGTGCTCTTTTGACAACTAGTCCAATTTATCTATTTGATGAACCAACTAATGCGATGGATTCCAGCACTGAAGCGATGTTAATTCATCGTTTGAAAGAAAATACAATTCAAAATACTTTAATTGTCGTTACACATAAAATGACGATATTGCAACTAGTGGATAGGTTAATTGTAATAGAAAGTGGCAACCTGGTTGCTGACGGTAGTAAAGAGTCTGTTATTGAGGCATTAAAATCTGGAAGAATTAATAGGAAAGAGGGCTCTAATGACGACTAAAGACAAAAGAAAACTAGAAGATGACGATCTTGAGTTTATGTCAAGTTTGAGTCAAGCAGCTTTAGAAAAACCAACATTTAAATCACAAACAATTGTGTGGATTGTTTTTTTGGTACTCCTTTTGCTTATTCTTTGGGCAAAATATACGGAACTAGATAAAATAGTTAGGGGCGAGGGAAAGGTTGTGCCTTCTGGAGAAGTGAGAACAGTACAGAACTTTGAAGGTGGGATTGTTGCAGAAATATTTGTTCATTCTGGTGATCAAATAACTAAAGGGCAAAGCCTATTAAGATTAGATAATACACAGTTTGCAAGTAATTTTGGTGAAGCACAAAATCAAGAATATGAGTTTTTAGCACAATCAATAAGATTAAAAGCAGAGGCGTTTCATAAACCTTTTAAGAATGTATCAGAAATTAAAGATCCACAGTTTTTGGAGGCAATAGAAAGAGAAAAAGGTCTTTATAATAATCGTTTACGCCAGTTTAATAATGCACAAAATATACTAAACCAAAAAATAATTCAGAACCGCAATGAATTAAAAGAAGCTTATAACCAAGTTAATCAGCTTACTCATTCCAAGCAACTATTGAAAAAAGAAATTGGTTTAATGAAAAAAGGAGTTGATGAGGGCTATGCTTCTGAACTAGACCTTTTAAAATTAGAGCGAGAAGAAAATGAAGTTTACACCAAAATTCTTTCTGCAGAACACTCAATACCCCGTATAAAATCAATTATATCTGAATCTAGAACTAAAAGAGTTGAAGCTAAACAGGCATTTGAGAACGAAGCCCATGAAAGACTAAATGAAGTTCTTTCTAAAATAGAACAAATAGAAAGTTCAAAAACAGCACTTGAAGACAAGGTAGACAGGACCAATATTCGCTCTCCAGTGGATGGAATTATAAGTGAGCTACTAGTAAATACTATTGGTGAAGTTATTAAACCAGGTAGTGATATTGTTAAAATAATTCCTAAAGATGATAGTCTTGTTTTAGAAACAAAAATACTACCCGCAGATATCGGTTTTATCTCCCCAGGTTTAAAAGCTAAGGTAAAATTTACCGCCTATGACTTTGCTATTTATGGTGGTTTAAATGGTATCGTAGAACAAATTTCTGCGAATACTCTCGTTGATGAAGAGGGTAATAGCTTTTATATTGCTAGAATAAAGACCGAACGAAATTATTTAGGCCCTAAAAATTCCTCATTAGTTTTGTTACCTGGAATGACGGCAACAGTTGATGTTATAGTGGGTAAACATACTATCCTTAATTATTTAATAAAACCAATAATTAAGGCTAAAGAATTAGCTTTAAGAGAATCATAATGTTTAAATTAGGATTAATTTTTTTTAAATGCAACAGTTAATTTTTTATACAGCTAACCAGATAGTAGAAAAATCTTGGCGTTTAGCTGCGAGTAAACATGATGTTAAAATTGTAGCAGGACTTGAGCAGGTTGAAAACTTTGCTGTAGATGAAAGTATAATCTTAATACAAAAGCAAAATATAGAGGGTGAAACCGTAGTTATAGAAAAACTGTTGAAGCGGGGATATACCATTATCTTATTTGCTGATATCCCCTCAACAGATGATGCTATAAATTGGTTTCATAAAGGTATTAAAGGCTATTTAAACAGCTATGCCAACTATAAAAGAATACAGCAAACTATAGGCGTTGTAGAAGAAGGCAATATTTGGCTAGGGCAGGCAGTTATGCAAGCAATTATTGCAGATGGATTTAAACCTGTG
Organism: uncultured Piscirickettsiaceae bacterium; assembly: GCA_964565985.1. GTDB lineage: Bacteria > Pseudomonadota > Gammaproteobacteria > Thiomicrospirales > Thiomicrospiraceae > Hydrogenovibrio. The sequence goes on along the minus strand of CAZMHA010000062.1, from coordinate 1,632 downwards.
CTAGCAAATAATGGCTGGTTTAAAGTTATTACAGAAAGAGAAAAACATACTCTTGAGCATTTACTAACAGGCAAGGCAAATAAAGAAATAGCCAATTTAATGGATATTTCAGAAAGAACAGTAAAAGCTCATGTAAGTAATTTATTTAAAAAATTTAATGTAACAGACAGGTTAGCACTTGTGTTGCATATACAAAACTGGCAGGAAGAAGAATGAACTATTTTATAAAGCAACAGACTAGATTAATATCTTTAGTATTATTTTTACTTGTAAGTAGCAATTCTTTTGCTTTTACAATAAATGATGCCATTGAAGATGCAATTATCCATAACCCTGAATTTAGGAAAGAAGTAAAATCTTTTCGTAGTGCTCAAGCAGAAGTAAGTGCAGCTAAAGCAGGCTATTATCCTTCTATAGACCTTAATGCAGGTATCGGTTATGAAGAAATTAATCGACCTAGTCTAAATAATGAAGGTGATGGCTTAACGAGACAAGAAGGGTCAATTAAATTAACACAAAACCTTTTCGAAGGTTTTGCTACTCAAGATGAAGTTTATCGTAAAAAATATGAACTAGACTCCATTTCTTTTAGTGCTCATGCGGCAGCTAATGAAGTTGCTTTAAATATGGCGATAGCCTATGTAAATTTAATGAGAGAAAAGGAAATAAAAGAGCTAGCAGAAGATAATCTTAGTACTCATCTTAGTATCCTACAACAAATTAACAAACGCTATAAAGCAGGGATTAGTAATCAGGTAGAAGTTGATCAAGCAAGTGCTCGTTTAGCATTAGCAAATTCTAGCTTAGGTTCAGCAGAAAACAGTTATTACGATGCTTTTGCCAAGTTTCAACGAGTACTAGGAAGAAAACCAGATAATGCTTTATTAAAACCAAGCTTTACATTTAATTTACCGGCGACATTGAAGCAGGCAACACAATCAGCTTTAATAAATCATCCAACGCTAAAGTCCGCTAATGCAGATGTTGCAGGTGCTAGAGCACAGCATGATGCAAGTAAAGCCAACTACTATCCAACACTTAGTTTTGAGGTAGAAAAAACTTTTGACAATGACTTATCTGGTGCAAAAGGTAGAGATGAATACCTACAAGCTATGCTGCGACTACGCTATAACCTATATAATGGTGGTAGAGATGCAGATAATGTAGATAGAACTGTTGCAGAATACCATAAGGCATCTGAAATAAGAAACAACTCAAGACGCCAAGTTATTGAGAACTTACGCTTTGCATGGAATGCTCGTGAGTATATTGGCAAACAAATTGAATTTCAAAACCAACATATTAAATTAACCCACCAAACACTAGTTGGTTACCGTAAGCAGTTTAATTTAGGGCGACGCTCGCTATTAGATTTATTAAATACAGAAAATGAGCATATTACAGCAACAAAAACGATCATAAATAGTTATGCAGATTTACTTAATGCTAAATATAGAATCCTTTCTGCCACAGGTAATTTTATAGATGAGTTAGGAATTAACTATTCATTTATTGCCGCAGAAGGTGATTATCAAGACGAATAATCGTTATCGAATAGTTATTCAGTGCCTCCTTAACATGACGCCAATCATCCAAAACTTGATTGCGAAAAAACGCGAAGCGATGAAGAGA
>CAZMHA010000061.1:0-9428 GCA_964565985.1 uncultured Piscirickettsiaceae bacterium | reverse complement strand
TTGTATTGCCAGAATATAAATCTATTGAAATAATGGATGATGGAACTATTTCTATTATCCCGTCAGATTCTCAAAATGGATTACAGGTAGATATTGATCAAATAAGAATAGTTAAACCAAATATAAAACAATTAGAAAAACATGTAGATGGTTATATTCGTAGTAATGAACCAGCATTACCTCAAGCTAATATTAAAATGATTAGTGGAGCGTTGGAAACCAGTAATGTTAATACGGTAGAAGCCTTAACAACCATGATTGAACTTTCTCGTAAATATGAAATGCAAATTAAAATGATGAAAACAGCAAAAGACCACTCACAAAAATCAGATAGCCTGATTAAGCTGGCTTAGGAGTAAAAAATGAATAGAGCGTTATATATAGCAAAAACAGGTTTAGAAGCACAAGACTTTAGGCTTGCAACTATTTCTAACAACATTGCCAATGCAAATACCTTTGCTTATAAAAAAGGTAGAGCAGAATTTGTAGACTTAATGTATCAAAATGTTCGCCAACCAGGAACAAAGGCTAATGCAAATGAAGACAGTACTTTACCATCTGGTTTGCAAGTGGGAACGGGAACTAAGGCAGTAGGTGTTCAAAAAATACATACTCAAGGAAATATTGTAGTTACAGACAACCAATTAGATGTTGCGGTTAATGGACGCGGGTATTTTAGAGCAGTGGATCAAAATGGTCAGGAAATGTATTTCCGTGATGGTTCTTTTCAACTTAATCAAAATGGAGAAATAGTTACTTCTTCCGGTTTTTTATTAGAACCAGCTATAACCGTTCCAAATGACACCACAGAAATATTTATTACAGGTGATGGTGAGGTTTCAGTAAAACAGCCAGGAACAATTGCTCCTGCTGTTATTGGACAAATAGAATTAACAACTTTCCCTAATCCTTCAGGTCTTAATTCAATAGGAAACAATTTTTATAAAGAAAGTTTATCTAGTGGAGTGCCTGCTAATAAAAATCCAGAAACAGATGAGGCAGGAAGTATTTTGCAAGGTGCAGTAGAAGCATCTAATGTAAATACTGTAGAAGAATTGGTAGCGATGATTGAAGCCCAACGAACTTATGAAATGAACTCAAAAGCAATTTCTGCTGCTGATGGCATGATGCAATATCTAAATAATAATATTTAGAGGAGAGGTGTTAATAATGTTATTAAATAATTTTGAAAACAAAAATAAAAAAGAAGCCAGTACAAGTTTTTCTAACTTTATAAAAAGCCTACTATTATTGATTAGTTTTTTAGTGGTTAGTGGCTGTGTATCAGCACCGCCAGAAAGAATGGGCAAGTTCAGCTATGAGCCAAGCTATCCTACTAATATTCCAGAAAGAAACTCTCCCAGAAATGGTTCGCTTTTTAACCAAGGTGATTCACTAAGTTTATTTGATGATTCTAGAGCCCATAAAGTAGGCGATATAATTACAATTAACCTGTCAGAAAGCTTTAATGCCAAAAAGAAAGATGAAGCAAAATATGAAAAAACCAATAAGCAAAGATTTGGCTTAGGTAGTGATTTAACTGGTGGGGCCTCTGTTTTCGGTGGTAAAGTTGGAACAGGGCTTGGTGCAGGGATTGGCATAGGTTACGGGTCTGATGGTAACTTTAAGGGTAAGTCAGATGTAAAACAAAATTCTAGCTTAGATGGGTCAATTGCCGTAATGGTTGTACAGGTAATATCTAATGGTAACTTAGTCATAAGAGGAGAAAAGTGGATTACAGTTCATGATGGTGAAGAAGTAATTCGTTTTGCAGGAATAATTCGCGCAGAAGATATTCAACCAGATAATACTATCGGCTCGTCCAAGGTTGCAGATGTTAGATTAATTTATAAGGATGTTGGGATCTCTGGTGATTCAAGCCGAGCTAGTGCAGTTACACAGTTCTTACATAAATATTGGCCCCTATAAGGCAGTTAGGAAAAACTATGAATTTTACAAAGACAATTATTGTTTTAAGCTTTCTTTTACTTAGTAGTGTTAATAGCTATGCTGAAAGAATTAAAGACTTAACAAATGTAGCAGGAGTTAGAAATAACCAATTAATTGGCTATGGTCTAATTGTTGGTTTACATGGAACAGGAGATAAAACTGCCTATGCCGACCAGAGTTTATTGTCTATGTTAAGTAAATTTGGAATAAATTTACCACCAGGAATAAAGTCAGGTTCTAAAAATATTGCTGCAGTTGCAATACATGCAGATTTACCTGCTTTTTCAAAACCAGGTCAAAAAATAGATATTACGGTCTCATCACTAGGCAACTCTAAAAGTTTAAGAGGTGGAACCTTACTATTAACGCCGTTAAAAGGCGTGGATGGTAATATATATGCTTTAGCTCAAGGAAATTTGATTGTTGGAGGGCTTGATGCCTCTGGTGCAGATGGTTCGAGCATTACCGTTAATGTGCCTAGTGTTGGTAGAATTCCTGGTGGAGCAACCGTTGAAAGGTCAGTAGAAACAAGTTTTGATTTAGGTAATACGATAACCTTAAATATAAAAAGAGCGGACTTTACTACAGCAACCAATATGGTGAATGCAATTAATACTAAATTTGGTTCAGGAACGGCATTTGCACTTGATTCAGAATCGATAGAAGTTATGGCACCTAGATTGCCAACTCAACGAGTTAGTTTTCTATCCATGATAGAACAAATAGAAGTTGTTTCAGGAGAAGATTCGGCAAGAGTTATTATAAATTCCCGTACAGGAACAGTAGTTATTAGTAAAAATGTTAGGGTATCTCCTGCAGCAGTAACTCATGGTAGTTTGGTTGTTAGAATATCTGAAAGTCAGGCGGTAAGTCAACCTAATCCATTTGCAGGGGGAGATACTGCTGTTGGAGCCGAATCTGAATTGAGCATACAGGATGAAGGTAAAGGAAGAATGTTTAAATTCCCTAAAGGAGTAACTCTTGATGACATTGTTGAAGCCGTAAATAAAGTTGGTGCGGCACCAGGAGATTTAGTTGCAATACTTGAAGCACTAAAACAGTCTGGTGCTTTAAAAGCAGATTTAATGGTAATTTAAAATGGCAACAATATCTAAATTAGAAAATTATCAGGTATATACAGATACACAGGCATTAAATGATTTAAAAATAAAGGCTCGTGAAGAGAGTGAGTCCGCACTTCGACCTGTTGCGGAACAGTTTGAAGCAATATTTGTAGAGCAAATATTAAAAGAAAGCCGTAAAGTAAAATTAGATGACGGTTGGTTAGATGGCGATAAAGCTGATTTTTACAAGGATTGGCATGATAAACAATTTGCCCAATCAATTTCTGCTAAAGGTGGGCTAGGTTTAGCCGATATAATAGTAGAACAACTTGCACCTAAGCATCCAGTAATGAGCCAAGAAGCTTATGAAGCACACAGAAAGAACATGAAAGACGGGCCTCAAGAGCAAGTAATGAAGCCGCTAACGACACAAAATAATTTAGATTTAAGAAAAGCCTTAGCAACGAATTAAAATATTGTTGAAGCTAAAAAATGGGTCTATAAATAAAGGAATTTTAAATGTCATCTTTACTTAGTATAGGGACTTCTGCAACAGCAGCATTTCAATCTGCACTGGCAACGACTTCTCATAATATTGCAAATGTAGGCACGGAAGGCTATAGCCGACAACGAGCTGAAATTATAAGTAATACACCATTTAATTCTGGACATGGCTATCAGGGATCTGGCTCAAAAGTACAAACTATTGAAAGAATTTATGCTAGCTATATTCAAGATCAGCTGGCCTCAAGCAGCAGTTTAAAAGCTCGTTATGAAGAACAATTGTCGTTATCAAAAAATATTGAAGGAGTGGTAGCAGGAAATGATGAAGGTATTCAACAGTTCATGCAACGATTTTTTGACTCCTTACAAACCTTAGCGGATAATCCAACCTCAAACACCAACCGAAGCTTAACCGTTGATGGTGCTAAAAACATGGAAGGTTTAATTGACAACCTGTCTTATACGCTACAAGAAGCCAGCACCCAAGCAAATAAACAAATTACAAACCTTACTAAAGAAATAAACAATCGTTTAGATACTATACATCTGATAAATAAAGCAGTTGAAACAGCACATAATAACAACTCCTTTCCCCCTAATGATTTGTTAGATCAGCGAGATCAAGCTATTCTTGAACTAAATGATTATATGGACATAAAGACATTTCCACAGGAAGATGGTGAAATACTTATTTATACTGGAGATTCTCGTTTGCCACTAGTTAGTGGAGAATCAGTGTTTAATCTTCATGCGGAAAGAACAGAGTTTGCTCATGAAGGTAGAACAGAAGTTTATATGGATATTGGTCCTAATAGAACCAAGGTTTCTGATTTTATTAGTAATGGTCAACTAGGTGCTGTACTGGACTATAGAAAAAACATTCTTGATAAGTCGATTAATGAGCTAGGAGTAACCTTAAATGGTATGACTGCATCAATGAACTGGCAGCATTACCAAGGTTATGATATTAATGGTGATGCAGGGCAAGACTTTTTTAAACCTTTGAACATGAATGCTTTTGCAAGTAATAAAAATATTGGTCCAGAAGATGGTACCAACATGGTGGTTAATTTCCAACCAAATATTGCCGCGTTACCAGGGTTTAATGGACAACCTCCTTATACAGTACCAACTCAGCCGACAACCTTTGGTAATAAAGAGAATTTTTTAGAAGTAGCAAATTCAACCATTGGTAAATTTGAACCTAAAGAATATGAGATAAGAGTTAATACTGCAGGCGATTTTGAAGTTTTTGACCATACTAAAGGCGGAGCAGCACTAGCAACGGTACCTTTTGGTACTGCAGCAGAAATAGATGGGCTTAATTTTGATTTTACCGCCGTAGCTTTAGGTACTGTTTCGCCAACAGATAAATTTTTAATAAAGCCACATCAACAAATTGTTAAAGACTTTGAAACAGTAATTCAAAATCCTGACACTATAGCAACAAGAGGTCAGACTCCTGTTGATACCAATGCCGATGGCTCATTACTAGATGAAGTTCCTTCACCTGCTGCAGAGTCAGATAATGTAAATATGGCAAACATGGCATCTTTGCAAACTAAAAGTATTTTATATGCAGATGTAACTGGAGCTGCCTCTGAAACTTTATTAGGAGGCTACTCAAAAATGGCAAGTGGAATGGGCTTATATGTAAGAGCAACGGACATTCACTTAACTGCCCAAAATAATGTTTTTGATCAAATGTATAAACGACGCGAAGAAATGTCTGGTGTAAGTTTAGATGAAGAAGCCGCTAATTTATTAAGGTTTCAACAAGCCTATCAAGCTTCTGCACAAATTATTCAAACTTCACAGACTTTATTTCAAACCATAATCGGAGCGATAAACTAAAATGAGAATTTCAACTAACTTTTTTCATAACAATAGCTTTACTGCTATCAACAATCATCAAAACTCTATACTGGAAATACAGGAAAAATTAAACTCGGGAAAACGAGTTAATCGCCCTAGTGACGATCCAGTTGCAACACCACAAATTCATGCTTTGAATACAACAATGAACTCACTAACGCAATTTGAAACAAATGGTGAGTATGCTTCTTCACAATTAACTCTTGAAGAAACTCAGATGGATTCAGCAATAGAAGTAACACAAAGAGCTAGAGAGCTAGCCATTCAAATGATGAATGAAACCTACTCTCCTTCCAATAGACAAGCGACAGCACAAGAAATTGGACAGCTAATTGATCATCTTGCAAGCCTTATGAACTCGGTAAATTCAGAAGGAGAGCTATTGTTTGGTGGCAGTAAAGGTACTGCGGATAGAGCTTTTGTTGGTGATGCACCAAATTCAGGAGCCTTACAACCTGGTAATGAATATTTTTCTTACATAGGAAATCCAAATGCTGGTGTTGATTTTGATGCTAGAGCTAATTTTGGTGCAAGATTTGTACAGATAGGTTTTGATCCTGACCACAAATCTAATCCAAATGATGAAGGTGACCCAAGTAGAGTTAGAATATCTGACCAAGGTGGTAGAGTTTTTGGTATTACTGGTGCAACTTCACTTCCACCGGGTGTCGATCCAAGCTTAATTAATGTTTTGGTGGAGTTAAAAGATAATCTTGACCAAGGACTACAACCACCTGCTCAAATAGGTGACGATTTGTTAAAAAGTATTCAAGATATGTCTATCGAAGCCGCAAAAATTGGTAGTAGACAAAATAAAATTGAAGCGGTTATGAATACTGGTCAAGATATTACTCTTGCGCTAAAAGAAAGGCGTTCAGATATTGAAGATCAAGATGTTGTTGAGGGAATTACAGACTTAACGCGTAGCCAAACAGCCTTGCAAATGGCACAACAGGTTTTCACTAGAGTGCAAGGTTTATCCTTGTTTGATTACTTAAGATGAAACTGAACAACTAACATAAAGTTGGCTTTAAATTTGCTAAGTTAGAGGAATATATTTTTAATTTTAGCAAAAAAATGACATATAACCAAAAGACAATTCTGTATTTAAGCTTACTAATAATGCTACTTACTTCTGTAAGTTTAAGTTTTATGCTTAGTTTCAAAAATAATAAAGAAATAACGCAAGTAAAGACTGTTAATAGCGTGGTTCACTCTATGTTAATTATAGCTTCAAATCCTAAAACTACCCCCCCTAAATTTAATAAAAAAGTGGTTAAGCCAGTTCTTTCTAATATCCATAATTTACCACCAGTAGCGGCTACGGTTTCCGCACCAGTTGTACTGTCTGCACTATCTCCAACCAGAGCTTTAGCTAGTAAGTTAAAACTAAAGAAAAAAAAGGCAGACAAAAAACTAGACAAAGTATCTAATCTTCCTGCTAGACTGTTACCAGTACTGGTTATTTATGAAGATGAGTTGGTAATAGAATTTCCTAAAAAAATAGCAACTAGCAGAAATATTAAAAGGGCAGTAGCAAGAGTGTTGTTGTCAAAAAACCCACAAAGAGAAAAGAACCTATTAACTAAAAAATCATTTAACCTAAAAAACACCCCGTATTTTTATAAAAAAATAGCAGATCAGGATAACTATCCAATTCGCTACCCTAGCCAAGCTTATAAGTATGCTAATTTTATTTTAGAAAATATGGCAGAAGATTTTTCTGCGGAAGAGGGAGATTTTGTTTTAGTCCATATTCCATTGATTCAGTCAAATATAAGAGGTGTAGCCAAAAACTATGAGTCTTGGGTAGAAGATTATGGCGATGAATTTGGGATAAGACCTTCTCTTATCTATGCAATAATGGAAACAGAAAGTGCCTTTAATCCAAAGGCTGTAAGCAAGTCTAATGCAATAGGTTTAATGCAGTTAAAATTAAGTTCAGCAGGTAAAGATGTACATAATAGGATAGATAACAAACTAGGTAGCCCAAAAGAAAAAGACCTATTTAATTCAAAAAATAATATAAGAATGGGAACCGCATATTTAAGTTTGCTAACAAATGATTATTTATCTGATGTTGAAAATGAAAAAATAAAAGAAATGATGTCAATTTCTTCCTATAATGGTGGCTTGAGCACGGTACTAGGTTTATTTGGGGAGAACTCTAAAAAAGCTATTTCAAAAGTAAATAGAATGAACCCTAAACAGGTATATAACAAACTTAGGTTTGAACATAAGTCACTAGAAACGCGTAATTATTTAGATAAGGTATTAAAAGCAGATTCTAAATATAAAGATTTGCTAAATATCCCATTTGAAAGGTATTAAACATGGCATCATCAGCATACTGGAAAGGTAAGCAAGTATTAGTAACAGGAGCGGATGGGTTTATAGGATCACATCTTTGTGAGAGCCTAGTTGAAGCAGGGGCAAAAGTAAGAGCCTTAGTTTTATACAACTCTTTCAATACCTGGGGATGGTTAGATAATTCAGCGTATTTAAAAGATATTGAAGTTATTAGCGGAGATGTCCGTGATCCTTTTTTATGTAAGACCATTACTAAAGATTGTCATACCGTCTTTCACCTAGCTGCATTAATAGCTATTCCCTACTCATATATTGCACCAAACTCTTATGTTGAAACCAATGTAAATGGTACTTTAAATATTGCACAGGCTTGTTTAGAAAATAATGTTGAAAAGCTAATGCATACTTCTACCTCAGAAGTATATGGTACTGCTCAATATGTACCAATTGATGAAAAACACCCAATACAACCACAATCACCATATAGTGCCAGTAAGATTGGGGCAGATGCTATGGCAATGTCGTATTTTAATTCTTTTGAAATGCCTGTTACTATTGCTCGCCCCTTTAATACCTATGGTCCAAGACAGTCTGCAAGAGCGGTTATTCCAACCATTATTACGCAAATAGCAAATGGTAAAAAAGAAATTAAGCTAGGTGATACTTCGCCAACTCGTGATTTTAATTTTGTAACTGATACCTGTGCAGGCATGATGGCGATTGCCCAGGCAGAAAAAGCAGTAGGAGAGACTATTAATATAGGCTCAAATTTTGAGATATCTGTACAGGATACCTTGGATATGATTAAAGAGATTATGCAATCTGATGTTAAGTTTATTGTTGATGAACAAAGGTTACGCCCTAAAGATTCTGAAGTATTTAGGCTTTGGTGTGACAATAAAGTTATTAAAAATTTAACCGACTTCTCGCCAAAATACGGTATTCGTCAAGGGCTAGAAGCCACCATTGACTGGTTTGTAGATCCCCAAAATTTAAAACAATATAAAGCAGATATTTATAATGTCTAGCTATCAGCTATTGTTTGACTTTATTCATCAGTATTATAACAATGATGACTTAGTTCCCTTACATGCTCCAAGTTTTGATCATACGGAAAAACAGTATTTAAATGACTGTATAGATTCTAATTTTGTTTCTTCAGTAGGTAAGTATGTAGAAGAGTTTGAACAACAAGTAGCTAATTTTACGGGTGCTAAATATGCAGTAGCCGTGGTAAACGGCACTATGGGTTTATTCCTAGCGTTAAAAACTTTGGGGGTGAAAGAAAACAATTTAGTTATAACCCAATCACTAACCTTTGTGGCCACTGCTAATGCGATTAGTATGCTTGGAGCAAAACCCATTTTTATTGATGTAAGCAAATCTTCATTAGGGCTTTGTCCACAAAAATTAGCAGAGTTTTTAGCTAATGAAACCTATCAGCAAGACGGTAAATGCTATCACCAACAAACAAACCAAAAAATTACTGCCTGTATGCCTATGCATACACTAGGTTTTGCGGTTGAGATAGATGAAGTAGTAAGGGTTTGTAGTGAATATAATATTGCAATAGTTGAAGATGCAGCGGAAAGTTTAGGTAGTTTTTATCAAAATAAACATACAGGTACTTTTGGTGACTTTGGAGTGTTTAGTTTTAATGGTAATAAAATCCTAACTACAGGGGGGGGGGGGGTTTTATTTACAAATAAAAAAAAACAAGCCCAA
>CAZMHA010000060.1:0-9492 GCA_964565985.1 uncultured Piscirickettsiaceae bacterium | reverse complement strand
GCAACGTCTGTTCCAAAATTGATCTTAACCCCCTCGCACCAGTTTTTCTTTATATCGCTAGGCTAGCTATTTCTGTTAATGCATCTTTGCGGAACTGTAATTCAGCCCCTTCTAGCCCAATCATTTTTTGAAATTGTTTAATTAACGCGTTCTTTGGTTCAGTTAATATTTTAATTAAAGCATCTTCATCTAATTCTTCTAATGAAGCAATTACTGGTAATCTACCTACAAATTCAGGAATTAAACCAAATTTAACCAAGTCTTCTGGTTCAACCTGCTTATACTGGTCGGTTAGCTTGATTTTTTCTGCTTTAGTTTTAACATCTGCAGAAAAACCTATACCAACATTTTTTTCAGTTCTTTGCTCAACAATCTTGCCCAGTCCTTCAAAAGCTCCACCAACAATAAATAAAACTTTTGAAGTATCAACTTGAATTAACTCTTGATTAGGGTGTTTTCTTCCTCCTTGAGGGGGAATGTTGGCGACAGTACCTTCAACTAATTTTAATAATGCTTGCTGTACACCTTCACCAGAAACATCTCTAGTTATAGATGGATTTTCAGATTTACGAGTAATCTTGTCAATTTCATCAATATAAATAATACCTCGCTCGGCCTTTTCAGGATCATTGTCCGCTTGCTGTAATAGCTTTAATACTATACTTTCTACATCTTCACCAACATAACCTGCTTCCGTTAGAGTGGTCGCATCAGCGATTGCGAAAGGAACATCTAGCATACGAGCAAGAGTTTGTGCTAGTAGTGTTTTACCGGTTCCTGTTGGTCCAATTAATAAAATATTACTTTTATTAAGCTCTACATCATCTTTTTTGTATGACTGTTGTAAGCGGCGATAGTGATTATAAACAGCTACCGATAACACTTTTTTAGCTTGTGTTTGACCTATAACATAATCATTTAATATTTCTTTTATTTCATGCGGGGTTGGTAGATTGTCAAGTTGAAAGCTAGAGGATTTTGTTTCTCCAAACTCTTCTTGTAGTATGTCATTACAAAGTTCAACACACTCATCACAGATATAAACCGATGGCCCTGCAATTAACTTTTTAACTTCTTCTTGTTCTTTGCCACAAAAAGAGCAGTATAAATTCTTTTCACTCATAAAATTCTCCTAGCGTGATTTAAGCACTTTATCGATAATACCATATTCAGTAGCTTCTTGAGCTGACATGAAGTTATCACGATCAGTATCTTTTTCAACCTGTTTTAATGGCTGTCCAGTATGTTTTGCAAGGGCTTTATTTAGTTTTTCTTTAATGCCTAGAATTTCTTTAGCGTGAATTTCAAAATCAGAAGCCTGCCCCTGAAAACCTCCAAGTGGTTGATGAATCATGATTCTAGAGTTAGGTAGGGCAAATCTCTTGCCTTTTTCACCGGCAGATAGTAAAAAAGATCCCATGCTAGCTGCTTGTCCAATACACATGGTACTTACATTAGGTTTGATAAAACGCATAGTGTCATAAATCGCCATGCCAGCAGTAACGCTTCCACCTGGAGAATTTATATATAAATGGATATCTTTTTCAGGATTCTCAGATTCCAAAAACAACATTTGTGCAACAATTAAATTTGCCATATGGTCTTCAACCTGCCCTACTAAAAATATAACTCGCTCTTTTAATAGTCGCGAGTAAATATCATAAGAGCGTTCGCCACGGCTCGTTTGCTCTATAACCATTGGTACTAGTGCGTTTTGAATTATATCTTGAGAATCAAATGAATTCATTTGTGTATTTACCTTTTGAAATTTTTATATCAGAGTATCTTAGCTGTTTATGTAGTGTTTTTGAAGCAAAAAAAACCTAACTTTAAAAAAACTTTAAGTTAGGTTTTTATTATGGCCAAAATAAATTAGGCAGCTGGATTAACTACCTCATCAAATGACTTTTTAACTTCTTTTACCTTCGCTTTTTCAAGAATTAATTCAGAAACTTGTTTTTCAACGATTATAGAATCAATCTCTCTTTGAGCATCTGGATTTTGAGCATACCAATTAACAACTTCAGCAGGATCTTCATAAGAAGATGCTTGATCTTCAATAAACTTTTTACGGTCTTTTTCAGAAGCCTTAATCTTGTTTTTTTTGATGATATCACCTAACACCAAACCTAACTTAACACGCCTTTCTGCTTCTGGCATAAAAGCATCAATGCTTAAGCCAACATCTTCAGGCTTAACGCCCTGCTGTTGAAGTTGCTCAATTTGGCGTTGCATTAATTGCGAGGCTTCTTGATTAATAACAGATTTTGGTAGTTCTATCTTTACGGAGTCAGAAAGAGTGTCCAATACTTCCGTACGGTTTTTGTTTTCTACCGCTCTAGTAATTTCTTTTTGCATGTTGGTCTTAATTTCAGTAATAAGACTTTCTTCTTTACCATCTTTAATACCAAGGCTTTTTACGAACTCTTCATCAAGCTCTGGTAAGACCTTAGTTTGCACCGAGTGAACAGTAATATCAAAAGTAACCTTTTTACCCGCTAAGTCTTCAGACTGGTAATCTTTAGGAAAGGTAACATTAATAACTTTCTCGTCACCCTTCTTCATGTCAATAATCCCATCTTCAAAACCAGGAATCATACGACCACTACCAAGCTCTAAAGGAACATCATTAGCTGAACCACCGTCAAACTCTTTCTTAGCGTCTTTACCAACAAAACTAATTATAACTTGATCACCTTTTTTAGCCTTTTTAGCTGCGGAGGCAGGTTTCCAAGATTGTTTTTGTTCGCGTAACTTAAGAATCATATTATCAACATCTTTATCTTCGATGTCAGCTACAATCTTTGTTACTTTTAGCTTAGCAAAGTCAGGTAGTTTAACCTTAGGGAATATTTCAAACTTAGCTACAAATTCAATGTTGCCATCTTTTTCGTCAAAACTTTCAAAAGTAGGATACCCAGCAACATTTAAGTCTTCTTTAGTTACAGCATCATAAAATGATTTTTGAATTATTTCGCCAGAAAAATCTTGACGAACTTCTGCTCCATGGCGTTTTTTAACCACATTTAAAGGAACCTTACCAGGACGAAAACCGTCCATTTTTATGGTACGACTAATTTCATTTAAGCGTTTTTCTACTTTAGCGTCTAGGTCGCCAATAGTAACGACTACATTCATTTTATGTTCAAGACCTTTTTTAGGCTTATCAACTGTTACTTGCATGGTAAATTTCTCTGAAGTTTATTAAAAATATTAACTGAGGAATTATACAGATATTTAAACTTTATTAAAGAGCTAATACGCAAATAGCACCTATCTGTTTTGGAGGGGGGGGGTAAAATCACCACCTAGGATAAACATTGATATTATATTACAATATCTCACAATATAAATTAATTAAGATAACAAGAATAGCTATGTCAACTTATTTACTTAACCCATTAATATTGCTAGTGTTTTTGTCAGGTTGTTTGTTTAGCTGTAGCCCTTCTACTAGTATAAATAAACTACAACAGTCAGATGTAATAGTTGCTTTTGGTGATAGCTTAACTCTTGGGCAAGGGGTTACCAAAAACCAAAGTTACCCAGCTGTACTTGCCAAATTAATAGGACTAACCGTAATTAATGCAGGAAAATCGGGTGAAGTAACTGATAGTGGTTTACTGAGGTTACCAAAAGTTCTTAACGAACATCAACCAAAGTTAGTAGTTTTATTGGAAGGTGGTAATGATGTATTGCAAAACCTACCTATGCACCAGTTAAAAACAAATTTAACCAAAATGATTGGCTTAATTAGGCAAACGGGAGCAGAAGTTTTATTAGTATCTGTACCAGCTAAAAGTTTATTTAGTGGCTCACTAGATTTATATTCGGAGCTAGAAGATGAACTATTAGTGGCACTAGAAGATGATATTGTTTCTGAACTTATTCGTAAACCATCGAGAAAATCTGACTATATTCACTTTAATTCAAAAGGCTACAACGAACTAGCCCATGCTATTTATAAAGCTTTGCAAATCAATGGAGCAGTACCCTAGTTTTAATATTTTTACACTAAACATTTTGCTGTTTCCGGGGGGGGGGGTAAAAAACTAGTTTTACCTAGTTATGAGATGTTTCTATATTACTAATTTCTTCTTCTAGTTCTAGCCATTTTTCTTCTAGTTTTTCTATTGACTTACTTAGGCTCGTCTCTTCCTTTAAAACATCTGTTAATTCTGCACTTTGCTTTGTTTCATACAGATTAGGATCTTCCATTTTTAGGTGCAGCTTATCTATTTGTTGCTGTTCATTTTCTAGGAGTTGCTCTACTTTTTTTAGCTCTGCTACTTGTTTTTTGGTTGCTTGTTGCAGTTGTTTTCTTTGTTCTGCACTTTCTTTTCTACTGTTTTTTTTATTAGTAGAGGTTACTTTTTTATTAGATTTCAGATGTTGTTGTTGAGCTTTTAACTGCTTTAGCCTTTGTTGCAAGTAATCATCTAAACTACCATGAAAATACACTACTTTCTTATCATGTACCCACCAAAACTGGTCAACAATACTAGATAACAGATGCTGGTCATGGGTTACAAGAATTAACGCCCCCTCAAACTCTTGTAATGCCATATCTAGGGCATCTCTAGTTTCCATGTCTAGGTGGTTCGTTGGTTCATCTAAAATGATAAGGTTAGGCTTTTGAAAAATCATCAAAGCAAGTGATAACCTTGCCTTTTCACCACCAGAAAACTTTTCGACCTTCTCTTGAGTCTTTTCATTACTAAAACCAAACCCTCCTAAAAAGTTTCGTGCTTTTTGGTCTGATACAAACTCTTCTATCCCAAAGTCATTTTTAGATTTAACTATTGCTAACAGATGTTGTAAAGGACTTTGCTCTAAACTTAACGACTCTAGTTGATGTTGAGCAAAGTATCCTACCTTCACTCCTCTAGACAAAATTACCTTACCTGACTGTGGATTTTCTTCTTTAATTAGTAGTTTAAGTAGGGTTGATTTACCTGAGCCATTAACGCCCACTAGCCCTATCCTATCCCCTGCTCTTAAAACCAAATCTGCCTGTTCAATTACCATATTATCTTTATAACTGAAGCTAATTTGCTCTACCTGTAACATTGGATCGGGAATTGGACCAGTTTCAAAAAACTTGAACTGAAATGGATTGCTTGCCTGTACCGCTGCTACTTGTTCCATCCGTTCTAATGCTTTTACTCGGCTTTGCGCCTGTTTTGCTTTTGATGCTTGAGCCTTAAAACGATCAATAAAACTTTTTAAATGTTGCATCTGTAACTTTTGTTTTTCATGCAATGACTGTTGTTGCATTAGTTGTTC
Organism: uncultured Piscirickettsiaceae bacterium; assembly: GCA_964565985.1. Classification (GTDB taxonomy): domain Bacteria; phylum Pseudomonadota; class Gammaproteobacteria; order Thiomicrospirales; family Thiomicrospiraceae; genus Hydrogenovibrio. The sequence continues at coordinate 4,206 of CAZMHA010000060.1, read as the reverse complement.
ATTGCGTTGTCTTTCAAAGGCGGCAAAGTTGCCCGAGTAGTGTTTTATTTTTTGATTATCTATCGTGGCAATGCCCTGCACAACCTCATCTAAAAAATGGCGGTCATGAGAGATAACGATTATTGCACCAGCATAATTTTTTAACCATTGAATAACCCAGGCTACCGCCTCTATATCAAGGTGATTAGTTGGTTCATCTAAAAGCAATAAATCAGAGCGTTGCATTAAAGCTCTAGCTAGCTTTAGCCTAACCTGCCAGCCTCCAGAAAAATCAGTTATAGGTTTACTAAAGTCTTTATCTGTAAAACCTAAACCATAAAGTAACTGCTGTGCTTTTTGTGGTACTAGGTAGCCAGATATTTTATCGAGTTCATCATAATACTTCACTAAAGATTGGTGATTATTCACTTCTTCTGCTTTAGCAATATTACTTGTAATGTTTGCGTACAGAGTATCTCCTGCCACAACAAAATCTAGCATTTTTTGAGAAGTAGCTTTTAGCTCCTGCTCTACAAAACCCACCACCCAAGAAGCAGGCAAAGCTATATTGCCAGCTTCAAGACTAACCTGATTCATAATTGCTTTAAGAAGTGTGGATTTTCCAGAGCCATTAGAGCCAATAAGCCCTATTTTCTGTTTTGGGTGAATGATTATGCTGGCATCGTTTAATAGAACCTTACTGCCAGCCATTAAGCCTATCGATTGTATAGAAAGCATCTAGTTTTCAAACAATCCTTCAACTATATGTTGTTGTTTTTGCATTTTTTTGGCTAGGTTTAAATCATGGGTTACTACTAATAAACATGTATTCATTTCTTCATTTAAGGTTAGCATTAAATCAAAAACTTGTTTGGCAGAAGTATCATCTAGGTTACCTGTTGGTTCGTCCGCTAACACACAAGCAGGCTCGGTGATTAATGCTCTTGCAATGGCAACTCGTTGTCTTTCGCCACCTGATAACTCTGATGGTTTATGATGTGTTCTGTGAGATAGTCCAACCTTATCCAAAATTATTTTAGCTCTTTCTTCTGCTTTTGCAGGGCTTTCCCTTCTTACTCGCAAAGGTAACATGGCGTTTTCTAGTGCGGTTAATTCCGGTAATAAAAAGTGAAACTGGTAAACAAACCCCATGTATTGATTGCGTAACTTTCCACGACTAACATCTTTTAGTTTTGAAAAATCTTTGCCCATTAGTTCAACGGAACCTTCAGTGGGTTGGTCTAACCCTGCTAGTAATTGCAAGAGTGTAGTTTTTCCTGATCCAGATGCTCCTGTTATCGCAATAGTCTCGCTTTTTGATAATGAGAAGTCTATTCCTTTAATAACAGGAGTTTCTAACTTACCCTCTTTAAAGATTCTAGTTACTTGTTTGGCTTGTAGGATTATATTGCTAGTATCAGTCATAACGCAAAGCCTCCGCTGGTTCTATTTTGGAAGCTCTATACGCAGGATAAAGGGTTGCTAACAAGGTCATGGAAAAGGCTAAGCCGGATACTAGCCATACATCATTCCAGTTTAAATCAGCAGGTATTTTACTAATATAATAAATATCTGCAGGGAAAAACTTAAAACCAAAAACTGTCTCTAAAAATGGCACTATTGCATCAATGTTTAATGATGCCACAACCCCTAAAATACCACCAGCTACCGAGCCAACAATTCCTATAATCAACCCCTGAATAATAAAGATAAGCTGAATGCTTGCAGGTGTTGCTCCAATGGTTCTTAATACGGCGATGTCTTTTTGCTTGTCCGTAACAACCATTACCATGGTCGAAACAATATTAAATGCTGCCACCATAATAATAAGAGTTAAGAAAATGAATACCATGCGTTTTTCCATTTGGATAGCTTTAAAAAAGTTAGCGTGTTGTTGTGTCCAATCACGAGTATATAAAACTTTTTCAATATGCTCTCCAATAGACAGTCTAACTTCATTAGTTTCGAACATATTCTCTAGCTTTAGTTGTAAAGCGGTAATTTTGCCTCGCATTTTAAATACTTTTTGGGCATCTTTCATATGAATAACAGCTAAACCGCTATCATATTCAAACATACCAGCTTCAAACAAGCCAATTAGGGTAAAGCGTTTTATTCTTGGAACAATACCCATAGGAGAAACAGAACCCTGTGGGGCTATTAAAGCTATTTTATCCCCAACGGATGCTCCCAGTGAGTTAGCGAGTTCAAGCCCAAGAATAATTCCATATTCCTTTTCCTTTAAATCTTGTAGCTTGCCCCGCACCATTTTAGAGTCGATGTCCGAAACTTCTGGTTCATAAGTTGGAAGAACTCCTCTAACCAGCACTCCCTTCACCTTTTCGCCAAAAGACAACATGCCTTGCCCTATTACATTTGGTGCGGCACCAGTAATTTTGTCTATTTCAACTACCTGTTTATATAGTGATTGCCAATTATCAAGCCTGTCCATTTCTTCAGACAAGGTCATGTGCGAAGTCATACCCAAAATACGATCACGAAGCTCCTGCTGAAAACCGTTCATTACCGACAAAACAGTAATTAAGGCGAAGACACCTAGGGAAATTCCAATCATTGATGAAAGAGATATGAAAGAAATAAAACTATTACGGCGTTTAGCACGAGTATAGCGATAGCCGAGTAAAAGTTCAAAAGGTTGTTTAAACATGGAGGACCAGTAATATAGAAATTACTGAGCATTATAAAACAAAAAAGCCCTCTATACAGAGGGCTTTATAACAAATAAAATATTTCTATTTGTTTTCTGATTTTAGCCTAGTGATACCTAACATTTTCATTACATATTTTTGATAAATAGGCTCTGAATTACCAGATTTCATATTACGGATCAAGTATTTTTCAAAAGCAATCTTAGCTAAGTGAACCCACTTACCTTTTTTCGCCCAGGTTAAATTACGCGGTGGTATTTGTGGTAAAGCAACAAATGCTGCTCCAGTATCACCCATGTCAGCAAGGCAAACTGTGTTCCAAGTTGCTTCAGCATAAGGCTCTTCACCTTTTAACTCAGAATCAATATTATGAGCAATGGCTGTTACCATTGACTCTATCATAAGACCAGTTTTAGGAGTACCACACATAACAGGACAGCTAGTATCAACAGGAGGGATAGCAATACCTACACCTAAAGAATAGATGTTTTTAAAAGTTGGGTTACGGCTATGGTTGTCAACCTTAACAAAACCACGAGGGTTTACTAATGGTCCACCCATGTTTTCTTTTTCAATTAAGTCTTGTAAAAACTTAGAACCTTTAAATGCAGGCAGCATCATTGAATAACTAAAAGGTAATTCGTGTTGATCAATAACATCACCTTTATTATTATGTTCATCAATAAACATTTTTCCTTCTTCAATTTTGGTTACTTTTGCATTACATATCCAGTCTATATGACGGTTACGCATTTCAGATTCCATAAGCCCTTTAGAATCACCAACACCACCTAAACCTAAGTGGCCAATATATGGTTCAGCGGTTACAAAAGTCATCGGAACTTGTGCACGAAGCTTACGCTTACGCAAATCAGTTTCCATAATCATGGCAAATTCATAAGCAGGACCAAAGCAGGAAGCACCTTGAACAGCACCAACTACGATTGGGCCAGGATTAGCACAGAACTCTTCCCACTGCTCAAAAGCTTCAACAGAGTGTGGAGTAGTACAAACAGAAACTGTATTACCACCATGAGATTTAGGGCCAAAACCTTCAACTTCATCAAATGCCAATGCAGGTCCTGTTGCCAAAATAAGGTAGTCATAATCCATAGTAGAACCATCATCTAAACTTAGCTTATTTTTCTTAGCTTCTAACTTAGTAACTGTTTGGTGAAAAAATTCAATACCTTTTCTTACTAAATAAGGCTCTAACTTAAAAGAAATATCTTCAGCCTTACGCCAACCAACAGCAACCCAAGGATTTGAAGGGATAAAGTTAAATTCCTCTATCGCATTAACCACCTTAATAGTATGTTCTTTACCTAAAGTCTTACGAATATCGTAAGCCATAGGTAAACCACCTGTGCTTGCACCTACTATTACTATTGTTGCCATTTTTTTACCTTTACTTTGGTTGAATATAAGTTTACTTATTGATGAATTATATTTATTAATGATTATTCATACAAGTAAAAACTAATAAATAATATTTTATCTTGGTATCACTACTGTCCGATTAAGAAACAACCGAGTATAAGAAGAGCCTGAACCCATC
>CAZMHA010000059.1:0-9564 GCA_964565985.1 uncultured Piscirickettsiaceae bacterium | reverse complement strand
TTTGCAGTATCCATAGTCACCTGAGTCAATCATTTTTAATGACTTGTCTATTTTAAATATTAGTTTTCTTTCTCTGTCACGAGTTCTTAATTCTAGTGCAAAATCTTCTTCTTGTGATGCTCTATCACTTGGGTCTGCAGGGATGTTTGAGTCGTTTTTTAGGTGAGTAACTGTATTGTTTACTTCGTCTATTAACTGCTCTTTCCATGCATTTAGTTTGTTTTTGAAGTGTTCTGCCATTTTCACACCCATATATTCTTCGCCTTTTACAGCAGTGTAGTTAGGGTAGTCTTCAATAAAATCTGTCTTATTTTCCATTTTTTTTCTTTTATGTAAATTAGATAAGGTGAGGGTTATACCAATATTCTGCTAATGAAACAATAGTTTTTATTGAATTTTTTCATAAATCAGGCATAATCCCTAACAAATAATTATAACTTAAAATGTTTTAAAGGGGGGATTAGAATGGCAAAATTACAGGCTTTATTGTTTGATGTGGATGGAACTATGGCAGATACTGAGAAAGATGGTCATAGAGTTGCATTTAATATGGCGTTTGAACAAGAGGGTCTTGGTTGGAGTTGGGATGCGAGCTTGTATGGTGATCTTTTAGCGGTTACTGGTGGTAAAGAGAGAATTAAATATTATTTAGAAAAGTTTAATACTGATTTTGTAAAGCCTACGGATTTTGATGGTTTTGTTAAAAACTTGCATGCTCTTAAAACAAAATTTTATGTTCAGTTAATGGAGGAGGGTAAAGTTCCTTTAAGACCTGGAGTTGAAGCTTTAATAAAAGAAGCCAAAGCAGCTGGCATGCGTATGGCGGTGGTTACTACAACTACCCCAGCTAATGTAACAGTCTTGTTAGATAGCACTCTTGGTAAGGGTTCTGAGAGTTGGTTTGAGGTAATTGCGGCAGGTGATATTGTGCCAGCTAAAAAACCTGCACCTGATATTTATAACTGGGCTTTAGAGCAGATGAACTTAAAGGCTGAAGAAACTATTGCTTTTGAAGACTCTTTAAATGGTATTCGTTCTTCGGCAGGAGCTAAGATTAAAACTATTGTTACTATTAATGAATATACTAAAAATGATGATTTTTCGGAAGCTGTTGTTGTGTTAGACAACATGGGTACAGAAAAAGATGCTTTTAAGGTATTGGCTGGAGAAACTTTTGGTAATAGTTTCTTAAACTTAGAGCTGGTTACTAAAATAGCTGAAAGTTAAAGTTTATTTATTTTATAATGCTTTAGTTACCGTTTAAAATTTTTAGGATTGGTTTAATTAATGAATGAGCTGCAAGTAGTTTTAATTATTATTGCCGCAGCAATAATAGTAGGGCTGTATTACTTTCAACAACAGAAAGTACCTGCTGCTGTGCAAAAAAAGTTGAATCCTTCTCATGATAGCTCTTTGAACCAACTAAAAAAAGGAGGTTCTTCTAGTGCTAAAAATGCCACTGACAGAGCTCTTTTGGATGAGGATGAGCTTGTTATTCCTGACAATCAATTGGGCTTGACCTTTGGCGAGGAATTTGAAAAGCCTAAAGAAGTTGTTCTTGAAGAAGAAAATTTAAAAGAAATTGTTGGCTTTACTGCTCCTTCGGCTTTGGTATCTTCTAATAAAGTTCCTAAACCTACCGATGATTCTCCTAGTTTTGGCAGCCCTAGTGTTGATAAAAAAGAAATTAAAAAAACTAAAGAAGATAAAAAATCTAAAGAAATTGAACCGCAAGTATTTGCGTTGATTGTTATGGGCTCTGATAACTTTTTTATGTCAAAATTAAATCAAACTTTACATGGAGTTGGGCTAGTTTTATCTGATAAAGGAATTTTTGTAAAAAATGATTCTAATGGTAATGAAATTATTAGAGTTGCTAATCTTTTAGAGCCTGGAACCTTTAGTAAGGAACAGTTAGAAGACGAAAACTTAACTTCTCTAGGGGTGGTTTTAATATTGGAACTGCCTACTTCTATGAAAGCTCCAGCTGTTATGCATGATATGATTTTAATGGCAAGAAAAATAAGCCAAAGATTAAACGCTCGTTTGTATGATATAAATAGGCAGCTAATTAAAGAATCTGATTTACAAAAAATGCGTAATAAAGCAATTAAATACGAAACCTCAGCCATATAAGTTCTTATGGTCTCTACAAAACAATCCTATCTAGAATTAGTTAAAAAATTAAACCAACACAGCTACCAGTATTATGTCCTTGATAAGCCAAGTATAAGTGACTCTCAGTATGATGTTTTTTATCAAAACCTTCTTAATGTTGAAAAACAAAATGCGGACTGGTTAGTTGCTAACTCGCCGTCTCAACGGGTTGGAGACAAGCCTTTAGATAAGTTTAACTCTGTTACTCATGCAGTTGCTATGTATTCTTTAGACAATGCTTTTAATGATGAAGATTTAGCCACGTTTTTAACTAGAATTGAGCCAGACTTAAATAAACAAGCAAATCTAGAGATATCTGCTGAGCCTAAAATGGATGGTTTGGCGATTAATCTTCGTTATGAAGATTCAATATTGGTACAGGCAACCACTCGTGGCGATGGTAAGACAGGTGAAGATGTTACTAACAATATTAAAACAATACATTCAAACCCCCCCAAACCCACCAATTTTCCCCCCCCCCCCCCTAAAATACTAGAAGTAAGGGGAGAGGTGTTTATGTCAAAGCAGGCTTTTAAAAAGCTGAATTTACAGCAGGATAAAAATGATGATAAACCTTTTGCTAACCCTAGAAATGCCGCCGCTGGTACACTAAGGCAGTTGGACTCTAAAATAGTAAGTAAACGCAATCTTAGTTTTTATCTATATGGCTGGGGAGAGGTTGCAGATGACTGGAATATGCCCTCTAAGTATAGCGAGGTTATGGAGCAGTTTGCTAACTGGGGGCTACCATTAAACCCTGATAGTAAAGCTATAATTGGTATAGATGCCGTATTAGATTATTACCGACAACTTGCAAAAAAACGGCCTAGTTTAGCCTATGAAATAGATGGTATTGTTTATAAATTAAATGATATAAATTTACAAACATCTTTAGGCTTTACCACTAAATCACCAAGGTGGGCAATTGCTAGAAAATTCCCAGCAGAAGAAGCATGGACAGATTTACTTGATATAGAGGTACAGGTAGGTCGTACTGGGGCAGTTACCCCTGTAGCACGGTTAAAACCAGTTTCTGTTGGTGGCGTTATGGTTGCTAATGCTACCTTACATAATATAGATGAAATTATTCGTAAGGATGTAAGAATTGGCGACAAGGTTATTGTACGAAGAGCTGGGGATGTAATCCCTGAAATAGTGGGCCCAGTTTTAAATTTACGCCAAGATAGTGTTAGGTTTTTTGTTATGCCAACAAAATGCCCTGAATGTGGTTCTGAAATAATTAAAGAACATGATAAGTCTATTTATCGTTGTATTGGTGGGCTATATTGCCCTGCACAACGCAAACGAGCTTTACAACACTTTGTATCACGCAAGGCGTTTGATATGGTTAGTATCGGCAAAAAATTGATTGTACAGTTAGTTGATGAGAACCTAGTTAATCACCCAGATGATTTATTTAAACTTAGTGTAGAACAGTTAATTGAGCTAGAAAGAATGGCTGAAAAATCAGCAAAAAAAGTTTATCAATCTATTCAGGATTCTAAAAAAACTACTTTTGCTAAATTTATTTATAGCTTAGGGATTTCAGAAGTTGGTGAAGTGACTGCAAGTAATCTTGCTAACTATTTTAAAAGCCTTGAAAAACTGATTGATGCAGATTTAGAACAGTTGATTAGTATTGATGATGTTGGTGATATTGTAGCTGAACATATCCAATATTTTTTTAAGCAACCGCATAATCTTGAAGTAATAAATAGCATGTTAGAACAAGGTATTACTTGGGATATCCCGATAGAAAAACGAGTAGATGCAAACTCTGTATTTGCCAATAAGGTAATAGTTTTAACAGGAACTTTACAAACTATGGGTAGAGCAGATGCTAAAAACAAATTGGAAATACTTGGGGCAAAAATAACCTCTAGCATCTCTGCTAAAACAGACTTTTTAATTGCCGGTGAAAAAGCAGGCTCTAAAAAAACAAAAGCTGAACAACTTGGGGTTACAATACTTGAAGAAAATCAATGGCTAGAATTAATGGAGGAAAGAGGGCATGGTAAGACCTCGTAATGTTGGTAGATACCAACCTGAAAAAGAAACTCCAGACTGGGAACAAGAAGAGTTTGAAAGTCGTACCGATATTAAAAAAGCTGCTGATGCGGTAAAAGATTTAGGGATTAAAATGTCTAAATTAACAGAAAACCAAATTCACAGTTTTAACTTACCTAAACAACTTTTAGAAGCCATTCTATTATTAAAAAAAATGGGTAAAGGTCCAGCATTAAAACGACAAAAATCTTTTATAGGAAAATACCTACGAAAAGATGAGCCTTTAATTACTCAAATTAAAACTCGCTTTGCAGAAATAGAGCAAAAAGAACAACAAAGAAATGCCCACTTTCACCGCCTAGAAACCTGGCGAGATAAAATGGTAGAAGAGGGCGACACCGCTTTGCATGACTTTTTAGAAGATTACCCTCAAGCAGACAGAGCCCTGCTAAGACAGTTAATTAGGAATGTTAAAAAAGAAGCTGTTGAAAATAAACCTGCTAAGTCTTCAAGAGCAATTTTTAAGTATTTGAAAGGGCTAGAGTGGTAAATGGTTGGTTTTCACCCCCCCCCCCCTATTTTCAAGGCTTTAGGGGCTGAAAATAATAATTTTTTTACCAATAAACTCAAAAATAAACAATCCTAATAGTACCAAAAATACACCTATTCCTATGGTTACCGTGAGTGGTTCGTTATTTAAAAAATAACCTAAAAACACTGCAATAATAGGCGTAAGCAAGGTTATTAAACCAACTCTTAGTGCATCTATCCGGCTTAAAATGTAGAAGAATAATATATAACCTAGAACCGAGCCGAATAAGCCAAGATAAATAATAGACCCTAAGGCTTTCATATCCATTTGGTTCCATTGCAAAATAAAGCTAGGGTTTATTATTAAAAAGCTAACAGAGCTAATCCACAGAGCAGCACCGACTATGTGCGTATTGGGAATTCCATGGTTGTATTTTTTAACTAATAATGTACTTAGTGCGTGGAAAATAACAGCTAATACTGCGAAAAAAATACCTATCAATAAGTTTTCAAATTCAACTTCTTCAGTAGATAGTTTAGGTAAAAATATAACAATTAAACCTGTAAAACTTATTAACATTGCGATTAGTTTGATTGAGGCAAACCTAAAGCCCTTGAAGAAAAAATGGGCAATGATAGCGGTAACTATTGGGGTTAAACCAAATAGCACGGATATCCAACCAGAAGGCATGGTTTGAGCCGCATAATAGATTGAGGTCATGCCGGCAAATATACCAATACTTGCCGAGAGGTAAACTTTTACTTCTTGCCATTTAAATGAGAAGGGTTTTTTAACAAACCAGATAATAATCGGTAAAATTGTAACTGCACCAATTAACATTCTGGCGGCTACGCCAAAAAACCAATCAATATGCCCGCTCCAAGATACAGCTAGCGGGGTGGTTGCCCATATAAGTACAACTGTAAAATATGCTAGAGTGACTTTCATTACTTATTTTGACTAATGAATACGCCTAATTCAGTATCCTTAATAACCTTGTCTGCCTCAAATATATTGCCATTCATAGCTATTTTTACCCCCCCCCCTAAAATAGTACAGGCTGAAATGGCTGCCCCTAAATTAAATAGAGCATCAGAATTACCTAATTTATATGGTCGCATTGCTCCAGTTAATATAATGGTCTTATGCTTAAGAGCAGGTTGGTTGTTAAGCTGTTTTGCAGTTTTTACCATAGTATCTGTACCGTGGATAATAACTATTTTACTTTCACTTGTATTGATACATGCTTGAGTGATGATTTCTCTATCCTTATCGCTTATATCTAAACTATCTTTTAGCATTAAAGTTTCAAGAGTAATCTTTTGGGTAGAGTTTGCTTGTTGTAAAATTTCATTAAGATGAGTCTTACTAAAGGTTAAGTTACCAGTAATAGAGTCATAGTCTTTGTCAAGAGTTCCACCTGTTATTAGTAATTTCACGCCTAAATTTCCTGTATTTGTTTTATAACCTAGTCTATTCTAGACTTTGATAGCAGTCAATAACTAGATTAAAATGAAAAGGGACAGATGTAAATTAGGTTTTTTTATATAGGTATAAAATTAATTGTTGACAACGGAAGTAATCTAGTTACAATACATATAAGGATTTACTTATATAAATGGTGTTTATATAGTTCTTCGCCGTATAATATTTGTTTATGCGGTTAATTTAATTACTGGAGTTTTAATTATGAAAAAATTATTAGCTATTTTGACACTTTCTTTACTATCTGTTACTGCTAATGCAGATTCTTGGGCATGGGATTCTGAAAATGACTTCTTGACTGGTGGAATAAGCTGGGCTTGGGATGATGATGCAACAACTGATACAACTACTCTAGAGCATGACTCAGAATATAGTTGGTCTTGGGAATAAAAACACTTTTATTCTTGTTAAAAAGCCACTTTATGTGGCTTTTTTTATAACTATATTTTATGGATTAAAGGTAGTTACCTTAGCTTTATTAGGCTGGTTGTCGCAAAATACCAGTAACTATACCTAGTATTTCAATATCGGCATTTTTTAAAAAGATAGGCTGCATTTCATTATTTGCAGGTTGTAATCTTACCCCTTCTTTTTCTATGTATAGTTTTTTCATGGTTACTTCTTCATCGTTAATTTTTACTACAACAGATTCCCCATTTTCAGCAGAGTTTCGGCGTTCAATGATTACAATATCACCATCTTCTATGCCTTCTTCAATCATAGAATTACCCTTTACTTTTAAAGCAAAAGTTTCTTTTTTTACCATGGTTTGTGGCACACAAACTGTGCCATAGTCCATGTTCATTTGAATAGGTTGTCCTGCGGAGGTCCAACCTAGCAGAGGTATTTCAACAAACTCAGCATTCATTAGCTCAACCGGATCGGCATCGGATAAATTAATTTTTTGATTTCGTTTTGGAATGAGGTAAGTAAGATTAGTCATGGGTTTTCCTTATGGAAGTACTTTTTTAAAGGGTTTTACTATTACTTTTTCATAAACACCAACGGCTAAATAGGGGTCGGCATCTGCCCAGTCCTGTGCTATTGCTAATGAATCAAATTCTGCAACGATTAAACTACCTGTAAAGCCCGCATCGCCAGGTTCATTACTATCGATAGCAGGGTTTGGTCCAGCTAATAATAAGCGACCCTGTTCGTTTAATATAGTTAATCGTTCAATATGTGCAGGGCGAGCTTTGGCTCTAAAGGGTAAGCTGTTTTTTACATCGTAAGCAAAAATAGAATAATACATTTTAATTTGTTAAGCCTTTTTGTCAGTGTTTTTTTCACTAGGCTGAACACTATCCAGTTCAACCTCTGCTAGTGTATCCACACTAACTTTAGCTACTTTTTCTTTATCTTCGTCATTTTTTATAAAACGACTAATATAAATACCTTGGATAATGATAAACACCAGAGTTAAACCCATTAAACCAAATAGTTTAAAGTTTACCCAGGTATCAGTATCATAGTTATAGGCCACATAAATATTAGCTAAACCAGAGAAGATAAAAAATACAATCCACATATTACTTAGCATCTTCCAAGCATGGTCTGGCAGTTTAATTGCCTCATCAAGCATTCTGCGAATAATTGGTTTTTTGCCAATAAAGTGGCTAGCAAGAAAAGCTAATGCAAAGCCCCAATTTACAACAGAAGGCTTCCATTTTATAAAGGTTTCATCTTGTAAAATAAGTGTTGCTCCACCTAAAACCACAATTAATACCATGGTTATAATATGCATTTTTTCTACTTTTTTATTTTTAAAATAAACAAATGCTACCTGTGCAATAGAGGCAACTATGGCAACAGCGGTTGCGGTGTAAATACCGTAAATTTTAAAGGCGATAAAAAATAAAATAACGGGAAATAAATCAAATAAAAGTTTCATTGGCTCTCTTGTAAATTATAAGTAAAAAAGTAATTGTAATTGGGAAGCCCAATTAAATGAAGTAAAATATTAAAAAATAACACAAAAATATGGAACTTCATCATTAATTATGCTCGATTTCAAAGCTGACTTTCATTGTCATACCACTATGTCCGATGGCACGCTTAGCCCTGAAGAGCTGATTGAACTTGCAACAGTTCATAAGGTAACACATTTAGCTGTTACAGACCATGACACAACTAAAGGCTATGAAAGATGTTTACCTTTTGCAGAAAAAGCAGGAATACAGCTTGTTTCGGGGGCAGAAATATCTTGTGAATGGCAAGGAATAACTTTTCATATTGTTGGGCTAGAAATGGATGTTAATAACCAGCAGCTACAAGAAGGATTAGAGAGAAATCGTCAGCTACGAATAGAAAGAGCTAAAGCCATTGATGAAAAAGCTAAAAAACGCTTTGGTAGTCTTCTAAAAAAAATTCAACCTAAAATAAAAGAGGGCATGATAGGACGCAATCATTTTGCTCAAGAACTTATTGCTCAAGGCATAGTAAAAGATCAAACGCAAGCATTTAACAAGTACCTAAAACAAGGTAGACCACTGTATGCACCCGTAAAATGGCCACAATTAGAAGAAGTAGTTAAGTGGATAGTAGGTGCAGGAGGTATAGCAGTTATTGCCCATCCGCATATTTACAAAATTACAGCCAATAAACTAAATAAAATGATAGTAGATTTTAAGCAAGCAGGGGGCAAGGCAATAGAGGTGGTTTGTCAGCCAAGAGTCTGCTCAGACCAAATCGGCATGGCAGATAGGGCTAAACGCCATGGGCTTTATGCGTCACAAGGTTCAGACTTTCATAGACCAGAACACACTTGGCGGGGCTTAGGTTGGTTAGCACCAATGCCCGAAGGAACAGATCCAATTTGGAATTATTTAAAAGGAGTTAAATTATGAGACTATTGCACACGATGTTAAGAGTAGGTAACTTACAAAAATCTATCCTGTTTTATACTGAAGTATTGGGCATGGAGTTGTTAAGGCAAAAAGACTATCCTAAAGGTGAGTTTACCCTAGCTTTTTTAGGATACGGTAATGAAGAAGAAAATACTGTGCTAGAACTTACTTATAACTGGGGAGTAGAAAACTATCAGTTAGGGAAAGGCTACGGACACATTGCAATAGAAGTTGATGATGTTTACAAAACCGCAGATAAGATAAAAAAGCACGGTGGCAAGATTACCAGAGAAGCAGGTAAAATGAATGCTGGCACAACAATAATAGCCTTTGCAGAGGATCCTGATGGTTATCAAATAGAGTTTATTGGTTCTGACCATGTTAGAAGTTAATATTGTTTACTTAGCAAAGCAGGAATAGAGCATCGCTGTTTTTATTTATATAATTCTTTATTAAATGTCACTACTGTCCGATTAAGAAACAACCGAATATCATTCAAAGAACTATTTTTTAAACCCATAGAAAAGCATAAATTAG
>CAZMHA010000058.1:0-9598 GCA_964565985.1 uncultured Piscirickettsiaceae bacterium | reverse complement strand
TAGGTTTAGCTGTTGTTGCTTTCGTAGTTGCCTTAGGTTTAGCTGTTGTTGCTTTCGTAGTTGCCTTAGGTTTAGCTGTTGTTGCTTTAGCTACCGCCTTAGGCTTAGCTACTGCTTTCGTAGTTTTACCTGCTGCAGTGATTTTACCAATCTCTACTTCAGTATAATTTTGACGATGGCCTTGCTTTGTTTTAGAACGGTTTTTACGGCGACGGAACTTAATAATAGTTACTTTTTTACCGCGACCATTAGAAATAATGGTCCCTGCAACTTTAGCTCCTTCAACCAAAGGAGTACCAACAGTTACATCAGCTCCTTCACCTAACATCATGATTTGGTCAAACTCTACTGAATCACCTGCATTTACTTCTAGTGATTCAATTTTTAGAACTTGTCCTTCACGAACTCTATACTGCTTACCACCGGTTTTAATTACTGCGTACATTTGAAACTCCCGGTTTCTATTGGACTAACACCAACTTAGACTAACTAAGCAATGTTAATTATTTAATTCAAAATTCTGTTTTTATATGCCTAAGAAATGGCAAAGGCGGAATTATAGTTAGGTTTGGCCTAAAGGTCAAACTTATTTTAACTATTTGCATAAATATAAATAAAACATTTGAACCTAGAGCCTTTTCATAATAAACTTATTTTATTGCTTATATACAAATGAACTTAGTAGAAACATGAAACTATCTGAAATAAAAACCCTTATTGCTGAACAAATTAACGCTACCGATGCCTTAATTTTAAATAAACTTTCCTCTGATGTCGTACTAATTAACCAGGTAGGTAACTATATTATTAATAGCGGTGGCAAACGATTAAGGCCATTATTGGTTTTACTTTGTGCTAAAGCTTGTAATTATCAAGGAAAACATAGTTTAACCATGGCGGCAGTTATTGAGTTTATTCATACTTCTACCCTGTTACACGACGATGTGGTTGATGAGTCTAGCACCAGAAGAGGTAATAAAACGGCAAATGAAGTTTGGGGTAATGCTGCAAGCGTACTAGTTGGCGACTTTTTATATTCGCGGGCATTTGAAATGATGGTTGAGCCAAATAACATGCGCATTATGCAAATAATGTCAGAGACAACTAACATTATTGCAGAGGGTGAAGTATTACAATTACTTAACTGTAATAACGCTGATATAAGCGTGGAAATGTATATGGATGTCATTCATCGTAAAACAGCTAAACTATTTGAAGCGGCAACTTTACTAGGCCCTGTTTTAGCAAATAAACCAGACTTGGAAGTTGCATTTTCTACCTATGGTTTGCATTTGGGTGCAGCATTTCAATTAATTGATGATGCTCTTGATTATATGGCTGATGAAGAGGAATTAGGAAAAAATATTGGTGATGATTTGGCTGAAGGAAAACCTACCTTACCACTAATATATGTGCTTGAAAATGGCACGGAAGCCGAAAAAAACCTTGTTAGACGAGCGATAGAAACAGAGGGAATTAAACTGTTAAATGAGGTTTCCGTTATTATAAAAAACAGTGGTGCTATAGAGCACACCATAAGTGTTGCAACATCTGAAGCCAACAAAGCAAAGCAAGCAATCAGCTTGCTTGATGACTCTGCAATTAAAGATGCTCTGTTAAGTTTGGCTGATATAGCTGTAAATAGAAGCCATTAAAACTAACATAAACATCTGCAAGTCTTCCTACTAGATTACTTAACCTGTTGGGCTTGTTTTTCTATCTTGCCCGAAGTGTTTATCAAGAGTCGACTGTATTCTTAAATCTTCCAGCTCTTCTAGTTCTTTAGCAATCATAGCTTCATGCTCTTCCTGCTCTACTTCTTTAAGCAGTTTATACAATTCTAAATGCTTAGTTTTGGTTTTATCCCAATCAATTCGTTTTAAAATCCAGTTTGTAAAAAAACGAATAACATGACATTCATCTAAACTTGCATAAATCACTTCTGGAGTGGGCCTTAAACCATGTAGTTTTTCAACAATAATAAGTTGCTGACCAACATCTGCTCTTAACCTAATATAACCTTGCCTAGACTCATCTAAGCTCGTAGAGTAATATAACCTAACAACTTTGTTTATACTAAAAATTGCTTTGGATAGAATAGTTGACTCTATTTTGCCGTTAGTTCCAACCGTATTTATGAAGATATTTTGTGTCATCAATGACCGTGTAAACTTTTCAACTTCATCAAAGGGAACATTTTTTACTAAAAAAGATTTTCTAGTTATTTCTTCACTTAGTTCTACAGACTTCTTTTCTAATCTCTTAAAAAAGTATCTTAAACCTTGCGACATTTTTTCTTGTTTCTTCATTGATTAACTCCTTTGTAAGTTTTGTATCGGCATTTAATGGAAAAAATTAACCATAAAACCTAAAAAAAGTATAAAAAATATAGGTAACACTTTAAGAATACTATAAATAGCTAACATAACTTCTAACAAGGGCAAATTTTCAGAATCAATGTATTATTTTTCAGTAATATCTTCTATTGCGTATAAGTTTTCGAAAGTTGTAGTGTCGCTAGTCCATAAAAGATAATCGTCGGCAGTTCATGTGTTTTTAAAGTAAATACCAAACAATAAAGCCCCTGTAAAAGGGGCTTATAAAATTTTCTATTCACATCAGGTGTTTTTTTAAAACGGCACATCATCATCATCAAAACTACTTTCTGAGTAGGCTGGTGCTTGTTGCATTGGCGATGGATTATTCTGCATCGGTGCTTGTTGATTATTTTGTGATTGCATTTGTGGAGCAGAACCTTGTGATGGGTTATTTTGTTGCATACCAGGATTATTTTGTGCTGGTGATTGTGGAGAAAACGCAGTATCTCCTCCCTGACGATTGCCTCCGCCAAGCATTTCCATTTTTCCACCAAAATCAATTACGACTTCTGTTGAATATCTATCTTGACCTGTGTTTTGGTCTTGCCACTTGCGTGTTTGCAACTTTCCTTCAAGATAAACTAAAGAACCTTTGGTTAAGTATTGACCAGCAACTTCAGCTAGTTTGCCAAACATTACTACTCGGTGCCACTCTGTTTTTTCTTGTTTTTGTCCAGTTGACTTGTCATTCCACTGTTCTGAAGTAGCTATACTTAAGTTAGCGATAGCATTGCCATTTGCGGCATATTTCATTTCTGGATCTCTACCAAGAGTTCCAACTAAAATCACTTTATTTATTCCACGAGCCATTTTTTACTCCATTATCTTCGTATTTCATCAGGAGAGAATAATAACTTATTCCACCATCTTTTGCTGATTTTTATCTAAAAAAATCAGCCAACCCTTCTTCATTAATAAGTTTTCTATCTATCTTAAAAAACACTCTTTGTTCTTCTAGTTTAAATACCGCTTCATGTATTCCTTTATGCTCTAAAAGTTTTGACCTTAATGATTTTACCTGTTCTTTATTTAGTTCTTTTTTAATCGCTACTGTTGCGATACTTAATGGCAAAGGGTTATCCATGTAAAGAGCAACCAAAAACCAAACTAAACCAATTGTACCGGTGAAATAAAATACTGCATCAATCCCATAGTGCTGATAACTCATCCCACCAACTAAACCACCTACTGCCGCTCCCATAAACTGGCCACTTGAATAAACTCCACTTGAGGTACCTTTTTTATCAGCGGGTGATATTTTTACCACTAGTGATGGTAATGATGCTTCTAATAGATTAAATGCTGTAAAAAATATTAATAAAATAATTGAAATCCACCAGTAGCCACTGGGTAGCAAAACGAAAGCAAGTTGCATTATTGATATGGTCAAAATTGCACCTACAAATATTTGCTTCATTTTACCTTTTGATTCAGCCATAATAATAAAAGGTACCATTAGGATAAATGAAAATAACATTACTGGTAGGTATATGTACCAATGATGCAAAGTATCTAAGCCAACATCATCTCTCATCATTAATGGCACGGCAATAAACATAGCCGTTAGCATTGCGTGTAGGACAAAAACTCCTATATCTAAACGCAGTAGTTCATTGTTTTTTAACACTTCTCTAAATTGACTACTATCCGTTTGTGCTTCTCGTTGAAAACTTTGATTTTTAATTTCTGGTACAGCATAAATAACCAATAAAACACCTATCAAAGCGATGAAAGCTGTTATCCAAAAAATACCTCGCACACCATACCAAGAACTAAGTAAAGGGCCTAAAGCTAAAGAAGCCGTAAAAGAAAGACCAATCGTTATACCTACTACTGCCATAGCTCTTAGTCTAAACTTTTCTTCTACTAAGTCAGCAACTGTTGCCATTAATACCGCAGCAACCGCACCCATACCTTGAATTGCTCGCCCAACAATCATCATTTCGATAGAATCTGCCATAGCACAAACAATTGAGCCGAACATAAAAACCAGCATTCCACTTATAATCAAAGGTTTGCGTCCATATTTATCGGATAAAAACCCATAAGGAATTTGTAACAACGCTTGTGTTAAACCATAAATTCCCATAGCAACACCAATTTGAGTACCTGTAACATTTGCAAATTCTTCTTGGGCAAAAAGTACAAACACAGGAAAAATCATAAATAACCCTAGCATACGGGTTGAAAATATAGCGGCAATGGAGATGGTTGCTCTTTTTTCGATGGGACTCATAGCTTCTTTAACAGTAATCATATATTAATTTCTTATCTTATTTTTAACTTGGTAGAAATTATAACCGAATGCCTTGCATATATTGGAATAGCTGAAATGACTAAGATAAATAAAATATAAAAGATACGGGCTTAGGCTACAAGTTATATTTACAAATCTAGGTTATAATATTTGGTTCATAAATTTACAGGCAAGGTAACATCAAGATGTTAGAAGAAATTATTGTTCGTGGGGCTAGAACCCATAATTTGAAAAACATTGATGTTGTTTTGCCTCGTGATAAGTTGATTGTTATTACTGGCCTTTCGGGTTCAGGAAAGTCTTCTTTGGCATTTGATACCATATATGCAGAAGGTCAACGCCGTTATGTTGAGTCTCTTTCGTCTTATGCTCGCCAATTTTTATCTATTATGGATAAGCCAGACATTGACCATATTGAGGGTTTGTCGCCAGCGATTTCTATTGAACAAAAATCCACCTCTCATAATCCTCGTTCTACGGTTGGTACAGTTACAGAAATATATGATTATTTACGCCTGCTTTATGCAAGAGCAGGTACTCCTCGCTGCCCTACTCATGGTGCTGATTTAGAGGCTCAAACAGTTAGCCAAATGGTTGACCATACTTTATGCTTGCCTGAGGGCAGCAAGTGTTTGTTAATTGCTCCAGTAATTAGAGGGAAGAAAGGCTCTCATCAAAACCTATTGGATGAGTTGCAAGCTCAGGGTTATGTAAGAGCTAGAATTAATGGTACTTTAATGCAATTAGATGGCTCAATTGAGCTTGATAAAAATATTAAACATAATATTGAGGTGGTGGTTGATCGTTTTAAAATTCGTGCAGACATTAAACAACGCTTAGCTGAATCTTTCGAAACCTCTTTACATCTTTCCGAGGGTATCGCTCAAGTAATCCCGATGGATGATGACGCTGATAATAAGTTTGAGTTATTATTTTCAGAAAGATTTTCTTGCCCAAGCTGTGGTTATTCTGTTCCTGAATTAGAACCCAGAATTTTTTCATTCAATAATCCTCATGGTGCTTGCCCGACTTGTGATGGCTTAGGGGTAAAGAAAACTTTTGATATTAGTAAGGTTATTATTCACCCTGAACTAAGTATTGCTGGTGGGGCTATTCGTGGTTGGGATAGAAGACACAAGTATTATTATGACATTTTAAAAGCGGTAACTGATTTTTTTGAGTTTGATATTGAAACTAATTGGCAGGATTTAACTGAACAACAACAATATCTTATTCTTTATGGTTCTGGTAAGCAAAAGCTTCCTATGCCACACGGTCGTTATTCTAAAGAAAGAAGGTTTGAGGGCGTAATACCTAACATGGAACGCCGTTTGATGGAAACTGAATCTAAAACTGTGCGTGATGAATTAGATAGGTACCGTATTTCAAAAACATGCGATAGTTGTGAAGGCTCGCGTTTAAATGTAGCGGCTAGAAATGTTTTTGTAGATAAATATACTTTATCTAGCTTAACCGAATTGCCGGTTGGTTCTTTACATGAGGTATTTGATAAACTGGATTTACCTGGTAACAAGGGAGAAGTCGCAAGCAAAATAATTAAAGAAGTTTTTCAACGCCTCAGCTTTTTAGTTAATGTTGGCTTAAATTATTTATCCCTCGATAGAAGTGCCGATACTCTTTCTGGTGGTGAGGCACAAAGAATTCGCTTAGCATCACAAATTGGTGCGGGTTTAGTTGGCGTAATGTATGTACTTGATGAGCCGTCTATTGGCTTACACCAACGCGATAATGACCGTTTATTAACCACACTTAATCATCTTCGAGATTTGGGTAATACGGTTATAGTTGTTGAGCATGATGAAGATGCCATTCGCTCTGCTGATTTTGTGTTAGATATTGGTCCTGGTGCAGGTGTTCATGGTGGACAAATTATTGCCCAAGGAACTCCTGAAGAAGTAATAAATAATCCTGCATCTTTAACTGGCCAATATCTAAGTGGTAAACGAAAAATTGCCATACCAAAAACTAGATTAAAACCTAAAAAGAATTGGCTGATAGTTAGTGGTGCAACTGGTAATAACCTGCAAAATGTTACCTTAAAGTTACCTGCTGGTTTATTAACTTGCATAACAGGAGTATCTGGATCAGGTAAATCTACCCTTATTAATGAAACCCTTTACAAAATTACAGCTACTGCTTTAAATCGAGCAGAGCTAAACCCTGCTCCACACAAAAAAGTAACTGGACTAGAGCATTTTGATAAGGTCGTAAACATCAACCAAAGCCCAATAGGTAGAACTCCACGATCTAACCCAGCAACCTATACTGGTTTATTCACGTCAATTCGTGAACTTTTATCTGCTACTCCTGAATCTAGAATTAGAGGTTATACCCCTGGTAGATTCAGTTTCAATGTAAAAGGTGGGCGTTGTGAAGCCTGCCAAGGTGATGGCGTAATAAAAGTAGAAATGCACTTTTTACCAGATGTTTATGTATCCTGTGATAACTGCAAAGGGGCAAGATACAACCGTGAAACCTTACAAGTAGAATACAAAGGCAAAAATATTCATCAAATTCTTGATATGACTATTGAAGATGCAAGAGTATTTTTTGATGTAATTCCTGTCCTATCTCGTAAACTACAAATGTTAATGGAAGTGGGATTAGGTTACATAAAATTAGGGCAAAGTGCGACAACTCTATCAGGAGGAGAAGCACAGAGAGTTAAACTTGCCAAAGAACTTTCTAAGCGAGACACAGGAAATACCATTTATATACTGGATGAACCTACCACAGGTTTGCACTTCCATGATATAGAGCTACTACTAAAAGTAATCCGTAACCTAAGAGACCAAGGTAATACTATCGTTATTATTGAACATAACCTAGATGTTATTAAAACTGCAGACTGGGTAATTGACTTAGGACCTGAAGGAGGTTCTGGTGGAGGGCTAATTATAGCCACTGGTTCACCTGAAGAAGTTGCTAAAAATGACAAATCCTACACAGGTAAATATTTAAAAAGAATGCTAGAAAAACAATCCTAAAAAAGCTCCTCCCCGTAATTTAGGGGGGGAGGGGGGTGAAAACCGCTCTAAACAACGGTTTTAGTTGATAATTCTTTAATCACTATTCCTGCTAGTATTAAACCAAAAATACCTGGCATATAACTAGCTGTACCATTTATCACTCTATCTCTAGCTCCTGCAATTTTTTCAACAGGACCTGCTGCCAATGGCAATTCAGTAGAAAATACCGTTTGGATACCTTTCTTTATTCCACGCTTTTTTAACCTTTGTCGAAACTGCCTTGCTAAGCCACAGGTATGAGTTTTACTAAAATCTGCCACCACAATTTTAGAGGCATCAACCCTCCTGCCAGCACCCATACTAGCCACAACCTTTAAACCTCTCCTATAAGCTGTTTCTACCAAACTAACTTTACTATTTAAACTATCAATAGCATCAACAACAAAATCAAAATCAAAAGATAGTAAATCCTCCATATCTTCTGCTTTTAAAAACTCATTCTGCACATTAACCTTACAAGCAGGGTTTATATCTGTAACTCTGGTTTGCATTACATCTACTTTATTTAAATCAATAGTAGAATTTAAAGCAATTATTTGGCGGTTTATATTGGTTGCAGAAACCACATCATGGTCAACTATGGTTATTTCACCAACACCTGCTCTAGCTAAGGCTTCAACCACAAAACCACCTACTCCACCTACTCCTGCCACTAGCACATGACTATTTACTAGGTTTTTAATACCCTGTTCACCAAAAACTAATAAACTTCGCTCAAATAATGGATTATCTTGCATTTTTACTTCCTAAAAAAACCTCTGCAGCATTATTATAAAGAATTTCCTTTACCTCGGATAAGTCTAAGGACTTAATTTGCGCAATTCGTTCAATAATTAAACTTATATCAGCCAACTCTAAACCCTTTCCTAGCTGGACAAAATTAGGATAGTCTGTTTCAACCACCATATCAGTTAATTTAATATTTTTTACTGTCCTCTCTAGCTTTTTACTTTTTAAACTCAGTAGCAAACCACCCACACCAATTTTAAAGCCTAAATCTATAAACTGCTGAGCTAACTCATAGGAGCTTGAAAATCCATGCAAAACACCAGTTACCTTACTTCTTTTAAGCACCAAATATAAGTCATCAAAAGCTTTTCTGCAATGCAAAGAAACAGGCAAACCATACTTTTCTGCTAAAGAAATTTGTGCTTTAAAGGCATCTAACTGCAAACTTTTACTACCAATAAATTCATCAACATAATCCAAGCCTATTTCACCGATTGAACTTACTTTATTAGTAGAGAGTAGTTCTGCCAAAAAGTTTATATCATTCATCCAAGATCTATCCACAAACCAAGGATGTAAACCAAGAGAAGCTAGTACATACCGATTATGTTCACCTAAATAGATTGCAGGCAACCATTCATTTTTTTTAGTAGTAACATTAAGAAAAAAGTTTTGAGGGTGTTGAGAAGGGTAAGACGAGGATAAAATAATACTGTCTGTAAGGATATGGCAGTGGCTATCAAATATTTTAGGCATAAAAAAACCAGCTTTCGCTGGCTTTTATTACTTAAGCAGTTTCTTCTTCAGAAACTTCTTGCTCTTGTTGAGGTCTATCAACAAGTTCAACATAAGCCATAGGAGCATTATCACCATCACGGAACCCACATTTAAGGATTCTTATATAACCACCAGGGCGAGACTGATAACGAGGGCCAAGGTCAGCAAAAAGTTTACTAACCGCACTTTTATCTCTTAAACGAGAAAATGCAAGTCTTCTGTTATGTACAGTATCAACCTTTGAAAGAGTGATTAATGGCTCAGCTACAGAACGAAGTTCTTTAGCCTTAGCAACTGTTGTTTTAATCATTTCATGTTCAAACAATGATGCAGACATGTTCTTAAACATTGCCTTTCTGTGTGAACTGTTACGATTTAATTTACGACCACTTTTACGATGACGCATA
>CAZMHA010000057.1:7205-9712 GCA_964565985.1 uncultured Piscirickettsiaceae bacterium | reverse complement strand
GCCATATGCTTGGGCTGTACTTTGGTATGCCAGGTGGTAGAATATGGCGTAGATACATTTCTGAAAATGCCTTTAAAAAAGGGGCAGGAATTGAAGTTTTACAACATGCAAGCCAGTTGGTTCAAGCGGAAATAAAACGAATGGATGAACAATGATTTTATTAGATGTACCTTTTGCAGAAAAAGAAACCGCTAAATCGCTTGGTGCGAGGTGGAACCCTGCAGAAAAGAAATGGTATGTGCCTGAAGATTTAACTACAGAAATAGATAAGTTTAATCGTTGGTTACCAAGTTCAAACAATAAAGTGCAATCTCTCACAACATCACCTTTAGATTCCTCAGCAATACCTGCTAACGATAAACAATTGGGTATTCCTTTAAGTAGTTTAATGCACAAGGTTCAACAGGCTATTCGTGTTTCTATTACCGACCTTGTTTGGGTAATTGCAGAAGTTGCTAATATTAATGAGAGAAGGGGGCATTATTACTTTGAACTAGCAGAAACACTAGATGATGGGCAACAGGTAGCAAACTGTCGCGCAATGATTTGGCAGAGTAATACTAAATTATTAGATAAGTTTAGTGCAGAAACAGGCTCAGAAATAGCGATAGGACAAAAGTTACTGCTATTAGTAGAGCCTACATTTCATGAAAAGTTTGGTTTTTCACTAGTTATTCAAGACCTTGATCCTAGTTATACTCTTGGAGAGCTGGAGGCCAAACTGCAAGCTATTCGCCAACAATTGATTGATGAAAAGCTATATGATAAAAATAAACAGTTTAGTTTCCCTAATGACTTCTTTAGATTAGCCGTTATTTCACCGCCAGATGCAGCTGGTTTAGGTGATTTTAGAGCAGATGCTAATTTGTTAGTAAAAGCTGAGCTATGTGAGTTTAAATACTTTTATTCTGCATTTCAAGGAGAAAAGGTAGAACAAGAAATGCAAGCAGCATTTGCGGCTTTTTTATGCTTACATGAATCAAAGCCATTTGATGCTCTAATTATTATTAGGGGGGGGGGGGCAAAATTAGACCTACAGCCCTTAAATAACTACCAACTGGCTAAAACTATTGCTGAAGCAAGCTTACCTGTAATAACAGGAATAGGGCACGAAAGAGATAAAACTATCCTAGATGAGGTTAGTGCAGTTAAATTTGACACCCCAAGCAAGGTGGTTACGGCAATTGTTAACGCTATATTTTCATCAGCACAACAAGCTAAACAAGATTGGTTTTATATTGAAAAATCTAGCCTAATTTTTGTACAAAAACAAAAACAACTAATTACAGAAAAAAACCAAACCATAATCCAAGCAAGTAAAGAAACTATACAACAACAACGCCAAAAGTTACTGCCTCTTATGTTAAGGGTAGAACAGCAAGCAACCCTGACATTAAATAACCAAAAAAACAATATAAAACAATTAGATAACACAATAAAACTACAAATCACTTCAAAATTAAACGGACAAAAAGAACAGTTGATTCAGCGTAAAAAAATAGTAAATACAACACCTACTATCCTTTTAGAAAGAGCAAAAATACGCTTAAAACAATCAATTAGTTTTATATTAAGTTCAGGTATAGATAGTCAGTTAAATAGGGGGTTTGCAATGGTTTTTGATGACGATAACAAACCTTTGACTACCGCCACACAAGCTAAGCAACAGCAAAATTTCGCCATTAAATTTAAAGACGGCACTCTTAAAGCTAAAGTAAGGAGCTAGACATGAGTAAAAAAAACGCAGACAGTTATCAGTATAATTATGAAAAATTAAAGATGATTGCCGAAACCCTATCTCAATCAGACGATATTGATATAGATGAGCTAGTACCAATGGTTGACGAAGCCACAAGATCCTATACACTATGCCAGTCTCGCATAGAAGCGGTGGAAAGTGCATTGAACAAGCGATTAGATAAGTCCAATAAAGATGACTAAAGCAGTAATTTATCATAATAGTCGCTGCTCTAAAAGCCGTGCTACACTCGCAATCCTAGAAGATAAAAAGGTATGTATAAAAGAAATTACTTACCTAGAAACACCACCAACGGCTAAGGAATTAGCTAATATCCTTATTATGCTTGACAAATCAGCAATAGATATAATTAGAACTAATGAATCTAAATTTAAAGAACTAGGTTTAAACAAATCCAATAATAGAAGTAATCAACAGTGGATTGAAATCATGATTAACAATCCAATCCTAATCGAAAGACCCATTGTCGTGGTCAATGGCAAAGCAGTTATAGGCAGGCCGCCAGAAAATGTTCTAGATATTATTTAAAGCAATAATTAAAATATGCAAATTAGAGGGGGGAGGGTAAATTTTAACATTTTTTAGTTAAGTATTGAATTTAACATAATATACATTATACGAACATTATATTCATTTCATAAAGCCCGAAGATTAACTACGAGCTTTACTTATAGGCTTTACACCAACTAGTTATTTAGATATCCCTTAATCACTAAATATAAAAAACATTGGTACCACTGCAACAATT
>CAZMHA010000057.1:0-7105 GCA_964565985.1 uncultured Piscirickettsiaceae bacterium | reverse complement strand
TACCAAGTGTTATTTTTTTGTTTTTAATTAAACTTTTTACAAGATCATCCCAAGTAGCATCATCAGGTAAACTATCTACAATTTCTTTAGCGACTTTCTTTATTGACATTTTCTGTCCCTCCTAAATTACTATTGTCATTATTTATTGTTATATTTTACAGTAAGAAATGTACAGTTTTATATAGTTTTGCATTATGATAGTGCCTTATTAATTATATTTCTCATTTCGGAGTTTTATCATGGCTTTAACGCATGGTTTACAGCTTAATATGGGCCAGCAATTGAAGCTAACGCCACAGTTGCAACAGTCCATTAAAATACTACAGTATTCAGCTCTGGAAGTTCAGCAAACTATCTCCACAACACTGGAATCTAACTACATGTTAGAGTCAGAAGACGAAGAGCAAGATGATGTTCCAGAATCTATTGAAGAGCTTTCAGAAGCAGAGCAAGCTCCCCTTTCCGCTGATGATGAAGTAAATTTAGAAGATGTAAAAAGTATCGATGAAAAACTTGAGATGGATTATGAATGGGAAGAAGTTTATAGTGATTTTTCTGCTCCACAAGCCAGTAAAGTTTCATCTGATAGCGACCATACTTCCCCAGAGACTTATACAGCCGCGGAAATTAGCTTAAGAGATAAACTTTACTGGCAATCAGATACTTATCAGTGGCTAGACAACCAAGAGCTTATGGCTTCTTATATAATTGATAGTATTAATGATGAAGGCTTTCTAGAGACAAGCATTGAAGAAGTTTTGTTAGACCTTAATAATAATGAACATACTGCAACTGAGCTAGATGAAATGCTGGCTGTGTTAAAAATAATTCAAGATTTTGAGCCTACTGGTGTTGCCTCTAGGGACTTGGCAGAGTGCCTTTGCTTACAGCTACAAAACTTACCTGAAAATCCTTTTACTATAACTTCACAAGCCATAATTACGGACAACTTTAATTTATTAACGGATAGAAATTATAAAAAAATCAAGAAAACTTATCAGCTTGATGATGAAGAATTGCATCAAGTAATTGAAATTATTCAATGTCTAAATCCTAGACCAGGAAGAGCATTTTCTTCCGACCAAACAGATATAGTCGTACCTGATTTAAAGTTGTTTAGAGCAAGGGATGGTTTTGTATTGGAATTAAATCAAAAAGCTTTCCCTCGTTTATCCATTAATGCTATGTATATTGACATGGCTGAAAACTTAGATTCTTCGGCAGATTCTAAAAAAATAAAAGAGCAGTTGATTGAGGCTAAGGGCTTAATTAAAAGCATACATAGCCGAGGAGAAACCTTATTGAGAGTTGGTAGGTTTATTATTGAAAAGCAAGCTGACTTTTTTGATGAGGGTGATCAAGCAATGAAACCTATGGTTTTAGGTGATGTTGCTGAAGCATTGGAGTTACATGAGTCCACCATTTCAAGAGCAACTAGCCAGAAATATATGCAAACTCCTCGTGGAACTTTTGAATTAAAGTACTTCTTTTCAACAGGGTTGTCTCAATACGGAAGCAGTGATCAATCATCCGTTTCAATTAAATATCACATAAAAACACTAATTGGTGCCGAGGATGTTAATAAACCATTAAGTGATAATAAACTAATGAGTTTACTAGAAAGGCAAGATATAGCTGTTGCACGAAGAACTATAGCTAAGTACAGAGAGGCAATGAACATACCCTCTTCCAGTACTCGAAAAAATTTAAACAGGACGATTTAAGGTAAAATATTTAATGTTAAACACTAGACCATCTACCCAACAAATACAACAAGTAGCACAGCAACAATGGGAAAATCACGCCAGTTTTAAAGAGTATATGTCATCGGTAAATCCATCTATGCCTAAAATAGATGTCGTATCTTACCCTTCTTCAATCCATCAAATCAAAGCTATGTGGGAACCTGGTAGTGCCTTTGTTACCCCTCCTGGTTGGTGGCATTCTCATCATAATGACTCGGATGAAGATGCAATAGTTTTACCCATACAGGATGCAGGTTTAATTATGAATATGCAAGTATTAGATTTCCAGTTTATAAAATAATTTTGTTTAAATGAGAAACGGGCCCATGCTAAATACAGAATATACTATTGCCGTTGTTGAAGATGACATATTACAGTTAGAAAACTTAACCATTTCCCTGAAAGGACAAGGATTTAAAGTATCTGCTTTTTCTAGTAGAAAGTCAGCAGAGGATAGCTTTAAAAAAGCCCTTCCTGATTTGATTATTTTAGATATCATCTTAGGAAAAGAGATCGACGGTGGTTTTGAAATTGCTAAACATCTGCTTTCTTTTAAAACAGCTATTCCTGTAATATTTTTATCTGAACGCCAATCTGAATTTGATATTTACACAGGTCACGCTCTTGGTGCAGTGGATTACCTACCTAAACCAATCAGCTTAGCTGTATTAACAGCAAAAGTAAAAAACCTATTACGAATATCTACTGCCAGTAGCCCTTCTGATAAAGAACAATTAAACAATATCAACGGTTTAACCTTGTCTGATAGTGAATTTAAAGCCTATTGGCACGGAGAAAAGCTAGAATTAACCGCAACAGAATTTGAAATGCTAAGGCAATTCTCTTTAACCGGCGAAAAAGGAGTGGTAACCTATAATGTTTTGCAAGAATCTACCCAAGGAGTTGTAGAAAGAAACACTATAAATACGCATATTTGCCGCATTAGAAGTGCCTTTAAAAAAGTTGATGGAGGTTTTGACTTAATTCATAATGAATATGGGCGTGGGTATAGCTGGCAAAAGTGAAGACAAATAAATTTAATAAAATACGCTTTACAATAAGGGTAAGATTTTTACTCTTATTGTTAATGCTTGCCATATTGCCTATAATTACCTATAGGTTTGCTATAGATTTTCACCGCTTACTATTAGAAAACCAAGCCACTATTCAAAAGCAAAAAGTTATCAACATTGCTTATGCTCTTGCCAATAAAACTGATTTAATTACCAAAAATATAGATACTAAAAAAATACGCACGCCCTTAGAAGGTATAGATATTGAAAAGTCAATTCTATGGATTGTTAATGAACAAGGTAAAGTTACTTACGCAATAGGAAAAACATCTAAAAATGACTATACCTTTGGGCATGATTATTTTACAAAAGTTGGTTTCTGGCTAATTCAAGGAACATCTAAATTTATTCCTTTCACCATCCCTTATCCTTACCCACAAAGCACTAATCCAGAGAAGGTGCTTATTGGTGAAGCGATTTCTGGTAAAATTTATCAGCAATATAGAATGGAAGAGAAACGAGCAACTTCTTTAATGTCTGCAACTCCTATTAAAATTAATGATAGATTAATTGGCGCCGTTATTTTAGAAGAATCAATGGATAGCATGCTCAGAACTTCACTAAAGCATTTTTATAGAGTTATTGGTGTTGGTGGAATGATTTTTATATTTGTATTTTCGGCAGTGTTTTTTTATACAGCATCTATTTCTCGAAGAGTTTATAAACTGGACTATGATATTAGAAATACCTTTGATTCTTTAGGAAAGGTAAATGAAAATAACTTTACTGACTCAATAAACTCTTGGTTTTATCATGATGAAATATCAGTCTTAAGGCACCATATTTTTACCATGCTAAATCAACTATCTAGTTATGAAAGGTACCTAAAAAAACTACCTGTAACACTAAGGCATGAATTACATAACCCCTTAAATAGGTTATCTATGTCGTTGAGTTTATTAGAAAAAGATGTGCATCATAAGCAGGTACAGTTTTCTATGCACGCACTTCAACAGCTAAAACAGATTATTTCATCACTGTCTGAAGCAACCAGTATTGAAGAAAGTTTAACTAGCCAAACACCCAGTTTTTTTGCAGTAAATGAAATGCTAAAACACTATGCTGAGAATATTAAAAGCATTAATTTAGAAAATAAAATTGAATACTCCATTAACCTACCTGAAAACACTATGCTTAAAGGTGATGGTTTTATGCTAGAGCAACTTTTAGATAAGTTAATCAGCAATGCCAAAGATTTTGATGATAAAACATCTCCTATTAAAATAACCGCTAATTTAATATCTAATAAAATAGTTCACCTAATGGTTAGTAATCATGGTGAATCGTTACCTAAAGGACTAGAGAAAAATATATTTGATGGAATGACATCTATTAGAGAAACTAATCAGAATGAACAAACTCACTTAGGATTAGGATTGTATATTGTAAAACTAATTACAGACTTTCACCAAGGTTCAGTAAAAGCAAATAACATACTAGATCAACAAAAAGAACCCATAGGTGCAGAGATAAGCATTTTCTTGCCAGTAAAGGTTACTATTTAATACTATTATAAATATCAGTTAAAGTTTGAATAGGATCTTTAGATTGAGTAATTGGACGCCCTATTACTAAGTAGCTAGATCCTGCTGCTAAAGCATCTGCAGGAGTCATTATTCTTTTTTGATCATTTACAGAAGTTCCTATCGGACGAATCCCTGGAGTTACTAAACAAAATTCTGCTCCTATCTCTTGGCGGATAAGCTGTGTTTCTTGTGCAGAACAAACAACACCATCTAAACCTGATATACGTGCTAGCCTTGCTAGCCTAAGGACATTTTGCTCAGTTGAACCACTCATTCCTATTTCTGCTAAGTCATGCTGCTCCATGCTTGTTAGCACTGTTACGCCTATAAGAATGGGCTGATGATCTAATTTAACTATTGATTCTTTAGCAGCTGACATCATTTTGCTACCACCCATTGTATGAACATTTATCATCCATACACCCATTTTAGCAGCAACTTCACAAACCTTAGCTACAGTATTAGGTATGTCATAATATTTTAAATCCAAAAACACATCAAAGCCTAAAGCAACACATTTTTCAACAAATACCCCCCCCCCTACGGCAAATAGTTCTTTACCTATTTTTAGTTTACATAAGTTTGGGTCTAGTTGCTGTATAAAGTTGTTTGCGGCAATCTGGGAGGAAAAATCTAAGGCTACTACAATTTTTGAATCCGACACTAATGGAATTCCTGTAGTTGTTTTATAGGTTTTGGTGCAGAAAGTTGCTCTGGAGAACTTTTTATTTCTATTAATTTATTATTTAAATCTAAGGTTCTACCTTTTTGCTTAGCATTAATCTTGGTTAAGATTTTTTTCTGTACCGAAAGTTTAAGAATAATACTTCCTAAGTAAATTGCGGTAATAAAAATGCCGAATAAAACGGATAAAGAAATTAAGATAGATAGAGGAAGGTCTGTTTGTAAAAAAACTAGGTCAACATTAACTGAATTAGGGTTGAATAGCCCCAATATTAGGCCAAAGGCCAGAAAAAATATCGCAATAATGAAGTATAAAATTTTAAGCATAAAAAAAGGAGCACATGTTTTTTAGAACATTGTACCCCTTTTATATGGTTTTTTTATAAGAAAATTATTTAATCTTACAAGAATCTTTAGATTCATCGACTGAAGTCTTTAAAGATTTCCCCGGTTTAAAATGAGGAACTCTCTTTTCACTTAGCTTAACCTGTTCACCCGTCTTAGGATTTCTTCCAACACGAGCTTTACGATGATGTAAACTGAAACTTCCAAAACCTCTTATTTCAATACGCTCTCCATTAGAAAGTGCATTAATCATTGAGTCTAGTATTTCATTCACCGCAAGCTCAACATCTTTTTGGCTAAACTGTGATTGCTTGCTAGCAATTCTTTCGATTAATTCTGATTTAGTCATTTATCAATAACCTCTTTAATCAGCACAACCCTTACGGATAAGGATGTACTTTGTTTACAATTAATCTTCAGATGAAATTTGATCTTTCAGTAGGTCGCCCCAAGTGTTAGAAGGCTGTTGATCAGCTTGACCTTTAGAATAGCTCTTCATAGCGTTAGCTTCATCTTGAGCGTCTTTACCTTTAATAGATAAAGAAAGTGAACGGTTTTTGCGGTCAACATTAACAACTTTAGCTTCTACTGTATCTCCAGCTTTTAGCTCTGTTGTTGCATCACGACAACCATCTACTATCTCTCCTGCTCTAATATAACCTTCAACTTCTTCAGCTAAATCAATCACTGCACCTTTTTCATCAACAGATTTAACTGTACCAGTAACAATTTTGTTTTTACCATTGTCAGCAACAAATTCACTGAAAGGGTCTTGATCTAGTTGTTTAAGTCCTAGAGAAATTCTTTCACGATCAGAATCAATAGAAAGAATAACAGTTTCTAGCTCATCACCCTTCTTGAATTCTCTTACGGCTTCTTCACCAGGAACTGCCCAAGAAATATCTGTTAAGTGGACTAAACCATCAATATTGCCATCTAAACCGATGAATATACCGAAGTCTGTAATAGATTTAATGCTACCAGAAATCTTATCACCTTTAGAGTGAGTAGCTGAGAATCCTTCCCATGGATTAACAGTACACTGCTTAATTGATAGAGAAATACGACGGCGTTCTTGGTCAACATCAAGGATTTTAACTTTAGTTTCTTGACTTAAATGCACTACTTTAGATGGGTGAATGTTACGATTTGTCCAGTCTAACTCTGAAGTATGAACTAAACCTTCAATACCTTCTTCAATCTCAATAAATGCGCCATAGTCAGTAATATTGGCAACTTTACCCATTATTTCTGCACCTAGAGGATAACGAGAAATCATATCTGTCCAAGGATCATCTAGTAATTGTTTTATACCTAGAGATACGCGATTTTTCTCTTTATCAAACTTAAGAACTTTAACTTTTATTTCATCACCAACTTGAATAACTTCTGATGGATGATTAACACGACGCCAAGCCATGTCTGTAATGTGTAATAAACCATCAACACCACCAAGGTCAATAAATGCACCATAGTCAGTTAGGTTTTTAACAATACCGTCTAGTACAGCACCTTCTTGCATATTTGCAAGTAAGGCATATCTTTCTACAGAATTTTCTGCTTCAATAACTGCACGGCGCGAAACAACAACATTATTGCGTTTACGATCTAGCTTAACAAGTTTTAGTTCTACTTCTTTACCTTCTAGGAAACCAAAGTCACGAATAGGACGAACATCAACTAATGAACCAGGTAAGAACCCTCTTACACCTTCAACATCAACAGTTAAACC
>CAZMHA010000056.1:0-9783 GCA_964565985.1 uncultured Piscirickettsiaceae bacterium | reverse complement strand
AACTGACTGATAAAAATATAAACACTATTTCGGAATTAAAGAACATTTGAAAGTAAAAAAAATTTTTTAAAAAGGGGGGGGGGGGGGGTAAAAACTATAAAGATCTATTCAGTGTCTTTAAAAAGAAACTCTCGATAATGTTTTAATTCATCGATAGATTCATATATATCATCAAGTGCGAGGTGAGCTCCCTGTTTTTTGTGTGCAGAATATACCTTTGGAGCCCAGCGTTTTGCTAGTTCTTTTAGGGTAGAAACATCTAAATTACGATAATGAAAAAAAGCTTCTAAAACAGGCATTTGTTCCAGCATAAAACGCCTATCTTGGCAAATACTATTGCCACACATTGGTGATTGTCCTTTGGGCACAAACTTTTTTAAAAACGCAATAGTGTCTTGTTCGGCTTGTTGCATGGTGATTTGGCTAGCCATTACTCTTTTGGTTAACCCTGAATTACCATGATGCGTTGTGCACCAATTATCCATTTCATCTAAATATTTTTGTTCTGTTTTAATAGCAACAACAGGTCCTTCGGCAATCTTGTTCAAATTAGCATCGGTAACAACTGTGGCAATTTCTATAATTTGGTCTTGCTTATAGTTTAAGCCCGTCATTTCTAAATCTATCCACACTAAGTTACTTGCTAATTTCATCTTTAAACCTTAACTACCGATACTTGTATATAATACTTTTTTATTTACAAACTTAAAAGTAAACTTTTATTATGCATTGGATTACCACTTTATTTATTTTCGCCATTAGTTTAAACCTAATTATTGAACTTTTATTAAATATAAAAAACCAACTTCACATCAGTATTAACAAAGACAAGGTGCCAGAAGAATTTTCAGAAATTGTTAGCCTAGAAGCACACCAAAAAGCAGCCAACTACTCCGCTGCCAAGTTACAACTGTCTCGTCTAGTCTTGTTTTTTGATGCTGCAGTTTTAGTATTTATGACGCTTGGTGGTGGTTTTCAAGAAATATATGACTACTGGTTAGCTACCGACATCTCCCCTATTTGGCGAGATTCTGCATTTTTACTTTCTACTTTTTGGTTTTTATCTTTATTAAGTTTACCTTTTTCAATTATCTCAACCTTTAAAATTGAAGAAGAATTTGGCTTTAACAAAATGACCCCACTAAAAATGTTTACTGACTTATTAAAACAATGGGCGTTAATGATAGTGATAGCCTTACCACTTATTTGGGTGGTACTTACTATTATGAACCAATATTTTGAACAACTTTGGTGGCTTTATACCTGGTTATTTTGGGTTGGTTTTAATCTACTACTACTTTGGGCTTACCCTAAGTGGATAGCACCTATTTTCAATAAATTCACCCCACTAGAAGAAGGGGAAATGAAAGACAGAATTGTGGCATTATTAGCAAGAACTGGTTTTGAATCAAATGGCATATTTGTTATGGACGGCTCTTCGCGTTCAGGTCATGGTAATGCTTACTTTACAGGTTTTGGCAAAAACAAACGCATAGTGTTTTTTGACACTCTACTTGAAACCTTAACACCTGAAGAAGTGGAAGCGGTACTGGCACATGAACTAGGGCATTTTAAACATGGGCATATTAAAAAAATGATGGTGCAGTCTTTTGCAATGACCCTAGTTGGTTTAGCCTTTTTAGGTTGGCTTGCTCAGCAATCATTCTTTTATAGTGGTTTAGGAATGGCCTCCGAAACCCCTGCATCAGCTCTGCTATTATTTTTAACTGCTATGCCAATCTTCTTCTTCTTTATAGGCCCAATAATGGCATTTAAAAGTAGAAAAAACGAATTTGAAGCGGATACCTTTGCTAGTGAAGCTGTAGGTTCAAAACACCTTATTTCTGCACTATTAAAAATGTACCGCGATAATGCTAGTAGCCTAACTCCTGACCCAACATTTTCAGCTTATCACGATAGTCATCCACCAGCAAAAATTCGTATTGAATTTTTAAAAAGTTTGGAGAATAAAAATGGCAAATAATGAAACACCACTCGTTGAACAAAGCTGTCAAGATATTGCAAAAGGCAGTAAGCCTCTTATTATCCCAAGGATAGAAAGCCACCTTGCACAAATGCAAGGCTGGGAAGCTCCTCTAAACTACTTCTATATTGAAAAAACCTACGCATTTAAAAACTACCATCAAACTGTTGCGTTTGTAAATGCCATTACTTGGCTAGCTCAAAAAGAAGACCACCATCCTAAAATTTGTTTTGAATACAATAAATGTATAGTTAATTTAACTACCCACTCAATTAAAGGAATAAGCCAAAATGATATGATTATGGCAGCCAAAATTGACCAACTTTTAGCATAGCAAATTATTCATGTAAAAAAAAAAACTAAATAAGCACCAAACAAAACAAGTTAAAAAAAAAAAAATTTCCCCCCCCCCCCCCCTGCAGAGCATGAAAAACTAGGCAAACCGCAAACAGGACTAGTAATAACTAACTTTGGTAAACGCCAGTTAGTTGAAGGAAAAGACGGCAAGCTTTACAACTGTAGCATGCGCCAACACCTTGGCAAATTAGTAGCTGGTGATGAAGTTATTTGGCAAACAGATATAGAAAAAAACTCTGGAGTAGTTACCTCGCTACAACCAAGAAAGCAAGAACTAACCCGCCCAGGCTTTCGTGGTCAAAAAAGAATGATAGCCTCAAACATTGATATATTAGGCATAGTAGCAGCCATTGAACCAGGTATTCACCCAGATATGCTCGATAGGTATTTAGTAGTTGCCCACCAATTACAACTACCAGTTTTTATCGTAATTAATAAAATTGACCTAATCCAAAATGATGAACATTGGCAAGCCATTGCTGAAATTTTAGTTGACTATGAAGCAATGGCAATTGATATCTACCCTGTTTCTGCCGACACCAATGAAGGCATGGATAAGCTAAGAGATTTATTATCAACCAAAAACAGTGTATTTGTTGGTCAATCAGGTGTTGGTAAATCCTCACTAATTAAAACTCTTGCACCAGAAGTAGAGATAAAAGTTAATCAACTTTCCAAGTCTACTGGGCTAGGCAAACACACTACAACCAATAGCATTCTCTACCACCTGCCAGAATTTAATGGCAGTATTGGTAATATTATTGACTCACCAGGGGTAAGGCAATTCACCCCAACGCCATGTGGGCTGCACGAATTAGAACAGGCATACCAAGATTTTATCCCATTTTTAGGCAGGTGTAAATTTAACAACTGCACCCATACAATTGAGCCAAAATGTGCGATAAAAGAAGCGGTTGAAGATGAAGAATTAAGCTATGACAGATACCATAGCTTTCAAAGATTAATTAATGAATTTAAAGAAAATGCTTAAGTAAAATTAACAAACTAGTAAAACTCATAGTTTTCTTCTACGCGAGACTCCTTACCCTTCCAAGATTTTAAAATAGAACGAGAATTAGTTTTTTGTACAGGACGATTATTTTGCCCCATAATCTTCATCATCTTATCAATTTGTTCTGCAGAAGCTTCAACAGGTCGTTTAAATACCATCCAATAAACACCTTCTGTACAAGGTGGTGTAGTAAGTGAGCCACTATATTTATAAAATTCTTTTTCCGCAGGGAAAAATTTATTTGGATTAATTTTTAACTTAGGATAAACCTTTTGTTTGCCCGCTTTTTTAGGGGCTTTACGAATAATATCCTGTAGGGCTAAATTAGTTTCACCCTCCTGAAAAATAATAGCTACCACCGCTAAATTACCATAAGAATCTTTATGCATCATTTGCATTTCCATTGGGTAATTAAAGCCATTTAACTTATGTTCTGAAGGCGTATGAAAACTAAAACTCAAAAGTTCATAACGGATATCTTTAAGCATAATATAACTACCCAACGGATAATTAACTTGTAGAGCATGCCCATCATTTATAATTTTTAAACTAGAGTCACGATAATAAACATCAAAGCCGTCTAACCCTGTTGTTCCTACAGCCTCGTTTTCTCTTAAACTAATTGGCGACTGATTTTTACCTGTATTACAAGTTAAATATTTCTTAGATAAGCTAGCCCAAAACTCAGGCCTGCCTTTACCCTCATAACCCCAATGAATTTTTTTACTTTCTTTTTCTTTTTCTTCTTTAATTTCTTGTTTCTTTTTAGCATCTTTTGCAAGTTTTTTAAGCAGTTTCCCAACAGGTTTTAAAGGTGCTACATGCTTAATTTCTTCACTCAAGTTTAATAAAGTTGTTGGCGGAAGGGTTGCTTGATTAGGTGCAGAAATTTGTTTTTTTTCTGGTGTTACTTTTGGCTTATCCTCAGCTTTAACCACGCTAAAAATAGTGGCTGCAAAAAGCCCTAAAAATATAAATAACTTTACGATTTTCATTTTAATTTCATCTTAAGTATTGTAATTGAGGGTATAACTTAAGCAAATAACTAGCCATTTTTATTACTTTTTATAATTTCTTCAAAAACTTCTAGTTCAGACTTTTGAATAGCAAACACTCCCTCGCCACCATTTTCAAATTCAAACCAATACAAAGGTAGTTCAGAATAAACCTGCTCCATAAAATATTGCGACACCCCCACCTCAACAATCAAAGTACCATTTGTAGTTAAATGTTCAGCAGCCTCTGCTAAGATAATTCTAACCAAATCAAGCCCATCTTTACCTGCCTCTAAACCCATGCTAGGTTCTTGTTTAAACTCAGCGGGTAAAGCATCCATTTCAATTTTATCTACATAGGGAGGGTTAGAAACAATTAAATCATATTTTTTACCCTGTAAATTAGTAAACAAATCAGACACAATAACCCTTGCAACATTACCAAGCTCAAACTTATCAACATTTTGTTGAGCAACCTTTAAAGCATCTACCGACAAGTCCACCAAATCAACGGTTGCATTAGGGCAAGCCTGTAAGCTAGCAATCCCAATACAACCAGAGCCAGTACACATATCTAAAATATGCATTACCTCATTAGGCTCAACCCAAGGGCGATACTGCTGTGAAATAAGCTCCGCAATTGGCGAACGAGGCACAAGAGTATCCTCATTAACAATAAATTTTAAACCAGCAAACCAAGCCTGACCTGTCAAATACGCCGCAGGTTTTCTTGTTTCAATTCTTCGGCGAAATAACTCTGTTACCTGCTCTTTTTCTGCATGGGTTAATCTAGAAGAAAACAAATATTCAGGAGACTGCCAAGATAAATTCAATGCAAAAAACACCAAAGTTTTCGCCTCGTCAAAGGCATTATCCGTACCATGACCAAAAAACAACTCAGTTTTTTGAAACATAGAACCACCCCAACGAATAAAGTCAGTAATACTTTCTAAGCCATCATATTGATAATTTAAATTACTCATTTTTTCACCGCATGTTTTGGACGAAAAGTCTTAACAAAACTATCATTGGTTTCTAAATAAGCCCCCTCAATTAAATCTATACAATAAGGAACGGCAGGAAAAACAGCCTCTAAACATTCACCGATAGCAGAAGGTTTTCCAGGTAGGTTAATAATTAAACACCCACCTCTTGTGCCGGCAATTTGTCTAGATAATATTGCGGTGGGAACATACTTTAAAGATACCGAACGCATTTGTTCGGCAAAACCATCCAAGATTTTATCGCAAACATTTGCAGTAGCTTCAGGGGTAACATCTCTTTTAGCAGGGCCAGTTCCACCAGTGGTTAAAATTAAACTACAACCCTGCTCATCAGCCATTTTTATGATAGTTTGTTCAATTAAATCCTGCTCATCAGCAATAACTTTTGCTGTAGCTTGCCAATTACTACTAAGAGCCTTGCCTATCCATTCCTGCATTGCAGGGCCACCTAAATCTTCATATTCACCACGGCTAGCTCGGTCAGAAACGGTTATAAAGCCTATTTTTGTTTTGTTCACTTATTATCCTAAAAATGATAGCCCATTCCTAAATTAAATGCGCTTGCTTTTTTAGTAATGTTTTGGTTAGTATCTCTACCTGCAAATTTATTCATTATTTGAAAGTCAGCTTTAAACACTACATTTGGTTCATGCCAGTAGTTTATACCAAAATCCGTTTGGGTTGCATCCTCATTAGTTTTCTTTTGCCATTGGCTTTGGCGAACAAATGCACCCCATTTTTCTGTAGGTCTATAACTTAGTTCTACATAGCTACCGTCTTGCATGTTTTTTTCTGCGGTTTTAGCATCATTTCCAGCTAAGTCCCAACGAGAATATAAGGCGGTTGCTTTAAAATCTGCAATGTCATAAATAACATGAAAACCTAATAAAGTTGCTGACTCTGCATAAGAAATTTTTGCACTCTGATCTAAATCTGGCTGATATTGCGTGTAAGCAGACAGCTCTAAACCTGCAATTCCTGTATATTTAACTCGTGCAGTCATAGCAAAATCAAAAGCATCGGCTTTACCACCATTCCCTGCATTTGAAGTTGTTTTTTGTTTTCCACCTTTAATGTTAAATGGCTCGCCAGGGCTAGTTTTTAATCCTTCAGAAATCATTAAATCATAACTTAAACCAGACTTTAAGTTTTGTGAAAACATTGCCCCACCAACCCACCAGGTAGAAGGTAAGATTGTGGTTTCTATAATAGGTCTTTCTACGCCATAAAAAGTTGCAGGTTCGTGAATTTCGTTAAGAATTCCAACAGGGGTTAAGATAATACCTGTTCTTAATTGCATGGTTTTTTGTTGGTCTAAATCAAACTCCAAATAAGCCTGCTCCACTTCAAACTCACCTGCTTTAGAAGCACTTGCAACCGCGTGTTCCACTTCTAATTCAGAAACAAATCTTGTGCTATCTGAAAAATCATAACCAACAAACAAAACTAAACGATGAAAGTCTATCCCGCGGTATTCCTTATCTTTATCCTTAATTTGATTAAAGTGCATTTCACCATAGCCACCAATATGAACACTATCTGCTTTAGACGAAGATATTTTATCTTCTTGTTTCTCAAGCATATCAACTAGGGCATCAACTTTTTGTTCCAGGCTTTTAATGCGTTGCCTATCAGTTTCAGCCTGTACTAAAACTGGCGAGGATAATATTGCCAAAATAGAAACACTTAATATTGTTTTTTTCATTTTTTAATCTCCATCTGAAAAGTTTAAGCCTAGGTTAACGCTTAATCCATTTGATATTTCTCGTTTAAAATTACCATCTAACAAAGTGGTTACACCCTCATAAGTTTGGTGATCTTGTTCTATAATTGCCTGCTTAGCTAGTGCTATATTTGATTTAACCGTTGCTACTTCGCTTGCTCTGTTTACTTGCATAATAGAAAAAAAACTAGGCTTTGTTTCATCTATGGTTTCCGAACCAGTTAGTACTTTTTCTACCGTATTAATAAAAGCCGTTGCATTAGCATAATTGTTTTTAGAAAGTAACCCTGTCTTTGCCATTACTTGGCGATGAGAGGTATAGTCTAAATATACCTGTACCGACTTTAATAGCTTAGTTAAAGATTGAGTGCCATCAGGAACCTGACCAGATAAATAAATTTCCTTAAATGGCTTACCCGTAGCAGCAGCATTATAATGATGTTCAATATTCCAACCATCATCTATATACTGTGCATCTTGCTCCATTAGCTCCGCAAAGCCTTTTAATAAATAACACTTACCGGCATTATTATAGTCTGCAAGTATGAGGGCATTATCCTGGCTGTGTGTTGAATCTGCAGTTTCAAACAATAGGGTTTCTAGCATAAAAAGCCCCCTCTTTCTTCTACCTACAGATGAAAAATTAATGCCAGTAGTGGTAGCCAAGTTACTAGTAACATAGCCTCTATTGGTTGACTGAAATTCTTTATGTTCATAGTAATACTTATTAACCAACCCTATTTTTGGTGAAAACAAATTATCATCAATCGGCCCAAAAGCAAAAAGTTCAATACCATACCAACTTGTGGAAAGAGCTTTAAAAGCATCTTGTGCATCGGTTAGTCTTACAGAAGTTTTATCATTACAAAAACTATTCACACTAGTTTTAAATAATGTTGATTTATTTAAAAAATCATGCACATTAGGTAATATTAAATCATTAACTAAAGCCAACTGAGCGTCATTTATACTTTGTTTACTAACACCAACAGGGTCAGGTTCTCTCTGCCCATCACAAGCAATTATTGACAAAGATAACAATACTATAAATAATTTATTCATCGTTATTATTTCCTAAACTAATATATTCAACATATGATTATCCCAAGCAGATTTTTCGTGTATTACTCTGTTTTGTTTAATTTCTTTAAGATTTAAGCCATCTAATTCTCGAACTTCGCCTATAGAGTTACTAATCATAAAATTATTTTTACTATTTACCGCGATACCACAAACATCATGCAACCGGTGATAACCTGCAAATTCAAGACTATCAATATTCCAAAAACCTACTATATCACCTCTAGGGCTTGTAAAACCTGCAATACGAGATTTTTCATTTATTGCCACACTCCCCATATAATCATTCATTGCTGTTATTAAACGCTCTGGCTCTGTTAATAATTGTATTTTTCCATTTGGTTTGTGTATTGCTCCTAAGGGAACAGAGTTTTCATTTTTCATTACTGATCGTTGAACCTGCATTGCAATGGCTACAGTACCATCTTTTGCAATATCTAGATGCCGAATACTCGCTTTCGGCTCTGGCACACGAAACTCATCTATTTTTTTACCTGTAAAAGCATCAATATAAGTTAAATTTGAAATCATTTCAGGCAAGTTTAGTTTTTTTCGTCCTGTTTCAGGGCGGGTTAAAATACCACCATTAGCAACCACAATAGTTTTGCCATCAGGCATTAGATGCATATCATGCGGGCCTATTCCAGTAGTATCGTACTCACCCAAATACTGGTAAGTAATAGCATCTCTAATGCCTATTTTACCCTCACCAGTTGTAGAGTTTCCCTCGGTAGTAAAGAGCGTTTTACCATCAAGGCTAAAACAACCATGCCCATAAAAAAAACGGTTTTTAGCTACTTTAAAACTATTCACAATTTTATTTTGCAATACATCAGTTACTATTGCCATAGTGCCTGGTCGCCTACCATACATAATTACTTGGCTAGGGTGCAGAGGATGTTGTGATACGCCATGACCACGAAAACCTGAGAGTTTTTTGCCTAGATTTTGTTGTTCAGCAGACATAAAGCCAAAACCAAAACTGCTTTTTTTATCACCCATGGCAGAAACCAAAAACTCTTGATCTACAAAGTCATTATCAATCGGCAAATCCATTTTAGCAATCACCTCAATTGGCAAGCCAATTACTAACAATGAACTAATAAAACTTCTTCTAGTAATCATTCTTAAAACCTATTTTATAAAGAATTAACAAACTCAATTAACTCTGTTCTATGTTTTTTGTTTAGCTTAGTAAAGCGTTGTTTTGTCTGCTCAGCTTCTCCACCATGCCAAATTATTGCTTCTTCTACATTCCTAGCTCTACCGTCATGTAAAAAGTTTTGCCCGCCATTTACTTTTTTGCTTAGTCCTATACCCCACAATGCGGGGGTTTTCCATTCTGAACCTGTTGCTAAATAATCTGGTCGTCCATCAGCTAAACCCTCGCCCATATCGTGTAATAATAAATCTGTATAGGGCCAAATTGTTTGGTTAGCTAGGTGAGGGAAATCCTTATCATCACCAGTAGTAAAACTTGGGTTATGGCAACTTGCACAACCAGTTTCATAAAACAGGCTTCTGCCAGCTAGTACCGAAGTTTTTTCGGCATTTCTTCGTTTTGGTACTGCTAGGTTTTTAATAAAATAAACAACCAAAGATAATTGTTTTTTACTGATTTCAGTGCC
>CAZMHA010000055.1:0-9824 GCA_964565985.1 uncultured Piscirickettsiaceae bacterium | reverse complement strand
GGTAATTAACCGACCTACAAGGGTTACTGTATATCCTAAATCCCATTATGTTACTCCACAAGATACTATTTTAAAAACCATTGAACTGGTTAAAAAAGAGCTAAAAACTCATTTAGAGGTATTAAGAAACAATGATAAATTGGTGGAAGCCCAACGCCTAGAAGAGCGAACAAAGTTAGATATAGAAATGATGAAAGAGCTAGGTTATTGTTCAGGAATAGAAAATTATTCCCGTTATTTGTCAGGTAGGAAAGAGGGTGAATCTCCACCTACTTTATTAGATTATTTGCCCAAAAAATCTTTAATGTTTATTGATGAAAGTCATGTAACTATCCCCCAAATAGGTGGGATGTATAAGGGAGATCGTTCGCGCAAAGAAAACCTAGTTACCTATGGCTTTAGATTACCATCTGCGATGGATAATCGCCCAATGAGATTTGATGAGTTTGAAAAAATCATGCCACAAACTATTTTTGTATCTGCTACTCCAAGTAAATATGAGGCGGAGCATCAGTCAAAAGTTGTAGAACAATTAGTTCGTCCAACAGGTTTGTTAGACCCTCTAGTTGAAGTAAGACCAGCGGTAACTCAGGTTGATGATCTGCTTGGTGAAATAAGACTTAGAGCAGATAAGTCTGAAAGGATTTTAGTAACTACTTTAACTAAGAAAATGGCAGAAAACTTAACGGAATATCTTGAAGATCATGGCGTTAGAGTCAGATATATGCACTCAGATATAGATACTGTGGAAAGAATAGAGATTATTAGGGATTTACGCTTGGGTGAATTTGATGTGTTGGTTGGTATTAATCTATTACGAGAAGGCTTAGATTTGCCAGAAGTATCTTTAGTTGCTATTTTAGATGCAGATAAAGAAGGCTTTTTACGATCAGACAAAGCTTTAATTCAAACCATGGGTCGTGCGGCGCGTAATGTAAAAGGTAAGGCTATTTTGTATGCCGATAAAATGACGGCTTCAATGGATAGGGCGATAGGAGAAACACAAAGACGCAGAGAGATGCAGATAGAATTTAACCTAGCTAATAACATTACTCCCACAGGATTAAATAAAAAAGTAACTGATATTTTAGAGGACTCTCCTTATGCGGCTAAATCAAACAAAAAAAGTAAAAGGTTAAAAGTATCTGAAAATACCGCCGAGTATTTAACTGACAAAGTTGAACGAATGTCCCCTGCACAAGTAGCTACCGCAATAAAAGATACCGAGAAAAAAATGTATAAAGCTGCTAAAAATTTGGACTTTGAACTTG
The DNA here is from genome assembly GCA_964565985.1 of uncultured Piscirickettsiaceae bacterium. Classification (GTDB taxonomy): domain Bacteria; phylum Pseudomonadota; class Gammaproteobacteria; order Thiomicrospirales; family Thiomicrospiraceae; genus Hydrogenovibrio. The sequence continues at coordinate 8,553 of CAZMHA010000055.1, read as the reverse complement.
CGGCAGAACTAAGGGATGATGTTAAAAATTTAAAAAACCGCATGGTAGGTATTGGGGCATTAACTAATTAAAGGAGGCACTGAATAACTGATTGAAATTCTGCGTGGACTTCTAGCCTATCAATTCTAGGCATGTATTGAAGGCAATAGCTAGCTATTACTGCAAAATGATGCCTTGATGCAAAAAACTTGGCTTGGTCAGAAATTATGTTAGTTATTCAGGGCTTCCTTAAGTTATTTATTCATTAAAAACATCGAATTGCAGGTACAATAGCTAATGTTTTTTTATTCAAAGAGTTTGATTTTGTTACGATATTTATTACTTAGCCTGCTTGTTTTTTCTAATTTGGCTTTCGCAGCGGATAAGGTGGTCGATAAAACAAGTTATGAGCACAGATTTAGTTCGGTCTTGAAATCTTCTCAAACCTTAACTATAGAAGGTTTTGCTTTAGAAGAAACAACTATAAACAAGCAGTGGTTAGATTTACTTAGGGATTATCCTACGGATAAAAGTATTGCAAATAATTATGCGGTATTTTTAATGAAAGTTGGGCGTTATTTAGAAGCTAAAGAAGTGCTTGAAAAGGCTTTGAGCTATGAAGCAGACACAAAACTTTTAGTTGATAATATTAATAAAGTTAATGTTAGGCAAGCACAGCAAGCTTACAAAACGGTTTTTTCTGAAACCGAAGTTTCTCTCCCTGTTGGTAAGTGGTCGGCAGTTAAACAAACTACAAGTGAAGATAATATAGATTTAACAAAAATATATTTTTTGCAGTTGCAAATAGATAGCATTTTAAATCAAGTAGAAAACTGGCGATTTAATTGGGAAAAGCAAGATGTTAATGGCTATCTGGATTTTTACAAGATGGACTATGTTCCTAGTAACTTTACTAGCAATTCTGACTGGAAAGTTTCAAGAAAATACAGTCTGACAACACCTAAGTTTATCAAAATAGATTTGTTAGGTTTATTTGTTTTTCCTCTTACGGATGGTTTGATGCAGGTTGAATTTATACAGGATTACCACTCTAATAAATTTAAAGACAAAGTTAAAAAAATACTTATTTGGAAGTTAGAAAAAGATAAATGGAAAATTATTAATGAAAGAGTTGTTTACAAGTGAAAATTAGAAGTTTAATCATATTTTATATACTTGTTTTTGCCTTTTCTTCGCCTAAAGCTGAGGAAGTTGAACAGGGTTTGTTAAAAACTATGCAACAAATTCAACAGGGTAGTTTTGAAGGTGCTTGGACAAATGTTGATAGTCTAGTAAACGAAAATTCTAAGTACCAACTTGCTCAACTAGTAAAAGCAGAACTTCTTGCCATAAAGTCTGGCGATAAAAATCTGCTTAAATCTGTTAGAGAGGCTAATAAAAGCAAAATAAAACATCTACTGTTAGAGGCAAAAGTTCGTTGGGCAAGCCCCATGCTAGAACAACACAGTAAGCTTATTGATGATTATGTTTTGAAATCAAATAAATCACCCCATCTAATAATTGTTAGTACAGCTACCAATCGTTTGTTTGTTTATGAAAATAGTAAAAAGGGTTATAAAGAGTTAGCAAACTATTATATTTCTATCGGCCGTAAGGGCTTTGGAAAGCGTTATGAAGGAGACTTAAAAACTCCGATAGGAATTTACAATATACAGCAAGAACTTTTTGATAAGAACCTAGCAGAACTATATGGAGTAGGAGCTTTAACCCTTAACTACCCTAACGAATGGGATCTTCAAAAAGGTCGTACAGGTTCTGGTATTTGGTTACATGGCACGCCAAGGGAAACATTTAGTAGGGCTCCTTTAGCTAGTAGAGGTTGTGTCGTTTTGAATAACCCTGCAATGAAATCTTTGGTTTCTGAATTTGGTTTAAATCAATATACTCCTATTATTATTGCGGATAATAAGACTTTTTATGTAACTCCTGGCGATGGTGAGAACAACAATAAACAGCAGGTATTGCTAGAAATAAATAATTGGCTTAGACAACAAGAGGGCAATAACTTTAACTGGTCAGAAGTTGCTGTATTCTCTTACCCAGGAGAACAGGGACTTTATTATGTTAGCTTTATGATAGATGAAAATGGAGAGAGAAAACAAGTAGAAAAATATTGGAATAATCAACTAAATACCGCATATTTACCCCCCCCCCTTACGAAGTAGTAATATAAAAAGCAAGATGCTTTTACATATCAATACATTTTTGTTTTATTTTATCTTCTACCCACCGCTCTAAATCTTTAAGCATAACTTTTATGTTTTTATCATTAGGCATTCTTCCTGCGGAATTTAATTCTAAAGTTAATACTGGTATTTTTAGGTGCTCACCTGCATACCTTCCTAATGAGCCAGGGTAAGTCCCTAATGAACGGTGTTTAAGATGCCCAATTTTATTTGGCAGGGCGTGTTCTGGGCCATCATAATCTAACAAACCAAAAGGGGCATGGATAGATATAATTGCATCAGGTTGAAACCGTTCGATAATATCAACCATCCATTGTGTTTCTACTTCACTATTTGGATAGGCTCCAGGATAGCGTCTTTTGTCTGAGTTATAGTGTGTTTTCCAGGTAGAAATAGCTTTATCTTCCCAGTCAGGAGAGGGAAAGTTGCGATTTAAATCTACCGAATTTCCGTTAGCACGAGTTGCTGGCGATTGGAATAGGCCGTCAGGGTTTACAACCGGTAAAAACAGCCAGTGAAATGGGCTAGGGTTTTCTGGTTCTATAAGTTTCTGTAACCATAAGTATGCTAAGCTAATTGAAGCGTATTCATCACCATGAACTCCACCAAGAAAGAGTATTTTACCTTTTGGAGATACATCTTCATTAGGTAATATTTCTCGGTGAGTTAGTGGGTTGCCTAGTGTTGATATTTTGCCCATGGTGGTGAGATTAAAGCTTTTGCAACCATCTAATTTAACGGTGCGTAACTTTTTTGATAGAGTTTTACAAAAATTTTCTATTGAAGAGTCTATGGCAAAAGAATTTGTGCTTAAAACAATGGTTATGGCAAGTGTAATAATAATTTTCATAGTTATATTAGCCTATATAAATAGGCTTTTGTCCTTTGCCTTCTCTGCGGCAACTTCTCTGCTTATTATTTGTTCATTAACTAAGCGTTTTAAATCTTGGTCAAGGGTTTTCATACCTTGTTTATTTGAGGTTTGAATAACGGAAAACATTTGAGGCTCTTTATTTTCACGAATTAAATTTCGGATAGATGATGAACCTAGCATAATTTCATGGGCAGCAACTCTACCCCCCCCTTGTTTTTTAAGTAGGGTTTGTGAGATGACCGCTTGTAGAGATTCGGCAAGCATGGCTCTAACCATTGATTGTTCTCCAGCAGGAAATACATCTATAATTCTATCTATGGTTTTTGATGCAGAACTAGTATGTAAGGTTGCGAATACTAAGTGTCCTGTTTCTGCAGCAGTTAGGGCAAGGCTTATAGTTTCTAAATCACGCAGTTCACCAACTAAAATAACATCAGGGTCTTCCCTTAAAGCGGCTCTTAGAGAGCTATTAAAACTTTTAGTATCGCGATGCACTTCTCTTTGAGTAATTAATGAGTTTTTTGATGTGTGAACGAACTCAATAGGGTCTTCAATGGTTAAGATATGATGTTTATAATTAGTATTTACATAATCAAGCATTGCAGTAAGGGTGGTTGATTTACCTGATCCAGTTGGCCCTGTAACTAAAACAAGCCCTTGATGAATGCTAGAAATTTCTTTAAAAACTTCAGGTGCGTTTAATTCATCTAAAGTTAATACTTGGCTGGGGATGGTTCTAAATACCGCAGATATTCCACGATTTTGCATGAAAACATTAACCCTAAAGCGTGCTAGATCTGGAACATCAAAAGAAAAGTCTGACTCTAAATTATTTTCAAAACTTTGCTGTTGTTCGGCACTCATAATGGCATAAATCATTTTTTTCGTATCTTCTGCGGATAATTCAAGCATTTCTATGCGTTTAATATCACCATCAATTCTAATCATTGGAGCAAGACCAGAAGAGATATGTAAGTCTGAAGCTCCTTGTGCTACAGAAAACTCTAGTAATTGTTTTATATCCATAATATTAACTCTTGTAAAATTTATATTTATATTTATATTTTTATTAAAGTTGGCTCTATTCCTTGTTGTTTATACTGTTTCCATCTATTTCTTCCCATTTCAATAAGCTCTTCAGACTGGTCTAGTATTTCAATTGCTCTGTTATACTTTAAAAAGTTATCAGGAAAGTTAGTGTGTAAGTTTAACAAAACATCTAGGCAAGGTTGGGCTACTTTTTTATCCCATAACTGAACTGGAGAGGTTGATGATTTAGCAATGCTATTAGCAATAAAGCTTTGAGGTTTGTATGACCAAATAGCCTGCTCTAAGCGTAAACAATCATCAGTTGAACTTAAGCAAATATCTACTTTTCGTTGTTCATTATTTATTTTATTTATTAATTTAGTGACAAAGTTATCTCTCGATAGCTGATCGTTTGATTGTAGTACATAAAATAAAACATCTTGTTGTGAAGAGTTAGCCATTTAATAAAAACTCAACTAATGCTGGAACAGGTCGACCAGTAGCACCTTTATTTGCACCACTTGTCCAAGCTGTGCCGGCAATATCTAAATGAGCCCAAGCAACATCTTTGGTAAACCTTGCTAAAAACTGTGCAGCAGTTATTGTTCCAGCACCCTTACCGCCAATATTACCCATGTCCGCAAAATTAGATTTCAATTGTGCATCATATTCTTCAGATAAAGGTAGTTGCCAAAAACGGTCATAGGTGTTTTCGCTGGCACCTAATAAGCTATCAACTAATGATTGGTCATTACCAAGCACTGCAGAAATATGATGCCCTAGTGCCACAATACAAGCACCAGTAAGGGTTGCCATGTCTATTATTTGTTTAGGTTTATAGGTTTGTTGAGTATAGGTTAAAGCATCGCATAATATTAAGCGACCTTCGGCATCTGTGTTTAATACTTCAATAGTTTGTCCAGATAAAGATGTAACAACATCACCTGGTTTTATTGCATCACCTGACGGCATGTTTTCCGTTGACGGAATAACTGCAACTACATTTATGTTAGGTTTAAGTTCTCCTAAAGCTTTAAATGTACCTAAGACAGTAGCAGAACCTCCCATATCATATTTCATTTCATCCATACCAAGACCAGGCTTTAGTGAAATGCCACCAGAATCAAAAGTTACACCCTTACCAACTAAAGCAATAGGTGCGTCATCTTTGTTTTTGCTACCCTTATAAGATAGACAAATCATCTTCGGTGGTTCTTCGCCACCTTGTGCAACTGACATAAATGCACCCATGCCCATTTTGGTCATTTCACTTCGTTCAAGAATTTTACATTCAAAACCGTAATCTTTAGCCATTTTTTCAGCCGTTTCAGCTAGATAGGTTGGAGTACAAAAGTTACTTGGCATATTAGCTAAATCTTGGGTTAATTCCATACCATCAGCTGTAGCTTTAGCTTGATAAATTTGCTGTTGATTTTTAGCCGAATCCTTAGCAAAAATTGCCATACTCTCAATACAGGTAGTTTTTGGTTTATGTTCACCACGACTTGGGTGGCTGTAATCATACTGGCTGTTTTGCATAGCTAAGGTAATTTGATACAGGCTTTTAATATCTTGGCTAACAATGCTATCAAGCAAGTTTAAGCAACTTTTAGCACCAGAGCTATTAATTTCTTTTGCTACCGCCTGGCAAATATCTATATAGGTTTTTTTAGTTAGTTCATCTTCTTTTCCTACGCCAACTAAACAAATTCTATTTATAGCCTTTTGCCCAACAAGCATTAAGGTAGTTGCGGGTGTTGTTTTAAAATCTTTAGCATCAATTAGCTTAGTAATCGTATCATCTAGTTCCAATTGTTGGAGGGGGGGGGGGTAAAACCACCATCAAAGACAGGAATTATTAAAGTATCAAAGTTGTTCAGGTTAAGTGAATTTGTAAGGGAAAAGTTAATTTTTTTCATGGAATAAAGCTCGTTCTCTTAAGATTTCTTTGAAAGAAGTAATTAGTTCCGTACAAAGCTATCTTTAGGTTAAAATATTTGTGTTAGGCTATTCTAACCCTCTTTAACTATCTGGCGGTAATTTTTGCGAATTCTTGATAAATATATTTACAAAGAATTATACTCAACTTTCTTTGCGGTGCTAGCCGTACTACTATTAATAACCTTTGGTACTGAAGTTACAAGATTATTAGCAGAAGCTGTTAGAGCAGAAATACCACCATCAGTGGTGTTTGAAGTCGTTCTTTATAAAATACCACCAGCACTAGAAATAATCTTACCTCTTGTTGCACTATTGTCAGTTATGTTAGCAATAGGTAGGCTTTATCAAGATCAAGAAATGGCAGTATTAAGTAGTTGTGGCGTTGATGAAAACTATTTTAAAAAACGAGTGTTTTGGTTCTTACTACCACTATCATTACTTACGGCTTGGATTACTCTGTTTGTAACCCCATGGAGCTTTCAGCAAGAAAGAGAAACGATTTCTAAAGCTCAAATGGCAACGCCGATATCAGCGGTCTCTCCAGGTAAATTTAATGAACTACCTAATAATAAAGGGGTTTTTTATGCCAAAAAAATTAATGCAGATAAAACCATGGAACAGCTCTGGGTTAAATTAAAAGATCAAGGGACAGAATTAATAATACTTGCCCCTACTGGTAAATTTGAATGGGTAGGTGATAAGCTGGTTATGATTTTGTTTAATGGGACAAGTTACCAAGGGTTAGAAAAAGGGCAAGAACTTATAGTTAGAAAGTTTGAAAGATTTGAAGGGTATTTACCCCAGATAAAGGCAAAGCCACTCTCAAAAAAGCGGCTAGAATTTTCCAGTTATTCGTTATGGGAATCAGAAGATAGAGAGCAACAAGCTCTTTTACAATGGAGAATAATTGTACCATTTTCAATTATTGTACTTGGGCTATTAGGGTTAAAAATGAGCAAAACCAAACCTAGAGAAGGCAGGTTTTCCAAGATATTTTTAGCCTTAATTTTATATGTAATGTTCAATCAAATGTTGGTTGCCAATAAAGGAATGCTAGAAGATGGCGACATTCCTATGATAATAGGTCTTTGGGTGATGCCTTTGTTATTTTTAATTTATGCCCTAAGAAAAAATACAGTATGAATATAATAGAACGATATCTTGGAAAAGTACTAATAGGTAACACCCTAGTAGTAATGCTTGTACTATTAATTATTCTTGTACTTTCAGACTTTATGATACAAATAGGAGACTTAACAGAACAATACACGATTACAAAAGGACTTTTTCATTCAATATTACGAATACCTATTTTCGCTTATGAAATTTTTCCCCTATCGATATTGATTGGAGCATTGCTTGGCCTAGGTAGCTTAGCAAATCATGCTGAGCTAACTGTTCTAAGAGTAACCGGTTGGCCTGTAAAAAGGATTTTTTGGGCAGTAATGAAATCAGTTTTTGTTTTATGGGTAGTTGCCACGCTAATCGGCGAAACTATCGCACCAACTATGGGAAGTTATGCTAAAAAAATTCGTGGAGAAGCCTTAAATAAAAACTTCTCTATTGGTAGTAAAAGTTCACTGTGGATGAAAGAAGAAGATAGATACATTTTCGTAGGCAAAACACTTTCAGCAACCAAACTACTTGATATAACAATTTACCGACTAAAAGACAACCAAATAGTGGATAGCCTTTTTGCTAAATCAGCAGAATTTAAAAATAAACAATGGCACCTAAACTCTATAAAATCTAACAAAACAGTTTGGCAAAAACAGCAAATCAAAGCATTTAAAAACCACAATTGGAAAGCACTATCCTACAAAGAACAACAACAAAGCACGCAAGTTATAAGCCTACCAATTAAACCTGAACTGTTACAGAGCCTAAACTTAGAAGTAAGGCACATAGGTGTTTTAGAACTTAATCAATATATTAGTTTTTTAGAAAAAAACAACCTAGATGCGGAAACCTATCAGCTAGCATTTTGGAGAAAAATAGCATCACCATTTGTTATTTTTGGAATGATAGCAATAGTCTTTCCACTAGTTTTTGGCTCACAACGGCAAGTAAGTATTGGGCAAAGAGTTTTCGTGGGTATTCTCATTGGCATGGGTTTTCATTTGCTTAATCAAATATTTGGCAATTTAAGTGTGGTCTATAATCTATCGCCAATAACAGGAGCATTTTTGCCCTCATTAATTTTAATAACTATTGCCTTATTGCTGATGAAAAGGCGTACTTAGTTTTTTCTGTAATTATTACCCCCCCCCTCGATTTCCCATAAAAAATTTTAATAAGGGAGGAAACACTGGCAAGGAGGATTTTAAATTTAAAATCTACTGTTGATATTAAAACCAAAGTACAGCTCGTTACTATTTATACCCAGTGACATAGCTCTAGCATCCATGTTAGTAGAGTTACTAACCAAAAACTCAAAATAATCAGAAGCTCAAAATGATGCCCAAATATTTGGTACTTTATACCAATTGCAAAAGCATCATTCTTTCCAGATACACCTTCAAC
>CAZMHA010000054.1:0-10254 GCA_964565985.1 uncultured Piscirickettsiaceae bacterium | reverse complement strand
TTAAACGCAAGCTAAAAACTATGTACATCTAATTACATAGTTATTAATAACTATGTAATTCTCTCCATATATACTCTTTCCTTTGCTATTATTTGTTTTTACTTTCAAAAAACAGCAAATACATGGCTATTACTGACTGGCATGAAAATGACCGACCTCGCGAAAAACTGATTAAATTTGGAGCCAAAAGCTTGTCTGATGCTGAGTTATTAGCTATTTTTTTACGCGTTGGTGTCAAGGGTAAAAGTGCCGTAGAGTTAGCACAGGATTTATTAAATCACTTTGGAAGTTTGCATAACCTGCTTAATGCTAATGAGCAAGAATTTTGCCATGCAAAAGGTTTAGGACAAGCAAAATTTGTACAGTTACAAGCCGTTTTAGAAATTTCTCAGCGCCATTTTGAATCAGGTCTGAATAAAGGCGATGCTATGGAAAACCCTGCTCAGGTGGCTAAATATTTAACCACTCACATAGGGCAACAATCACGAGAGACTTTTGGAGTTTTACTACTTGACCAACAAAACCAACTACTTAGCTTTCAACCGGTATTTACAGGCACTTTAAATAAAGCCAGTATTCATAATAGAGAAATAATTAAGATTGTACTTGAGCATAATGCCGCTGCGGTTATTTTAGCTCACAACCACCCTTCTGGCGACCCTAATCCTAGCCAAGAGGATATTAAACTTACTGAAAACTTAATCAATACATTTAAATTAATTGAAGTTAGGTGCCTTGATCATATTATTATTGGCGACCATGGTCGCTGGGTTTCTTTTGTAGAACAGGGTCTTTGTTTTAATGACTAATAACATAAGTGATTTATCCCGCCCTTTAACTAAATTTACCCCCCTCTTTTTTATTTGGATATGGCTTAGCCTTATTTTATCCTTAGGTTTAGCATGGCATAGTCTTGCTAAAGTAGATTTTGGTTATGTCATCTGGTACGAGTATGGCGGCATAAAAGAGTTTATTAATAATTACGCCCCACAAAACAACTACAAAAAAAACTTTGACTTAGCTTCTGAACAACAACAAATAAACGCTTTCCATGAGATTGTTTATGCCATTCAAAATCATGGGGAAGGTTTAGCCAAAATAAGCTATCAAGTTGGCAATAATAACTACCTACTATTGCGCAATGCCGAAGTTATACATTTACAAGATGTAGCTAACTTAATCGACTGGCTTAACAAGTTTTTAGTTTTTTCTTTTATACTTTGGCTAATCATTTTTTTGTACCAACTCAAATATCCTTTTGTATATGGAAAAAAAGCAACCATCTTGTCTATTGTTGGCGGTGGGGCGTTATTAGCTTTACCTCTTATTATTTTTGGGGCTACTAAGGTTTTTTATCAATTTCATATTTGGGTATTTCCTGATAACCATCAATGGTTTTTTTATTATCAAGATTCTTTGATGAGTACGATGATGAAAGCACCTGATATATTTGCATATATTGCCCTATCTTTAGTATTTACTACTTTGATTATTTATCTAATATTTTATAAACTTGCAAAAATTTTGCATAAACTAGTCAAATAACTTGCATTAATAGCCAAATTTATGGATAATCCTCGTTCTTATTTTTAGTGGTCTCAAAAAGGCTCGTTAAAAATTTAATTAAATTATTTTGAGAGGAATAGAGAAATGGCTAAAGTATGCCAAGTAACAGGCAAAAAGCCTGTAGTCGGTAACAATGTTTCCCACTCTCATCGTCGAACTCGTCGTCGTTTTTTACCTAACCTACAAAATCACCGTTTTTGGGTTGAAGGTGAAAATCGTTTTGTGAAGCTACGCTTAACCACTGCTGGTATGCGTATTATTGATAAAAACGGAATTGAGTCAGTGCTTGCAAATATTAGAGCACGTGGTGAGAAGGTTTAGGAGACTTAATTATGCGCGAAAAAATAAAACTACAATCAACAGAAAGCCCTTATTTTTATACAACTGATAAAAATAAGCGCAATATGGCAGGCAAGTTCGAAATTAAAAAGTATGACCCTGTTCTGCGTAAACATGTAATGTTTAAAGAAGCTAAAATCAAGTAAACTCAAGTTTATTAGATATTTTAAAAAAACCGACTTTTTAGTCGGTTTTTTGTTTTCTAACATAATATAATGACTTTTATGCCTGAATTACCTGAAGTAGAAACCACGCTTAGAGGAATTTATCCGAAAGCAAATAAACAAATCATTAAGCAACTCATTATCCGTAATGGTAGTCTAAGATGGCCTGTCGACACAAACTTAACCAAATTGTTACCTGGATTAGTTATTCAACAAATATCAAGAAGGGCTAAGTACCTATTACTTAAAACCGAAAAAGGTCACATAATAATTCATCTAGGCATGTCTGGAGTTTTACGGATTTTACCGCAGGATACAAAAGTACAAAAACATGACCATATTGATTTAATTTTAGATAATGGTTTTTTACTTAGATATAACGATCCACGAAGATTTGGCTGTTTTTTATGGACAGAACAGCCTATTGAAGAACATAGATTATTAAGACACCTTGCTCCTGAACCCCTAACCGATAGTTTTAATACTAGATATCTATTTGAAAAATGTAATAGCAGAAAAGTACCTATCAAAACTTTGCTAATGGACAATAAGGCAGTAGTTGGAGTAGGTAATATTTATGCTAATGAAGCTCTATTTGCCACAAAAATATCACCCATTAGAGCTGCTAATGAAATAACTATGCCAGAGGCTAAACAACTTTGTGCAAATATAAAAAGCATATTGGCTAAGGCAATTGAACAAGGTGGCACGACTCTTAAAGATTTTTTATCTCCTGACGGTAAGCCTGGGTATTTTGTACAGCAACTGGCAGTATATGGCAGAGATGGCATGCCATGCCATAAGTGTAAAGAGTCAATAGTAAAAATAACTCAAGCACAAAGAGCTAGCTTCTATTGCCAAAGTTGCCAAAACTAACATGCATTTTATTAACCTTATCTTTACTACCCTTTTTTCTTTTTTCCTTATAGCTTGTTCAGAACCATCCAGCTTGGAAGTTTGGGAAACCAACTCTAGCTGTGATTTACATATTAAACAATGCTCTACAACCAAAAATAAACAGCAAATAATATTAAGCATACAACCAAACAATCCAATACCTGTTGCTAAAATGCTTGATGTGAAATTAGAAATAAAAGGTTTAACTTCCAAAAAAGTTGCGTTGGATATTGCCGGTATAAATATGTATATGGGATTTAATCGTGTGCAATTAAAGCCAGTTTCAGAAGGTATTTATCAGGGGAAAAGCATGCTAGCTTTTTGTACAACTTCCAAAATGGAGTGGTTAGTTTCTGTATTGATTACTCAAGATGATGGTAGTGTCATTAAAGTTCCATTCAAGTTAATAACTTTACAGTAGAGATTGAACAGATACCGAATAATTACTCTAAATCAATTATCTCCGTCTTATCTTCGTGAACAGGAAGGTTGATAATATTGACACTTAAACCTTTGTCTTTTATGACAGGTTTATCAAATTTGCCACTAATTTCATATTTATAAGTTATAAGGTCTTCATTAATGCCAGGAACAACCTTTAGTAAAGCATAAGCAGCTAGTCCGGCAATAGGTGTAGCAAAACCACTTATTGCTGCAATAACGGGTAAAGAAGCTCCTATCGCAGGTGTTATTTCTGCATAAAGTTCCATATCTTCTTGTACTAGGTTTATTTCTCCAAAAATACTAGCATCTGCAGCAGGTGCTTTCAAAGTAAGTTTTTCTACTCCAAATACTCCTTTATTAAACCTTCCATAACCAGTTATTGAGTCAAAAGATAAACCCGCATCAGTAACATCACTAACATCTAAACTTAATCTTCTTGCTAGGGACTCTAAACTAAGTAGCCCTAAAATCCTAGCTACCCCTGGCTCCGCATCTTTTATTATACCTTCTTCTAGCTCATATTTTAACTTTCCAGACAGCTTTATTTTAGAGAAACAATTAACAAAACCTGGCCATTCTAAATCTGCAGAAAGATTCAGTTTTTCCCCTACCAGACCTTTTTTAACTTCTAAGAAGGATAATATTTCCTCTATATTTGATGACTTAATTTCACCAATAACATGGCTAGAATGAGTTTTTCTTGTATAGGTATAGCCGCCCCTAATTGTGCCTTTTTTATTACCTAAGTTTATTACGACACTATCTGCAAAAATATTATCTCCATTGTCTCTTATATTAAAGTTAAGCTTAGGTATATTTTTGCTACCAATTTTTATATTTTTGCCTATAAAATCTAAACTGGGTAGAGTAAAGTCTACATTGACAGTTTTGCAACTTGATTTACTTTGTTTAACTTCATTAAATCTCTCTAGATCCAATTTATCTAAATTTAATATATAGTGGTTATTGCCATCACGACTAGCTAATAACGATATTTTTTTGGAGTTAATGCTAAGAATCGTATCCGTTTTTTTACCTAGATTAACTTGATATATATTCAAATTTACATTTTTAAATTCTTGCCCAAGAGCTCTCAAATTTTTAACGAATAGATTGGAAGGTCGCCACCTTTCCTCATCATAACTAATATAAGATTTGCCAGTAGATTTGCTAATAAAACTTAGCCAATTATCTAAACTCAACTTTTCTAACTTGCCATTAATTTGGTAGGCTTGCTTGTTTTTTAATTTATTTTTTTTGGCCTGTGTTAAGGATGATACAAAATTAAAGCCAAGCAATTTTTTAAAATCACCACTAAAATTAATATCCGCAAGATACTGGTCTGAAAGTTTAAGTTCTAATTCATTATTGTTTTTTAAAATATTTAGTCTTGCTTCTAATTTAGCTGAAGTTAACTTTTTAAAGTTATTGAGTGGCTCTGGAAGTTTACTTATTGCTTTATCTAAAGATATATCTGTTTCAATTGATATAGGGGCATTTCCTTCTAAGGGGATTTTAACTAATGCCTGCCATTCTTGTGAACCGGACAGATAATAATTATCCATGTTAGCTACACCTGCTCCATGGATATTAATAGTTCCATCTTTAGTTATCAGATTATATGATGCACTTCCTCTACCAAATTTACCACTAACATCTTCACTAGAATCTATAGATTTTTCTGTAAATAATAGTTTTCCCTCTAGCTCATTAAAATGTAGTTCATCAAACAAACTGAGGTTTACGCGGTCAATAACCACATTTCCTACAACTTCCACACTACGATTATCAAACCCTAATACTGGCACCCATATCTTATCCAGATTGACCTGTATATCTCCTGTAGCAATAGTGGTGTTGTTGGCAATAAACTTGTCAATATTTACCCATTTTAAAAGGGGGCTCTCTTGCAAAAAATCTAACGCTTTAGTTGCTGATGACTTAGCAACTCCTGAAATATTTACCGCAATATCATCACTATCCAAATTCCATATTTTTACTTCTAAGTCTTCTGCAAAAACCTCTTTTAGTTTTACTTTATCTGATGTAATGGTTAAATCATAAGGAGTAAAAACCATTTTTCCCGTAAAAGCTTGTACGGATGGCCAGTCAGGTTGAAACTTTAGCCCAATATTGTCCGCAGTTGCTTCCGCATACAGCTTTCCCTTACCATCACTAAATGGAAAGTTCGCCAAATCCCCTTTAACTTCTAAAAAACCTTTAACATTATCAGCATTTACTAGAGCATCTTTTAACCAGTTTTCTAAGTCCTTTGTCATAAGTGAATAGGGCAAATATTGTTTAACTTTTGCTAATGTTTTTGGTTCAATATCTAGTCTTAAATCTACCTTGTTACTAAAGTTTCCACTAGCATTAATCTGCACGGGTATTTTATCAATTTGTAAAATTGTTTCTTGCATGTGCCATTGTTTTTTTGAATTATCTAGGCTTAACTTATATGGTGATGTTGCTATAACTTGAATTGGATTGGGGCTAATATAATCAATATAAAACTCTAAACCTTCTTGCACATCTACACTTATTTTTGTATCTTTTTTTGAAAAATATAGATTATTAAATTTTATTCCTGGTACCAATTTATGTTGAGGTAAGTCTAAAGATGGAATACTAAATGATAAGGAATTCAACCTACCTTCTTTTAAATCAAATTCACTTTTAAGATTAACAAAAGAAAGCTCTTTAATATTACTGCCTAAACCCTGGTAACCTATAATTTTTATTAGCGATTTAAAAATAGGTTTTATTGCGAATATATCTACTTTTCCTGCTGAAACTCTAAGTTGTTGGCTATTTGTAAAGTGCAAAAACACAGGTGAAATAGTTTGTATAAAATCATTATCTAAACTAATTTCTTCAAACTCAAATAACCATGAATTATCTTCTGGAGTATCAACTAACTTCAGATTTACTCCCATGCTTTGTGCTAAGTCTTCATCCTTTCCTTTCCATACTAGTTTTTGTAAATTCGCTGCTATTTTTAAGTTTGATAGTATTCCATTAGAAATTTCAAAATCAGCATCACCTACAAGCATTCCGCTTGGTAGCTTTTGAGCTAGTTTTTTGGGTAAGAATTCATAAAAATCTTCTAGATTGATAGGTTTTATTACCGAAAAATAAGCTGTTCCACTTTCTACAGAATGCCAAAGGCCGGTTTTAAATGTCCCTTCATACTGAAACTCACTTTCTTCTTTACCTTTAACTCTTAAATCTATAAGGCCCGCAAATGCCCAGCTTGAGCCAAAGTAAGAATGGAATACCTTGATTTTTAATTCAACACCTTTTTTCAAATAGCTATGCAGGTTAACATTTTCTAGCTTAATTGATTGCCAACTTTTAATAGCCAAATTGTCCATTAATTGCTTAGGTTCAATTTCTATATTTGTGTTTGTTTTAACTTCACTCTTAAAATTAAATGTGCTGTCAGTAAGGTTGAATTCTTCTCCAGATTTAAGATTTGGCAATAATGGCGAGAGTATATTAAAGTCAAAAACTAATTCTCCTATCTCTAGGCTTATACTTTTGTTATCTACAGTTATTTTTTTTGCTTCTACACTAAGTCCCAACCAGGACTGCTCAATATTAAGAATGCCTATTGAAATAGATGAGTCCGTAATTTCTTCTGTAAATGAAATTAAACTTTTTGGAAAGTACTGTGCCCAAGTAATTATTCCGCGAACCACAACTAAATACAGGGCAAACACGCTAACTAATACAATAATTATTTGATATAAACGATGAATCATTAAATAGGCTCTTATAGAATTACAACATCAAACTGCTCGGGCAAGTAGCCAACTTCAGCTTGAAAACTAATTTTTTTGTTTAAAAAGTTTTCTAATTCTACTACTTCATGTGTGGCATTATCTGCAACATATGATACAACGGACTCTGATGCTATAACTTTATAGTTACTAGCTTCAAATTGTTTTACCATCTTAGATAACTCTCTAAAAATTTCAAAAATAATTGTTTCTGCCATTTTCACCCTACCTTTTGCATTACAAGTTGGGCAGTCCGTACACATAGCTTCATCTAAACTATCGCGTGTTCTTTTACGAGTCATTTCAATCAAACCTAGGCTTGATATATCACTAGAGCTGGTAGGCATAGAATCTTTTACTAACTCTTTTTTTAATAACTGGCTAACCATTTGTTTATGCTTGTCTTCTTGCATATCAATCAAGTCTAGTATAATAATACCACCTAAATTTCTAAGCCTAAGTTGTTTTGCTACCATTTTTACAGCTTCTAAATTTGTTCTAAATACTGTCTGTTCTAAGTTTTTATGCCCAACAAAACTACCCGTATTAATATCAATGGTAGTCATAGCTTCGGTATTATCAAAAACTAAATATCCTCCAGATTCTAAATTGACCCTTCTTTTTAAAGCATTTTGCAAGTCCACTTCGACATTATACAAGTCAAAAATATGCTTTTCATTTGAATAATACTGTAGCTTATCTGCAATACCCACTCCATAAACTGCAGAAAACTTTTGCATTCTCTTAAAACTATCTAGGCAATCTACTTTTATTTCTACTAATTGGTCAAGCGCAGACTCTATTAGGACTTGTAAAAATAACGGTAATCTCTCATAAACTAAGCTGGGTTTTTGGGATAGTTTTATTTTTACTTGAACCTCTTCCCATTGTTTTTCTAAAAATTGTACTTCTAACTGTAGCTGCCTATATTCAGCTCCTTCTGCGGAAGTCCGTACAATATACCCCCTATCCGAACACTCTGCCTTTAAAATTGTTTTAACTGCTTCTCTTAGCCTTTCTCTTTCCATTTTTGTAGATATTTTTTGAGAGACTCCTCTTGTTTTTTCTACCGGTAAAAACACAAGCAGGTTAGCAGGAATAGCTATGAACATAGTTAACCTAACGCCTTTATTTCCTCGTTCATTTTTTAGTACCTGTACAACTATCTCTTGTCCTGGGCGTAATAGTTTTGCTATATCATCTTTATTTTTTGAGCTTTTTGAAAAAATATCTGCAATATGTAAAAATCCAGATTTTTCTAAACCTATATCTATAAATGCCGTTTGCATACCTGGTAATACTCTCTGTACCTTAGCGTAATAAACATTACCAACTAGGTTCTTTTTATTTGCTCTCTCTATCCAAAATTCTTGTACTAAACCAGTTTTAACCCAAGCAACTCTAGTTTCTGCAGTTGTGATATTAAGCAACAAACTATCTTTACTCTCCATAAAAGCCTGCCTTATTTAATAACTTATTTAACTCAAACAATGGTAAACCCATTACCGCTGAATAACTACCCTCAATTTTTTCAACATATCTAGCTCCCAGCCCTTGAATGGCATAAGAACCAGCTTTATCCATAGACTCAGATGATTCTAAATAATATTCTATTTCCTGTTCAGATAACTTTGTAAACTTAACCTTAGTAATACATTTATCAAAAAACACTTCACCAGCATGAACCACTGCAACCGCAGAAATTACCCTATGAGTTTTATTGGATAGCAGTGACAGCATTTTCTTTGCTACAAGTTTATTTTTTGGCTTACCAAGAGATTTATCATCCAAAACAACAAGAGTATCTCCCCCGATAACATAAATATCATCGCCTGCCAGCTTATCATAACCAGACATAGCTTTTTCAACCGCCATTCTAATAACAAAAGACTCTGGGCTTTCATTAGGCAAAGATACCTCCTCAACCGGAGCAATAACAACTTCTGCAGATAAATTTAGTTGCGCCAATAAGTCTTTGCGTCTAGGCGAAGATGATGATAAAAATAATTTAGAAGACATACTTACTTTTTCTATTTAACAATTTCTGTTATTCTACAACAAACAGAAAGGAATCAAGAGTGGATATAATAGTTACAGACCATAGCAAAGAAAATCTTGAACAAAAATATGGGAATAAACTAGTCTATCAAAATACAGAATTTTCAATCATGTGCGAAGAAACCGCCATTCCTTGGCTACAATTCATACCTAATAGAACCATTGATGAGCATTATATTGCAATGCTTTACACCGAAGCATTTAAACTAGGGAAATACTTGAAAAAGAAAGGTTTTGGAGAATTCTGTAACCTCGCTAAAATCGGTAATAAGCTACCTTTTTACCATATTCACTTAGTCATGAGAAATAAAACAGATGAAGCATGGCCTGAACCTGTTTGGTGTAAAGACAACTTAACCCTAGACAAAAAGTCTTTAAAAACCTTAAAAAACAGTGTAAACGACTACTTTTCAGATTAAAAACCTACCCCCTGGGTACTTTTTAATCAAAAAACGCATCAAAATCTTGTCCGTACACAACACGGGGTTTAATCTTATATTTTTCGCTAGCCCAAGACTTCTCAATATTGGCATAATCACTTTCTACCATTGCTATATCCAGCATAAAGTGAAATAAATCTTCAAGAACTAACGGGCTATTTTGTTTATCCTGCAAGTTTTGTAGCTTACCTTTATGAGTATTTTTATACTCTTTTGATGCCCAAACCCAAAAAGGAATTTCAAACATTGGTTTAGAAAAATTACTCGGTTCATGCCCTTTAAAGTTTCGAGTATCAAACACTTCTTCACCATGGTCAGATAAGTAAATCATCACTGATGGTGCTACACTGTTTTTTAACGACTGGTGAATTTTATTTAGCACATGGTCGGTATATCGAACAGTATTATCATATTCATTGATGGTCGTTTTTATCTTTTTACTTATTTTTTTTGTGTAGGGTTTTATATTGCTACTGTCTTTAAAAAAATCAAACTCTACTGGATAACGTTCTTTATATTGCAAGTGACTGCCTGAAAGATGCACAAAAATTATTTTATGCTTCG
>CAZMHA010000053.1:0-10494 GCA_964565985.1 uncultured Piscirickettsiaceae bacterium | reverse complement strand
ATATTCGGTTGCGGTGTAATTTACATCTTTACGTTTTTATTAGGTTAATAAAGTCTTGTGCTGTATATTGCGATAGGGCACTTTTTACGAAGTGTGGATTGCGACAAATGAAGTGTTTGTCTGTAACTTCAAGGTTGGTAAAATTACATTTTCCACCACCAGAAATTCTAATTTTTGCCGCTGCTTTTGGGGCGTGGTCAATTATAAGTACTTTTAATCCACGATAGCCTGCTTGGGCTGCACACATTAGCCCCGCTGCTCCTGCTCCAATAATTATTACATCAAGTTTTTGCAAAATTTGCCTTTAATTTTTTGGCATGGTTAAGTATCTCGGTAAAGCCTTCACTGATTAATGGCTCTAGCCCTTCTACGCCTAGTTCTACATTTCTTCCGTCGCTTTCTGTAATGGTTGGTAGGCTAAAAATTCTTAAAGTTGGGTATTTTTGTTCAAACTCGCGCATAAATATTACCCATTCAGATTCTTTGCCATCTTTTATTCTAATCGCTTTTTCAACAGAGCAGCTTTGGGTTAGGTTTTGGTAGTAGGTGTTTAGTATCCATTCCAGCATGCCTTTTGCCATAATAGGGAAACCTGGCATAAAATAATGTTCTTTTATTGAAAAGCCAGGGATTTGATTGTAAAAATTAGGAATCATTTCTGCTCCTTGTGGGTAGTCTGCCATAGTTATCGGCAAGGGGTAGGCATTTTCTCCCATCTTTTTTTCTATTTCTTTGGCTGCTTGTTGGTGGCGTTCTATTGGTAGGTTTAAAGCTTTGGCTGCACTTTGGCGCGTTCTGTCGTCTGGGGTTGAGCCTATGCCTCCAAAACAAAATACAATATCCATGTTGTTAAAGGATTGCTGTAGTGTTTTTGTTAATAGGTCGCCATCATCTCCTACCAGTACTACGGAACTTAAAGCTAGTCCACGAGGTTTTAGTAGACTAATGGTTTGTTGTAGATGTTTGTCTTGGCGTTTGCCAGAGATGATTTCATCACCAATAATTATTAGTCCAATTTTGCGTTTTTGTATCATATTAGTATTACTCGTTATTTGCTCGTCAAGGTGAATACTCCGTCCCAGTTTGCTTCTGGTGGCTCTTTTATATAGCTTGAACAGCGTTGCTTATAAAGTTCTTTAAATAATAATAGGTCGGCATTGTCTAGGCTTTGGAATATTTGTTCTGCAGCTTTAAATTCTTGCTGGTGGTAGAGCTTAAATGCTTGTTCTGTTTGTTTGGCTATCGTAAATTTTTCTGCTAAATCATTGTCGCCAACATTTCCTAGCGGTGCGTATATTTTAACGGGCTTTTGCTTGCCTTTTACCCTTACTGTGTCAATTAGGGCACAGGGTATTTGTTGGGAGATTGCTTGATGGGTATATTCTGAAATTAGTATTCCTACTCCATATTGTTTAGTTAGACCTTCTAGCCTTGCTCCTAGGTTTACTGCATCACCAATTATGGTGTAGTCTAATTTTTGACTTGAACCAATGTTTCCTAATATAACTTTTCCGCTATTTACTCCAACCCCTATTTTGATAGGTTTCATTCCTTCTTCTGCTAATAAGTTATTTACCTTGTCCATTACTCGGTACATTTCAATTGCTGCTTGAGTTGCATGCAAATGATGTTTTTCATCTGGTAGTGGTGCTCCCCAAAATGCCATGGTTGCATCACCAATGAACTTGTCCATAGTTCCACCAAAATCAAAGGTTACTTGGGTCATCGCTTCTAGGTGAATATTAAGCATTTTAACTACTTCAGATGCCTGTAATCCTTCAGAAATAGTGGTAAAACTACGGATGTCTGAAAAAACTACTGACATTATTTCTTCTGTTCCTGCCCCTGCTTTGGCAACGCCTTCATAGTTGTCTAGTACGCTGTTTAATGCGGCAGGTGATACATATTGAGCCATCATGTCTCTTACTTGTTTCTTTTCTCGCCCCTCTGTTGCGGATAAGTATGCGGAAATAAGTAACCAGCTGGCTAGCATTGCGAAAATAGGTGGTACTAAATCTGCTTGTAAGTGCCACTGATATTGCACGAATATGTTGGTGGTAACTGTAAAAACAACTAGTAATGCTGGAAAAATTAACTGTAATCTAATGGAGTCTTGAGCTAAAACCAAGCTTGAGATAATAAAGCTCATTACAAGTATCATTAGGTAAACCCATACTTTATCTATTTGATAAATAAAGTCTTTGTCGAGTAGATTAGAGGTAATTGATGCGTGCAAATATACACCTGGCCAACGGGCTTCTACTGGTGTAGTCTTTAGGTCTTCTAGCCCAATTGCGCTAGTACCAACAAAAATAAGTTTATTGGTAAATATTTCAGGGGGTGTTAGGTTTGGGTTGGTGTATAAACTCTCTACATCACCACTTTTCATTTTGGAAATAGAGGCAAATACGCTAGCAAGAGAAATTGAGTTGAACTTTTCATAAAACTTGACCTGATAGTTGCCATCTCTATCTAGGGGGACAACTAGGTCACCAATTTTTATTGTTCTTTTTGCCTCGCTCTTCACCACTTTTGTAATATTTAGATGATCCATTAATAAAGCTGTTGATAGCACGGGAAAGTGCTGGTGCTGGTAGTCTCTAAAGAGGTTAGTTCGTCGATAAACACCATCTACATCTGGTGAAAACTCAACTACGCCCATTTGCTTAGATGCTTTGTATAAAGGGGTGTAAGGTAAAAAGTAACTGTTGTTATTCCCTGGTGAGGTTCCTAAAACTTCTTTTACTTTAAATTTATCAAAAATTTGTGGCAGGGGTTTGTTGGCATTAAGATTATGTGGGTTGTTAGTTAAAACCATCGCATGGGTAACCATGCCGGCCTCTGCGGTTAGTTCTGCAAAGGCTATGTCTGCCTCTCCTAGTTGCCTATTTTTAGTAATTCCTCTACGCTCTGAAAATAGTATATCGAAAGCAACCGCCTCTGCTTCGGCTATTGCCATATATTCTAATAGGTCGGCCCATACCGACCTTTGCCATGGCCAAGCACCAACAATAGAGTCCATCGCCGCTAGAGTATCTTCATCTACTAGTAGAACTAAAATGTTTTTATTTGCTTGGCTGTCTTTTCGTAACAATTGCATCTTAAAGTCATCAACAGACCATTCTAAGTTTTGTAACACTTTAAAATGAAATAATGAGCTGATTAGGATAAATACAAATAAGGCAATTAGAGATGAGTGAACAATTCGTGTGTTGCGTTTAGATAGTTTAAACACGGTTATTGCTCCAAATGACTACAAGGGGAAATTATAAACTTGCCCTTCACTTAAAGCATTAATTTTTTGTGGAGCAAATACCTGTTTTGCTTCGTTCAAAACCATATCCTTACCTGTTGCGGGCAAATGCGTTAGATATAATTTTGTATCAAAACTCAATAGTTCAAAGTCTTCTTTTAAAATTTTTGCATAATAGTGCTTAGCTTTTTTACTGATTGCTTTTTCTGACTCTAAATACTGATTATCAGCAATAATCATTTGAACAGGAGCTAATAGGTTTAGTGCTGTCCAAAAACCTTTGTTTTTTGTAGAGTCTCCCGTAAATGCAAAACTATTGCCGTTTTTTTCTACATGAAAACCAACTGTTGGCACTGTATGATCTGCTGGCAAGACCGTAATTAGTTTATCGCCCAATGACAAAACATCGCCGACAGAGAAGGTGTGAAAAACTAATGATGGTTTTTCTGTTGAAGGTAAGGCTGTAAAGTCTGGCCAAATAGAACCATTGAAAATGTGTTGTCTAAGTGCGGTAATTGTTTCAATTAGTCCATAAACATGAAGGGGCTTGCTGCTCTTGCCAATAGTGTTGTTTAATAAGAATGGCAGGTTAGAAATATGGTCTAGGTGCGAGTGAGTTAGGATAACTGAATTTATTTGTAGGCATTTATCTAGCGTAATTTTATGCAGACCAGTACCAGCATCTATTAACAAATCTTCATCGACTAAAAATGATGTTGTTTCTCTATTAATAGAAACACCGCCACTACACCCTAAAATTTCTAACCGCATTAATTTAATCCTTTAACAGAAGCTATTTATTAAACCATAAGTGTTTGTGGAATAAAAGTAGCTTTGGTCACAAAAAATGTAAATACCTTAATTATGCTTACATAAATTTAAGTTTTATGGCAAACTAGATGATGCAAGCCTTAAATAATGACTGGAAGACTTTATGAATACTAACCTTTTAGCAAAAATTGATGAGTTAAATAGTATCGGAATTGCCTTGTCTGCCGTTAGAGACACAAAACAGTTATTAGAAAAAATATTAACCAGTGCTAAAAGGCTTACTAATTCTGATGGTGGTACTATCTATAAGGTAAAAAACGAACAGGAATTGCATTTTTCTGTAATCCAAAATGATAGTTTAAATATTCACCTAGGCGGCACAAGATCTAAAAAAATACCATTTAATCCTTTACCTATAAAACTTGCTAATGGTGAAGAGAATCTTAGTACTATTGCCACATTTGTGGCTAATAAAAAAGAAACCATTAATATTGCTAATATTTATAGTGATAATAAATTTGATTTTAGTGGTGCATTAAAATTTGATGAGAGTACTAAATATAAAACCCAGTCAATGTTAGCTATACCGCTTGTAAACTATGAAAATGAGTGCATAGGTGTATTACAACTAATTAATGCCAAGGACAAAAATGGCAAGATAATTAGTTTTGATAAAGAGGCGGTCGGCTTGGCTCGCTCGCTTGCTTCTCAAGCATCTGTTGCTCTTTCTAATAATAAGTTAGTAGCTGAGCATAAAGACCTGTTTGAATCTTTCAGTAAGCTAATAGCGGATACCATAGATAAAAAATCGCCATATACCGGTGCTCACTGTAAACGAGTGCCTGTTTTGACGATGTTAATAGCCCATAAGGCAAGTGAAATGCAGCAGGGTGTATTTAAAGATTTTAGTATGAATGAGAATGAGTTTTTTGAATTAGAAACCTCTGCCTGGCTACATGACTGTGGAAAGCTTACCACCCCCGAGTATGTTATGGATAAAGCAACCAAACTAGAAACGGTATATGATCGTATTGACCTAATAAATACTAAACTTTGCCTGAAGGCATATGAAGAAGTTATTGAAAAAAATAATATATCGGAAGAAGCTGTAAATGATAGCAAACAAAAGTACCAAACTATTTTTGAAAAATTAAAAACAATTAATACTGGTGGAGAAGTTTTAGCAGATGATGATGAGATGCTTGTAAATGATATTGCTAGCTTTCAATATAAAGACTTAGAGAATAAAAAAACTAGTCTTATCTCTGCAGATGAGGTAGAAAATCTATTAATTCCACGCGGCACACTAAATGATGCAGAGAGAATAAAAATGCAAGACCATGCCGCTATGTCAATTCACATGTTAAGTATTTTACCATTTCCAAAAGAATTACAAAAAGTCTGTGAATATGCAGGAGGGCATCATGAAAGAATGGACGGCAAGGGCTATCCAAATGGCTTAACCAGAGAACAACTGTCTATACCCGCAAGAATGATGGGTGTTGCTGATATATTTGAAGCTCTTTCTGCTGGAGATAGGCCTTATAAAGATGGTAAAACCTTGTCTGAAAGCTTAAAAATATTAGGCTTTATGAAAAAAGATGGTCATATAGACCCAGATACTTTTAATTTATTTATTGAAGAGAAGATTTATCTAGACTACGCAAAAAAATATCTACAAGAAAACCAAATAGATGATGTTGTTCATGCAAACATTCCTGGATATGAAGGTAAATAATAAGATACTAAATAACCTAAAATAATTTTATATTATTGGATTGCTATATTTATTCCTACATGCATTGTTCTATCTACTCGGTAGTCCTTATGCACTTTAAAGTCAACGGTTAATGCCCTAAAACCAATATAAACAATGGCACTTGGTAGCATTCTTAATTCTAGCTTTGACTCAACAGAGTAAGCTTTTTTAATATCACCTGATGCAACAATAGGCGGGTTATAAAGACCTTCTAAAGCAAAGGATACCGGAATAGATGTTGGAAACCAGTAACGAGAAGTTAGCCCCAGCATCAGACCAGAACCAAACTGTTTATTTGCATTCTGATCAATAACATATACTTTAGCTTTAATACCCATCTCTAAGTTTTTAGAACCCATGCCTTTACGACTTGTACTGACAAAAGCAGAAATAAGGCGGTCTTGATCTTCATTAAAAAAATAGGCTACACCAAGGTTAGTTGTTTCTTTAGATTTTTCTCTTAAAGAATAGACCGCAAAATTTCCAGAATCATTAGAGAGGGAAACATCAACACCAACATGACCTTCACTTGCGGATAGATTTAAACTAAAAAGACATAAAAAGCCGGTTATTACTTGAGAACTACTGGAAAGGTTAAATTTCATTTTGCTTCTTTTCTTCGTTTTCCATTTTTTGTGCAACAGATGATGGCTCTATTTGTTCTTGATTTAGTTCTTCTTCAAGCAACTTGGTTACCTTTACAACATCTTTTTTATTTAGTGCTTCTGGCTCAAACACTTTTGGTAAAGGCGTAGCTTTATTCACTTCTTGCAGAAGGTGAATAATTGATGCTGAAATAACTGTAACAATATCATCAGCAAATGCAGATAACGCACGAGTTGTTGCCACATCTTTATCCGCATTAATTCCTTTATACTCACCACCAATAGTAGCAAAACTTTTACCATCATTATCAATCATCTCACTATCAGTAATTAGGGTAATTTTTTTTAATCCTCTTTCTGTTTCTATTTCTGGTTCAATAAAAAACTTGATAATTAAATCTGATTTATAAGAGCTTACCTTTAGCCCTGAGTTAATGACTTCTCTTGATAAATTCCTTTCAAACTCTCTAGAATCATCCGTAATTGCTCTTAGGCTTACGACTAAGTCAGCAAAGGAGTTTGATAATTCAACTTCTAATAGCTCTGCTAAACGATCATTTTTTAAACCTTTAACTGGCTTTTTGGTGAAGTAGTAGATGTAAACTGCAAGCTTATTTTTTAATTCCATGGAAGGTAGTGCCGGCAAAATAGATAGTACTGTAGTTAAGTCAGAACCCTTATCGTTAACATGTACATAGTTACGAAGATGCTTATCAAGCTTAATTCTTGCTGGTTTTAAACCATTAATAATTGTTGAATGCTTTAATTGAACCCAAACACTTACCTGCTCAGTTATTGGATTTTTAAATTCTGCGATCTTAACCACATCTAGGGCTTCCATTGCTGGCAAATCTGCAATTACTTTGCTACGAACTCTTTTTTCAAGACCAGAATATGCTTCTAATTTTTTTGCTATATAGCCATCATATCTTTTGTTTAAGTCATAATGTAATTGGCTATTAACTTTATAAGCGGCTTCTTTTAAGGCGAATTCACTTCCTTTTTTATTAGGAACTGTAACAACCGCATCATAGCTGTCTTCATTTTTAGGAGTAGTCGTTACCCAGTCTGGGATAATTAAATCGCCAGCAACTGAATATCCTTCGCCATCTTTTACTCCTTCTCCACCACAAGATGCTAATAAAGTAAACATAATGGATACACTAAGCACGCGTAACTTCATGATTTTATTCCTTTTATAAAAAATAATCAAAAAACAATCAAAAAACATTGAATTAATTTGGCTATTATATCTGCTAAGACTACTACAAGTAGCGTTTTTTTATTTAAAATATACTATATATGCGATAAATAGGATTTTTATTGGAAGTTAGCAAGTAAAATCATTATATTCCACTTCGCCAGCTTCTAATTTTAAACCTTTCTGCATGGGTAGCATAAAGCAAATTATTAGCCAAAACTTGTTTATTTCCAACTAGTTGCGCATAAATCATCTCTGCCGCTAAAAAAACTGACATGAGTCCTCTTGCCCCATGACCATTAGATACATACAATCCCTGTTGATATTTTTGCTCAGGGTAACGAAATACGGCATGGGTATGAGATTGTGAATAATAGTTCTCCCTTGCATAATCATTATCTACTACTGCCCCAATTATTGGTAGATGATCTGATAAAGTTGGTCTAAACCCTACTTTGGAATCTATATTTTTATAATCTTGCTCAATAATATTTGTGGGTAAACTTAACCAGCTAGGTAATGCTGTTTTTGCCATCTTTATATTATCGGCATTTGCTTGGGCGGATGGTTGAATAGATAAGTCTGGCGATTCAAATGTAGCACCAGTTATAGACTGATTTTTGCCATCAATACAGACACTGCCAATAGAATAACCCTGATGAGTAACTGTGGTTTTTAGTGGCTCTGCTTCTAAACCACTATCCAAATGACTTACCTGCCCTTTTACTGGACGAATATCCATACCAAGCTGTGTATTAAGATTCGTATCTAAACCAGCTGTTGCAATTACTAGTATAGGGCTAGTAAATACTCGCTTATCTGTGGTTATTTGCCAGGTCTTATTTGTTAACTGCTTAAATTCATTAACTTTATGATTAGTAAAAATAGATATATTTTCATGCTCTAAACATTTTTTTACCACCGACGGAGGGTTAACCCAGCCAGCTTTAGGAAAAAACATTCCAGAAAACTCTGTTTCGGTACCAACTATCTCACTTGCTTGCTCTTTATCACACCATCTTGCAAAATCTTCTGGCAAACCAACTCTACGCAAGCAATCTTGCAAACGCTTTTGCGTTTTTTCATCAATTGCTAACTGCATTAAGCCGTTTAAATCGCCTATTATCTGTTTTTGTTCAAGCCATTTTTCTAACCAAGATAATGTCGTTTCATAACCTTTTAAATAAAACTGGCTACGAATATTCCAGTCCGCAGTAATTAGTGGGTGAATTGCTCCAGCTAAATTACCAGATGCCAGTGTGGCTACTTCCTTTTCCGCCTCTATAATCGTAACCTGCCAACCTTGCGAAGCTAATTTATAAGCAACAGCTGCTCCTGCTAATCCTGCACCGATGATACAGGCTTGAGGTCTATCCAACTGCACGCTTTTAGGGGCAGAAAACCAAGGTTTAACTGGAGAAAAACTACGATGATGAATAAGCTGGCCAAAACACATTTCGCGCTTTTTAGCAAAGCCTTTGCGTTTTTTAACGGAAAATCCAGCCTGTTCTAGACCTTTCCTGACATTTGTGGCAGTAGAAAAAGTAGCAAATGAAGCTTTATTATGGCTTAATCTTGCCATTTGTGAATACAAATCTTCCTGCCACATATCTTGGTTTTTACTAGGCGTAAAACCATCTAAAAACCAAGCGTCAACTAGGTCATCAAACTCCGGCAAGCCTGTTTGTACATCTCCAAACCAAAGCGTTAACTTTATCCGCCCTGCAAGTAAAACCATATCATGCCTGCCTGGCAATAAAAACGGGTAGCAATTAATTAATTCGTTAAGTAATTTAATATAAATATCATTGCCTGCATGAGCCTTTAAAAGCTCTTGTTTATTTAGCGGATACTTTTCAAAACTAATGTAATGTAAACAGCTATCAACAGGTGCAGTTTTTAACCAAAGCTCTGCCGAAAGCAAAAAATTAGTTGCAGTACCAAAGCCTGTTTCGGCAATACAAAAAACATTGTTGGTAGATATTTTAGATTTGCTATATTTTGGTAGAGAGTTAATAGCTTTAAAACGGTTTTCTAAATCGTTACCTTTTAAGAAGATATAGTTAGATTCTTCAACGCCTTGATCAACACCAAAATAATAATCCTCAAATACTTTGGAATATGGTGCTTTTCCTGTTTGCCAAATTATTTGGGGATTTTCTATTTTTAACATTTAAAAGATACCTTAAAAAATATAACTAAAGAAGCACTAAATAAAATCAAGAATTAATTATTTAATAATTGTACACTAGCTGCTCGTTACACAAACAAATACACGAATAAAACTAAGATTTTTTACATTTTTACTCCCCCCTTTTTTACCATATCCACTTTAACATCTTCCAGCTATCTTACACATTCGAAAAATGCAGTACATACAAAAAAGTGCTATACTAGCTAAAAGTATACTATTGTATGTATAAGGGGATAAAAGATGGAAGAGAACTACATTTGTGATTCTGGTTGCGCTGTTAAAATTGCTATTGAAGCGATCGGGGGTAAGTGGAAAGGGATTATTTTACACTATTTAAATGAGACAAAACGCTTCAATGAATTGCAAAAAGCTATACCTAATATTAGCCAAAGAATGTTGACTAAACAATTACGCCAACTAGCTACTGATGGGTTAGTTTTTCGCAAGGTCTATGCAGAAGTTCCTCCTAAGGTTGAATATAGCTTGACTGATTTTGGTAGAACCCTGCAACCAATCCTTAGTGTTCTTGAAATATGGGGTACAAATAACCTAGATAAACTTGCCTATAACCGTTTTAAAAAGAATAGTGAATAGGGACATGCCAAAAAAACTAATACCGTTATACCAACTATAAGTAGAAACCTTTGCTCAAGGAAGCACTGAACAACTAACATAATTTCTGGCAACTCCAAGTTTTCACCTACAAGGCAT
>CAZMHA010000052.1:0-10588 GCA_964565985.1 uncultured Piscirickettsiaceae bacterium | reverse complement strand
AAGAAATTGCAACAACTAAAATGGCAGACCTTAATGCTAACGATATGGATGCAGCAGTAAAAATTATTGCTGGTTCTGCTCGTAGCATGGGCTTGAATGTAGAAGGGTAATTGATATGGCAAAATTAACAAAAAAACAAAAAACATACGCTGAGAAGCTGGTAGCTGAGAAGCAATATAATGCTGTTGAGTGTTTTAGCTTGGTTTCAGAATTAGCAACCGCTAAGTTTTCTGAGTCGGTAGATGTCTCAATTAGATTGGGTATTGATTCTCGTAAATCAGACCAGGTTGTGCGTGGAGCAACAGTTATGCCTAACGGAACAGGAAAAAATGTTCGTGTTGCAGTATTTACTGGTGAAGCAAATGAAAAAGCAGCTAAAGAAGCTGGTGCAGATTTTGTAGGAATGGAAGAGTTAGCGCAAGAAATCAAAGGCGGAATGATGGACTTTGATGTTGTGGTTGCTTCTCCTGATGCGATGCGTGTTGTCGGTTTACTTGGTCAGGTTTTAGGCCCTCGTGGTCTTATGCCTAACCCAAAAACAGGCACAGTAACTCCTAATGTAGCTGAAGCAGTTAAGAAAGCTAAATCTGGACAGGTAATGTTCCGTGCAGATAAAGCAGGGATTATCCATGCCTCTATTGGTAAGGTAGATTTTGCTCCAAAAAAGTTAGTAGAAAACTTAAATGCATTACTAGAAGATTTAAATAAAGCTAAACCATCATCTGCAAAAGGTACTTACATTAAAAAGATATCTGCTTCAAGCACAATGGGTCCAGGTATTTTGATTGATCAATCTAGCTTGTAAGCTTTGGTTTATAAAAAGATTTTTTTAACCTGTTTTATATATGGGTTAAAGAATGCGTAATGGGACTCCTTGAGTAATTTATCTTACTTAGGTGAGCACCCATCGCAGACCGCAGGCGAGTGAATCGTTTCACTCTTAATTGTAATAAGCCTGCGTAGATGGAAGAGTTTGATTTATTTTTTATAAATCAAACTAAGTTGGAGGTTTTATGGCACTCAATTTAGATGATAAAAAAGCTGTTGTTGAGCTGGTTTCTGCTATTGCTGCAGAGTCAGGTTCAATGGTAACAGCGGAATATCGAGGGTTGTCTGTAACACAATTAACTGAGCTTCGTGCTAACGCACGAGCTGCAAATGTACAAATTAAAGTGGCTAAAAACACCTTAGTGCGTCGTGCAGTTAAGGGAACAAAGTTTGAAGATATGGCAGATACTCTTGCCGGCCCTTTAATCTTTGCTTTCTCTGGTGAAGAGCTTGGGAATGCGGCACGCATTTTTAAAGACTTTGCAAAAGCAAATGATAAGTTAGTTGTTAAATCAATATCTATTGGTAATGGAGTGTTGGATTCTTCACACCTAAGCACAATAGCGGTATTGCCGACATATGATGAAGCTTTATCGAAGTTATTGTATGTAATGAAAGAGCCTGTTGCAAAACTTGCTCGTGGTTTGGTTGCAGTTAAAGAACAAAAAGAAGCAGCTTAAAAAGTTTTGAAGCTACTTAGTTAAATAAAATTTAAGGAAGAATGAAATGGCAATTACAAAAGACGATATTTTAGACGCAGTTGCGAAGATGTCAGTAATGGAAGTTGTGGAACTAGTTGAAGCAATGGAAGAGAAATTTGGTGTATCTGCAGCAGCAGTTGCAGTTGCGGGTCCTGCTGGTGATGCAACTGGTTCAGTAGATGAAAAGACAGAATTTGATGTGGTATTAACTGGTGCCGGCGAGAATAAAGTTGCCGCTATCAAAGCAGTTCGTGCAGCAACAGGTTTAGGTCTTAAAGATGCAAAAGGTGCTGTTGAAAGCGTTCCTTTCGTAGTTAAAGAAGGTGTTTCTAAAGAAGAAGCAGAAGCTTTAGCTAAGGATCTTAAAGATGCTGGTGTTGAAGTAGAAGTTAAATAATAACTTTCTTCACTCGTTTTAAAAAAGGAGATTAATTTTTTAATCTTTCTTTTAAAACGACAATGTGGCTGACGCTTTTTGCGTTGGCCTTTTGCCGTTTATAAGCAGTGTGTAAAAGTGTGACTGATAGAGGCTGTATTAACAGTTCTGTATTTACAGTTTTACGCATTTTTTGGAGGCTAACAAGGCTTTCATAATTATAAAGAAATTTTGTTTCTTTATTAAAACTCTAGGAAAATACATGACTTATTCTTTAACTGAAAAGAAACGAATCCGTAAAGATTTTTCGAATAGCACTTCAATCCTTGAAGTGCCATATTTGTTGTCGCTACAAAAAGAGTCTTTTAAAGACTTTTTGCAAAAAGATATTAAACCTTTAAAAAGAGCCGTTACTGGGCTGCACTCTGCATTTACATCAGTTTTTCCAATCCATGGTGTAGCTGGTACAGCTGACTTAGAATATGTTAGTTATAATCTTGGGCAACCAGAGTTTGATGTAAAAGAATGTAAGCAGAGAGGGGTTACTTACGCTTCTCCTTTAAGAGTTAAAATGCGCCTAGTTCTTTTTGATAAAGATGCTCCAGCAGGTAAAAGACCAGTTAAAGATGTTAAAGAGCAAGAAGTTTATTTAGGTGATATCCCTTTAATGACTGACAATGGTACTTTTGTTATTAATGGTACTGAGCGAGTTATAGTTACTCAATTGCATCGTTCACCAGGTGTTATTTTTGATAGTGATAAAGGAAAATCTCACTCATCAGGTAAAATCCTGTTTAATGCTCGAATTATTCCTTATCGTGGGTCTTGGTTAGATTTTGAATTTGATCATAATGACTGTGTTTTCGTTAGAATAGATAGACGCCGTAAATTACCAGTTTCTATTATTTTGCGCGCATTAGGTCTTACTAATGAACAAATATTAGATTCATTCTTTGAACACTCTTCTTTCTCTTTAGTTAAGGGACAATTTGTGATGGAGCTTGACCTTGAACATTTAAAAGGTCAGAGCGCTGCTTTTGACTTTATGGATGGCAGTAAAGCAATCATAAAAATGGGTAAGAAAATAACTGCTCGTACCATTAAGCAATTTACAGAAGCTAAACTTAAATCTGTAGTTGTTCCTGATGAATTTATGCTTGGTAAAGTATTGTCAGCAGGAATAATGGATTCAAAAACTGGTGAGTTAGTTGCCAGAGCAAATGAAGTAATTACCTTAGAAATGATTGAAGCGATAAAGAATGTAAACAAAACTAAATTTAGAACTCTTTATATTGACCCGCATATTAATGGTCCTTACATTTCAGATACTCTAAATATAGATAGCACTCTAACTAAATTAGAAGCTCAAATTGAAATATATCGCATGATGCGCCCAGGTGAGCCACCAACAAAAGATTCTTCTGAATCTTTGTTTAAGAGTTTGTTCTTTGATGACGCAAGGTATGACCTGTCTAATGTAGGAAGAATGAAATTAAATCGCCGTTTAGGTCGTAAAGAAGATGAGGGTGTTAGTGTTTTAGAGCCACAAGATATTATTGATGTGGTTCAAGAACTTCTTGACATTCGTAATGGTGCGAGCTCTGTTGATGATATTGATACACTAGGTAACCGTAGAATTAGAGCGGTTGGTGAGATGGCAGAAAATGCTTTCCGTGTAGGTCTTATTCGTGTAGAAAGAGCGGTAAAAGAGCGTTTGAATAATGCCGAAACGGATGCTTTATTGCCGCAAGACTTGATTAATTCTAAGCCAGTGTCTGCTGCGACTAAAGAGTTCTTTGGTTCAAGTCAGTTATCTCAGTTTATGGATCAGGTAAATCCACTTTCAGAAGTAACGCACAAACGACGCGTTTCTGCACTTGGACCAGGTGGTCTTACTCGTGAAAGAGCAGGTTTTGAAATTCGTGATGTACACCCAACTCATTATGGCCGCGTTTGCCCAATTGAAACTCCAGAAGGACCAAATATTGGTCTAATTAATACTTTAGCAATTTATGCAAGAACTAATAAGTATGGTTTTTTAGAGGCCCCTTATCGTAAAGTGATTAATGGAAAAGTAACCGATGAAGTTGATTATATTTCAGCGATTGAAGAAGCTGGTTTTGTAATCGCACAGGCAAGTGTTAATGTTGATTCTAAAGGTAAGTTGATTGATAATCTTGTAACAGCAAGGCATAAGAATGAAACTGTATTAGCATCTTCAAAAGATGTTAATTATATGGATGTTTCTGCTAAGCAAATCGTTTCTGTTGCGGCATCTTTAATTCCTTTCTTGGAACATGATGATGCTAACCGTGCGTTGATGGGTTCTAACATGCAACGCCAAGCAGTTCCTACCTTAAGAGCGGACAAGCCTTTAGTGGGTACAGGAATGGAAAAAACTGTTGCTATAGATTCAGGAGTAACAGTGGTTTCTGAAAGAGGAGGAAGAGTACTTTCTTCAGATTCTTCACGTATTGTTGTACGAGCTAACCAAGATGAAATTGCAGATGGTGAGTCAGGGGTTGATATTTATAACCTTGTCAAGTATCAACGCTCTAATCAAAACACTTGTATTAACCAAAAACCTATTGTAAAAGCTGGTGAATTGGTTAAGCGAGGAGATGTTTTAGCTGATGGTCCTTCTACTGATTTAGGTGAACTAGCGATTGGACAAAATATGCGTATCGCATTTATGCCTTGGAATGGTTATAACTTCGAAGATTCTATTCTTGTTTCAGAAAGAGTTGTACAAGAAGATCGTTATACAACAGTGCACATTGAAGAGCTAACTTGTTTAGCGAGAGATACTAAGCTTGGGCCAGAAGAAGTTACTGCAGATATTCCTAATGTTGGTGAGTCTGCACTATCTAAATTAGATGAGTGCGGTATTATTTATGTTGGTGCGGAAGTTAAGCAAGGTGATATTTTAGTAGCAAAAGTAACTCCAAAAGGAGAAACTCAGTTAACTCCTGAAGAAAAGCTACTAAGAGCAATCTTTGGAGAAAAAGCGTCTGATGTTAAGGATACTTCTTTGCGTGTTAGCAAAGGTGTTGAGGGAACTGTTATCGATGTGCAAGTATTCACTAGAGAAGGTATTCAAAAAGATGCCCGTGCTTTAGAAATTCAGGAAGAAGAATTGCAAAAAGTTCGCAAGGATATTGATGAAAAATATTCTATTTTAGAGGTAGATACTTTTGAAAGAGCAGAGTCTATACTGCTAGATCAAAAATTAGTTAATGGGTCTAAAGTAACTGCTGAACTTCTTAAAAGTACAGAATCAGAGAAATGGTTTGGCTTGAATGTTGAAGATTCAAAGTTATCTAGTCAGCTAGAAAACTTAGAAAAACAACTTGCTAAAAGTAGAGCCGAGTTAAATGAAGTTTTTGAAGAAAAAAAGAAAAAACTAACTCAAGGTGATGATTTGCAACCTGGTGTTTCTAAAATGGTGAAAGTGTATGTAGCTGTTAAAAGAAAAATTCAGCCTGGTGATAAAATGGCGGGTCGTCATGGTAACAAAGGTGTTATTTCTAGAATTTGTGCGGTAGAAGATATGCCTTATGATGAAACAGGTCGTCCTGTTGATATCTGTCTTAACCCTCTTGGGGTTCCTTCGCGTATGAATGTTGGTCAAATATTAGAAACTCACTTAGGTTTAGCCGCTTGGGGTCTGGGTGATAAGATTGATGCCATGCTTAAAGAAAATGCGGATGTTAAAGAATTGAAAAGTTTCTTCGACAAAATCTATAATGAAACAGAAGGGCAAGGAGTAGACTTTAAAAAGTTTACCAATCCTGAAATCATTGAATTAGCTGGTAACTTGCGTAAAGGTGTGCCAATGGCTTCTCCAGTGTTTGAAGGAGCTTCAGAACAGCAAATTAAAGCACTGCTTCGTTTAGCAGATTTACCTGAGTCAGGTCAGATGGACTTATATGATGGAATTAGCGGCGAAAAGTTTGATAGACCAGTTACTGTTGGCTATATGTACTACCTTAAGTTAAATCACCTTGTTGATGACAAGATGCATGCTCGTTCTACTGGGCCTTATAGCTTGGTTACTCAGCAACCTCTTGGTGGTAAAGCACAGTTCGGTGGGCAACGATTTGGAGAAATGGAAGTGTGGGCTTTAGAAGCTTACGGTGCTGCATTTACTCTACAAGAGATGCTTACAGTTAAGTCTGATGACTTGAACGGAAGAACAAGAATGTATAAAAACATTGTGGACGGTAATGAGTATATGGAACCTGGTATACCAGAATCATTTAGTGTATTGAGAAAAGAGATACGCGCCCTTGGAATTGATATAGAGTTGGAGCAAGAATAATGAAAGATTTATTAGGATTTCTAAAAAAACAAAATGCATCAAGTGACTTCGATGCAATTAAAGTATCTCTAGCTTCACCTGAGAAAATTCGTTCATGGTCTTTTGGTGAAGTTAAAAAGCCTGAAACCATTAATTACCGTACATTTAAGCCTGAAAGAGATGGCTTGTTCTGTGCAAAAATATTTGGACCTATTCGAGATTATGAGTGTTTGTGTGGTAAGTATAAGCGTCTTAAATATCGTGGAGTAGTTTGTGAA
The DNA here is from genome assembly GCA_964565985.1 of uncultured Piscirickettsiaceae bacterium. GTDB lineage: Bacteria > Pseudomonadota > Gammaproteobacteria > Thiomicrospirales > Thiomicrospiraceae > Hydrogenovibrio. The sequence goes on along the minus strand of CAZMHA010000052.1, from coordinate 4,105 downwards.
AAATGTGGGGTTGAAGTAACTCAATCTAAAGTTCGTCGTGAGCGTATGGGGCATATTGACTTAGCTACTTGTGTTGCTCATATCTGGTTCTTAAAGTCTTTACCTTCAAGAATTGGTTTAATGTTAGATATGACATTAAAGCAAATTGAAGCAGTATTATATTTTGAAGTGTTTATGGTTGTTGATCCAGGATTAACGCCATTAGAGCCATGGCAAATATTGACAGAAGATGAGTATTTAGATGCTTTAGATGAATACGGTGATGAGTTTGAATCACAAATGGGTGCTGAAGCCATTAAAAAAATGTTGCAATCTATTAATTTAGGTGAAGAATCTACTCGTTTACGCGAAGAGATGGAAGCAACTAATTCCGAAACAAAACAAAAGAAATTTTCAAAACGCTTAAAAATATTAGACTCATTTATTAAATCAGGTAATAAGCCTGAGTGGATGCTGTTAGATGTTTTACCAGTATTGCCACCAGAATTGCGCCCATTAGTTCCACTTGATGGTGGTCGTTTTGCTACTTCGGATTTGAATGATTTGTATCGTCGTGTTATTAACCGTAATAATCGTTTAAAGAGACTATTAGATTTAATGGCTCCTGACATTATTGTGCGTAATGAAAAACGCATGTTACAAGAATCTGTGGATTCTATGTTAGATAACGGTCGTCGTGGTCGTGCGGTAACTGGCACAAATAAACGCCAGCTAAAATCTTTAGCAGACATGATTAAAGGTAAGCAGGGGCGTTTCCGCCAAAACTTACTTGGTAAACGAGTAGATTATTCTGGTCGTTCAGTTATTGTGGTTGGGCCTACTTTAAAATTGCACCAATGTGGTCTTCCTAAAAAAATGGCTCTTGAATTATTTAAGCCATTTATCTTTAGTCTTTTACAAAAAAGGGGGCAAGCGACTACCATTAAATCTGCAAAGAAAATGGTTGAGCAAGGACTGCCAGAAGTATGGGATGTGTTAGATGAAGTAATTCACGAACACCCTATATTATTAAACCGTGCCCCGACATTGCATAGATTAGGTATCCAAGCATTTGAACCAGTATTAATCGAAGATAAAGCAATTAACTTGCACCCACTAGTATGTTCGGCATTTAACGCCGATTTCGATGGTGACCAAATGGCGGTGCATGTACCATTGTCTTTAGAAGCACAGGTTGAAGCTCGTACCTTAATGATGTCAACTAATAATCTTCTATCTCCTGCTAATGGTGAGCCGATTATAGTGCCTTCACAGGATGTTGTATTAGGTCTGTACTATATTACAAGAGAGTCAATTAATGCTAAAGGAGAAGGAAAAGCCTTTTCTAATTGGCAAGAAGTGCAAAGAGCATTAGAAGCTAAAGCGGTAGAAATACATGCAAAAATAAAGTTAAAAATAAAGCACACTCTGGTTGGTGAAGATGGTGATCGTACAGATGTTAACAAAATAGTTGATACTACTGTTGGTCGTGCTATTTTGATGAAGTTACTGCCTGATGGTCTTAGCTATGATTTAATTAACATAAAACTTACTAAGAAAAATGTATCTAAGGCACTAAATGCTTGTTATCGTATTTTAGGGCCAAAAGAAACCGTTGTTTTTGCTGATCAGTTAATGTATGCAGGTTTTAAATGGTCAACTATGGCGGGTTTATCTTTCTGTTTAGATGACATGTTAATTCCTGATGAAAAAGCAGGTATTCTTAATAAAGCGGAAGAGCAGGTCACAGAAATTCAAAACCAATTTCAACAGGGTCTAGTTACAGAAGGAGAACGCTATAATAAGGTAGTTGATATTTGGTCTCATACCAATGAACTAGTTACTACGGCGATGATGAACGAACTACAAACAGAAACAGTGGTTAGCTCTAAAGGGAAAAAAGAACAGCAGTCATCATTCAACTCTGTTTATATGATGGCCGACTCTGGAGCCCGTGGTTCTGTTGCACAGATGCGTCAGCTAGGTGGGATGCGTGGACTAATGGCAAAACCAGATGGTTCAATCATTGAAACACCAATTACGGCTAACTTCCGTGAAGGTTTAAATGTACTTCAGTACTTTATCTCAACTCACGGAGCGCGTAAAGGTTTGGCGGATACTGCTTTGAAAACAGCAAACTCTGGTTACTTAACTAGACGACTAGTTGATGTTGCACAAGATGTTGTGGTAACAGAAAAAGATTGTGGAACCTTATCAAGCGTATATGTTTCATCTAGAGTTGAAGGTGGAGATGTTGTAGAAGAGCTAGCAGATAGAATTCTTGGGCGTGTTATCGCTGAAGACTTGCTAGACTCAGATGGCAAAATGGTTGTTGAAAGAAATACTTTACTAGATGAAAGACGAGTAAAACAGATTGATGAAGCTGGTATTGATAATGTACAAGTTCGTTCACCAATTACCTGTGAAACTAAGTTTGGTATTTGTCAAAATTGTTATGGTCGAGATTTAGCTCGTGGGCATATGGTTAACCTAGGAGAAGCTGTCGGAGTAATGGGAGCACAATCAATCGGTGAGCCAGGAACTCAGCTTACAATGCGTACCTTCCATATAGGTGGTACAGCATCGGCAACAGCTACTCAAAACTATATTGAAATAAAACACAAAGGTACTGTTAAATTTGATAATTTAAAAGTTATCACTAACTCAGAAAAGAAAATAGTAGTTGTTTCTCGCTCTGGAAGTATTTCTGTACTAGATGAGTCTGGTCGTGAAAAAGAGCGTTATAGAATTGGTTATGGAGCATTTATTACCGTCAAAGATGGTGGCAAAGTTAAATCTGGTCATGTATTAGCTAACTGGGATGCCCATACTCACCCAATTGTTACAGAAGCACAAGGTGAAGTTAAGTTTGGTAATTTTGAAGGCGTAGTTGAAGAAAATATAGATGAAGTTACTGGTTTAACTTCATTTGTAGTGAAAGCCAGTATTGACAGAAGTGCTCTTGCAAAAGAAGTAAGACCTTTTGTGCAGCTTGTAGATAAAGCTGGTGAATCAGTAGTTTTCCCTGGAACAACTACCCCTGCAATTTATTACCTTCCAGAGCATGCAACAGTTATTGTTGGTGAAGGAAGTATGGTTGGTTCTGGTGATATCTTGGCAAGAATTCCTCAAGAGTCTTCTAAAAACAGAGATATTACCGGTGGTCTTCCAAGAGTTGCCGATTTATTTGAAGCTAGACAACCTAAAGACCCTTCTATTATGGCTGAGGTTGCAGGTGTTGTTGGTTTTGGTAAAGAAACTAAAGGTAAACAACGCTTAGTAATTACTCAAGAATCTGGAGAACAGCATGAAACTCTTATCCCTAAATGGAGAACAGTTGATGTATTTGAAGGAGAGAGAGTAGAGAAAGGAGATGTTGTTGTTGATGGTAGTCCTAATCCACATGACATCTTAAGATTACTTGGTGTTGAAACCCTAACAAAATATATTGTTGATGAAGTACAGGATGTATATCGTTTACAGGGTGTAAAAATCAATGATAAGCATATAGAAACTGTTGTTAGACAAATGCTAAGAAAGGTTAATATTATAGCCTCTGGCGATACAACCTTTATTCGTGGAGATCAAGCCGAGTATTCTAAAGTTCTAGATATGAATAAAAAAATGCGTGAAGAAGGTAAGGTTGAAGCAACTTATCAACGCATACTACTAGGGATAACTAAATCATCACTAGCAACAGAATCATTTATCTCTGCAGCATCATTCCAAGAGACAACAAGAGTTCTTACTGAAGCTGCGGTAAGTGGTAAAAAAGATAAGCTAGTTGGGCTTAAAGAAAATGTAATCGTAGGAAGATTAATTCCTGCGGGAACAGGTTTTGCCTATCACCAAGCTCGTAAAGAAGCCAATGATAAAATAGAAAAAGAATTATCAGTGTTCTTAGAAACCTCAACAGGTGAAATAGATGACCCAAAAATTTCTTTAGATGCTATTCCAGAAGCTGAAGTTGAGACTAATAATGTTGAAGAAGTTAGCAACGAAGAGGTTGATGGAAATACAGTTGTGGAAACAACAAAATAAGATCAAGAATAAATTTATTAGTCTCCACAAGAAGGCTAATAAACTTATAGCTTGACAATGTGGGTTTAGGTAACTAAAATCCTCC
>CAZMHA010000051.1:0-10679 GCA_964565985.1 uncultured Piscirickettsiaceae bacterium | reverse complement strand
TTGTTGCCTTCAGTTTAGTTATCGGCATTTAAAAAAAAACTTTAGAAAATAATTGATAAAAAAACAATAGCTATGTTTTATTAGGGATTAAGAGGTGATATAAATAAAAAAGCCTAACTTAAGGAAGAACTTAACAACTAACATAAAATTCTGCAAGTCTTCTAGCTAGCCAAGTTATCACCTACTGCGTTATCATTTTTTGCAATAGCTAGCTAAAAGAATTACTCTTCGTGGGATTAGTCATAATTAATTAGTTTTAGACCTATCTTAATAAAGAGAGTACATTTTGGGAGGATTGATTTGCTTGTGAAAGCATACTCATTCCAGCCTGTTGAAGTATTTGAGTTCTTGCCAGGTTAGCACTTTCTCGAGCAAAGTCTGCGTCTTGAATTTGCGACCTTGCAGCTTTTATATTTTCATTAACACTTTCTAAGTTAGATATAGTGTAGTCCATGCGGTTCTGTACAGCTCCATATCCCGCTCTAACTTTGGAAATAGCACTAAGAGCCCTAGTAACAGCACTCATAGTTCCTAAAGCAGAAGCTGCTGTATTAACCGTATTAGTAGTTAAATTTAAATTTGTAGTGCGCATTCCTCGTAATGATATTCTTATCGTATTATTAGCATCCGTTTCCCAACCAGCATGTATAGAAATAATATCATTTGCTGCCATTAGCTCTACACCATTAAATTTAGTGGTGTCTGCAATACGATTAATTTCAACTTTAAGTTGTGATACTTCGACTTGCATTTGATTTCTTTGCCCTGAAGTATAGGTTTCATTTGCAGCTTGTACAGATAGTTCTCGCATTCTGTATAACATATTTACGGTTTCTTCTGCCGCCGCATCAACCGTTTGCACTAATGATATGCCATCATTTACATTACGGATGGCCATATCTGTGCCACGAATTTGTGTAGTCATGCCAGTTATTACCGCTTTACCAGCCGCATCATCAGCAGTTCTATTTACACGCAGACCAGAAGTCAATCTCTCCATAGATGTTGTCATTTCACCTTGCGAACGATTTAATAATCTAATCGCATTTTCCGAACCCATGTTCGAATTAATGACCATTGCCACAATATCTCTCTCCTACTTTATTTAGTTGTAACTTAGTATTTATAAAAAAAGATAATATAATTATTCTCATAAAAGTTATCGGCTAGAACCAATAATTCTTTAATTAAAAACTATAAATAAATTAATTTATTACAGACAGAAAAAAACGGCAAGTCGTAAATAATACGAAATGCCGTTTTTAGATAATTATATAGCCATGATGAACATGGACTATATAAAGATTTACCTTAACGCAATAGAGCTAATACATTTTGCGAAGATTGGTTAGCTTGTGACAACATACTCATACCAGCTTGTTGTAATACTTGAGTTCTTGCTAAGTTAGCACTTTCTCTAGCAAAATCCGCATCTTCTATCTGTGATCTAGCTGATTTAATGTTTTCGTTTACACTTTCCAAGTTAGATAGAGTGTAATCCATACGGTTTTGAAGAGCTCCGTAACTAGCACGAACTTTAGAAATAGCACTTAATGCTTCCGTTACTTGACTCATTACACCTAAAGCAGATGCCGCGGTATTTACAGTTCCAGAAGTTCCTAGAGCTGATACATTAAGATCTTTTAGAGAGATTTGAATGGTATTATCATCAGCAGTTTCCCAACCAGCATGGATAGAAATAACATCCGCACTATTCATCAGATTTACACCGTTAAACTTAGTAGTATCAGCAATACGATCAATTTCTACTTTAAGCTGAGAAACCTCTACTTGCATTTGATTTCTTTGACCAGATGTGTAGGTTTCGTTAGTTGACTGAATAGCTAATTCACGAATACGGTATAGCATGTTTACAGTTTCTTCTGCTGCAGCATCTACTGTTTGCACTAATGAAATACCATCATTAGTATTACGCATTGCCATATCTGTACCACGAACCTGTGTAGTCATACCAGTTATTACCGCTTTACCAGCCGCATCATCTGCAGTTCTGTTTACACGCAAACCAGAAGTCAAACGCTCCATTGATGTTGACATTTCACCTTGCGAACGATTTAATAATCTAATCGCATTTTCCGAACCCATGTTCGTATTAATTACCATTGCCATAATATCTTCTCCTAAAAACTATTTGTAAATTAAAGATAAATTAAAACTCACTAAAAAATAAGTAAATAACATTATCTTCCTTCAACAAAGTTATCGGCACTATTCAAAAAACTTAAGGCTTTTATTAAAAAAAACATTAAACCCATAAAAAAAGCGGGGTTTAGCCCGCCTTTTTATTTTTAAAAATTAATTAATAATGCAAATTACGCCGAAGAATCAACTAAATTACCTATACTTTCACTCAATCCCTGCTCCTTAGAATTAGATTCTAAGTATTGTTGGATTTTTCTAGAGACTTTTAAAAAGTCTTCAGAGGGGAATTGTTTAATTATATCTTTTGATTCTGAGTCTACTAAAGAGTAAACATTTCTTCCTGACATTTCATCTTTTGTAAAAGAAATAAAATCATTGGCGGCAGCTAATTTAGCATTAATGATTGAAACAAGATTATCCAAGTCAGTTTCTGAACCTTTACTCTCCACCCTTTTTATGACAGGAGTATTTTGTTCAGTGTCAGGTTTAATCTCAGGAGTTTTTTCTCTAGTAACTATAGAGCTCCCTTGTTCCTTTTTTACTGCATTAGCAGTTGAAGGTGCGTAACTAGTTATTGCAACCTTATCATTTATTGTATTCATCACTTAGCTACCTCCTATAAATAAGTATCTATTATAATTAACATTTTAAAGCCTTTACAACAAATGTTGGCTATAAGTTGAGCAAACTTTTTACATATTTTATTTAAAGATTAGTCTGCCTCACTATTTGTAACGGCAGGTATTTATAAACCTTTAGTAAAAAATGTTTTTATTTTTGGCATGATTACTGTTATGGTTAAAACTAAACTCTATATAACCCTTACTTATAAAATATGAAAAAAATAAATACAAAAAACACCTATACAAATTCATTTGGCGATACTTATTTTACAGAAATCAATGACAAGGCTTTTGATAACATAGGGGCAACAGCAACCTTTAATAAGGTTTTTAGTAAAGTTTTTAATTCCGAAAGTACTTTATCTATAGTTGTTGGCTCTGATTCTGGATTGTTAATTCCTTATCTTAAAAACCACCAAGCAGGTAAATCTAGAAAATATATTATTTTAGAAAAACCAGAAATGATTTCTTATATTGAAAATAACTATGACTTTGATGAAAAGCTTATAGAGATACTTCCTTTTGATGCTACCTTTGAAGATATCGCACAGGACTATACCGACTATATTTCGCATAATAGGCACAGTTTAATTCGTTCTCTTGCTGTTATTGACTCTAGCTCCGATGTATATCAAGAAATTTGGCAAGATGTTTTGGATAGGTTTAATATTTTCTCTTCATCTCAATCTGGTTTTGCAACAAATCATATTTTTGTTGATAGTCAAATTCAAAATATTGCGGTAAATCAAATACCCTTAAATAGAATTTCTAAATCTTTAAAGGGCCTCACTTCCATTATTATGGGGGGGGGGCCTTCTTTAGATGAAAATATTGTCTGGGTTAGAGAAAACCAAGATAAACTAGTTATATTTGCTGCGGCAAGAATTGCAGAGCGTCTAAAAAAAGAAAACATAGCTCCTGATTTTTTTGTAAGTGTTGACCCACACGATGTAAGTTATGACAATAGTAAAACTATACTTATAAATAGTGGCGATGCTATTTTAATTAATTCTAATAATGTTAACTCTAAGCTGGTTGCTGAATGGCCAGGGTTAAAGTCTTATATAGGTTTAAAGTTTCCCTGGACAGATTCAAAAAGGCCTGAAGAAAATAATTTAAAAGTTGTTGGACCAACCGTAACAAATACTATGGTTTCTGTTGCTTCTTATATTAGCTCTAGTCAGGTTATTCTTTCTGGAGTAGATTTTTGTTCTAGCAAGGATGGTAGTTCTCATGAGTCTGGTAGTGTTGAATCAAAAATAGGTAAGTTTGTGTTTGATACAGCTAATCGTGTAGAAACCTACTCTGGAAGAATTGCAGAAACCACTGCTGTTTTTGCAAGTGCTCGCAATGCTATGCAAGATTTAGTAAGTTATCTAAAAAACAATTTTAAAACCGACTTTTACAATATAAGCCAAGAGTCAGCTAAGATTGAAAATATACCCTACTCATTGGCAAAAGATATAAAGCTCTCAAAACAAAATAAGCAGCAAGCAATTAATGAAATAAAGCAACAGTTACAATTTAACCTTAAAGATTATAAGATTCAATTATCCTATGCGAAATCTTATTTACAAGATATGCGAGACCTTTGTAAAGATGTTGTAACTCAATCAAATCAAGGTAAAAAGATAACTAAACAACTATTTATAAACGAAGACAAAACCAGCAAACTAATCAATGAAGTTATAAAAATAAAGAAAAAATTAGTTAAAACAATGGGTGAGCATGATGAATTTATATTTGACTACTCGGTAAAATCATATAAAGACCTTATGGATCCTAGTGTAGATCAAGAGAACATGACTAATGATGATGTGAAAAACTCTTTTATTCACTACTTTGATGGCCTAAAAAACTCTGCTATACCCCTACGAAAGTCTATAGAAAAAGGTTTAGATAAATTAAATCATAGAATAAATGAAACTAAAGGCACAAAACAGCTACCTAAGTTAATTGATAGTTGGAAAAAACATCATGAGAATGGGCGCCCTATTGTATGGTTTAAAATGAATGGCTTTGAACTGAACTCTGTTCCTGCTGAATATGAAGAAGAAATAAAATCACTATTAGAAACCTTTGATAAAGAACTTAAAAAAACTGATACTAAACTAAAAGAAAGATTAGAGAAGAGAGGAGATAGTACAAAAAGCAACTTTGAAAGAATTCAACGGTATTTTGAAGATGGCAAGCTCGATGAATTAGAAGAATTAGTTCAGTATATTGCTGATAAGGATAGCTCAAATGCTAATGATTTATGCAAACTTGGCTTAGGATACTTGCATGAATTAAAGGAACAACCAGAGATAGCATTAACCCATTATGTGCAAATAGAAGATAACAAAATGCTTATGGAAGGTTTAAAAAGGGTAGTAAATATAACTATTTCTCAAGAAGACTATAATAGTGCCTTGAATGCTCTTGAGGTATTGGTAAATTATTCTGATGAATATTATATTTCTTATGCAGGAATTTTAGCCGCTATGGGTGATATATCAGGAGCCATCGAAATATACCTTCACTATTTACAAAGTCATGAAGATGATATTGGAACCTGGGTTAAGCTGGCAAAGCTTTTAATACATAATGGTATTATGGATGAAGCGGTTAATGCCATTAATAAAATTAAAGAGTTAGATCCTGAAAGCACTGTTGTAGATAAACTTATGTCTTTAGCTACAAAAAATAACTAATTTTAATTAGACTCTTTGAAATATGTTTCATAATCTACTTGGGCTTGTTCATAGTCTGGAATATGCCCTATATCCATCCAATATTCAGTTAAAGGAAAACCGCCAGTTTTTTGAGATTTTGCTTGCTGCTCTTCAACTAGCGTTGGCATATCATAAAAAGTTTTTGTAGGAATTTCTGTAATCAAACTAGGGTTTAAACAATAAATGCCTGCATTAACAAAATAACGATAAATAGGTTTTTCTACTAGCTGAGTTATTTCTTGACCTGACATTTCTATAACACCATAAGGAACTTGATGTGAATATTCTCTTACACAAGTAGTAATAGCATTTTTATGTTCAAGATGAAAATCAAGTAATGATATAAAATCTACCTTAGTTAATAAATCTCCATTCATAACAATCAGGGGTAATTTAGGCAAACTAGGCAATAGACTTAAAGCTCCTGCAGTTCCCATAGGCTTGGTTTCTTCAATATAGGTGATGTTAATTCCCCATTTACTGCCATCACCAAAATATTGGCTAATTTTATCGCCTAAATAATTAATACAAAAGTAAAATTCAGTAAACCCTTGTTCTGATATATGTTTGACAATAGTTTCTAAAATAGGTTTGTTACCAACTGGTAACATCGGTTTAGGGACAGTTTCGGTTAAAGGTCTTAGGCGGGTTCCTAATCCTCCTAACATTAAAACAACGGGGTTTTTAATTTGGGGTGTTTTTTGTTCTTTATGATAGTAAAGACCAATAACTTTCTGTTTACTATTGATAATAGGTAAATGTCTTAAGGATTTTCGTTCTATGTGCTGTTGCCAAACAGTTTCTGTTTCATCTTCGTTGCCTATTGTTGGAGATCTGTTCATTATTTTTGCGACTGAACTCTCTAAGGTCTCTCCCTTTAACAGTCCCCTTCTTACATCTCCATCGGTAATAGTTCCTACCAACTCTTGTGCAGTGGAAACAACTAGTATAATTTGTATAGCTTGCTTATCCAATACTGTCAAGGCTTTCTTAACACTATCATCTGCATCTACTGAAATAGCTTTCCAATCAAATAATTTCATTTTTTAGCCTTTATGCCAACTGCATTTTTCTCATTTTTAATAAAGATTCTACCTGAAATACATCTGCTATATCATCAATATCTATCCCTGACACAGGGTCCATAATAAATAATTCAGAGTCTCCTCCTGTTGTAAACTTGCCATTTTTTCTTAAGTATTTAGGGCTAACAATATAAATCGCACCATTTATTACATAAAAACTATCATCATAATCTTGACGCCTAGATACATAGCTTGTAGGTTGAGCAAGATAATCCCAGCTTTCTGCTGACTTTTTAATACATTTATAAGGGTGCTCTTTCATTTTTTGCACACTTAACAATGAGCTTTTATCACTAGCTATAAATTGTTTAATTGCTTCATCTATCTGCTGCGATGTTCTAAGGGGTGATGTAGGTTGAAGTAGTACTAATAAATCTGGAAGTTGTGAATTTTTTTCTATCCAGTCTAAAAAATGTAATACGGTTTGAACCGTAGTTGTCTCATCCTCCGCTAAGTATTGTGGGCGAACATAGTTAACATTTACATTTAGAGTTTTTGCAAAATCATTAATCTCTTGATCTTCACTACTCATCATTAGCTCTGTAATAAATTCACTTTTTTTAGCTTCATCAAGTGTGTATTGCAATAATGGCTTATCCAAAACCGGACATAAATTTTTACGGGATAATCCTTTTGAACCTCCCCTTGCAGGAACTAAGGCTAAAATATTTAGAGAACTCATTTATTTTTTCTAACTCTTTTTATAAATAACTACAATGTTTAACGGCTTATATTTTATTTAGTTTAGTTTAGGTCTAAATTTAAATCATTAAACTTTTTTTGTAAATTTTGCTTAGTTGAAGTATCTAAAAATACTTTTAAATGCTCAATAATTTTTGCTGTTGTATGTCCAGAACCATATAAGCTTTTTGTACTAGCCGCTTGCTTTTTAAAATCTGTACCTAGTGCTTTTTCAATCGCCTGTACAATTTCTGCTTTTGTTTCACCACAGTCTATAATCGAGCTTGCTTTTAAACGACCTGCTTGGCGTTCACCAATATTAACCGTTGCTATTCCTAGAGCAGGGGCTTCTATAATGCCACTTGATGAATTACCTAGCACTAACCCTGCCACTTTCATTAGGCTTAAATATCGTTGTGAACCTAATGAATTTACAAAGTGGGCATCGGGTTGTCTTTTAATCCATTGTTTAATTTTTATATTTAACTGCTTGCCTGAGGCATCTGCATTAGATCCTGTCCAAATAATAGTTTTATCTGCTATTAATTCTAAAACTGAAAATAGTTTTTGTAGAACCAGTTCACCCATGGTAGAACCCCATGAGACTGGATGATAAGTAATTAATAAAAGGTTACCATTTAATGCTATTTGTAAATTTTGTTCTAACTGTTGCTTAGTTAAAAACTTAAGTGAGTCAATTATATCTAATCCAACTGCACCAACATTAAAAACGCTATTTGGCTGCTCTCCCATTTGGATAACTCTTTGTTTATACTCTTCCGCTGCCACAAAATGAATATTAGATAGTTTAGTTATACTATGACGAATAGCATCATCCATCGCTCCTTCTGTTATTTCTCCTCCATGAATATGTGCTATGGGAATATGGCTTAATAAGGCGGCAGAGCAAACTCCTAACAATTCATATCTGTCTCCTAATACCACTACAATATTTGGGTTATGTTTAGCAAAAGCTGTAGCAAAACCTGCTAGAGCTTTACTAGTTGCAATGGCTATGTCTAAATCACTATTAGAATCTTCTTTCAATATAATGATTTCTGCACTAATTGAATATTTTTGTTTTATTTGGGCAAGTGATTCTGCCGACTCTTTTAGTAAGTGGGATCCTGTTATAAACAACTGTAACTCTATTTCTGCATCTTGTTCTAACTGTTCCATTAAGTTAGATAGTAGACCATATTCTGCTCTAGTTGCGGTTACTATTGCTATTTTTTTCATAGCACTATGCCTTCATCTTCCACGAAGTTATTGCTAGCTTTGCTACCAATAACTTTATCCCAGTAAACGGCAGATTCCCCTTGCTCTGTTCGTTTTAAAGTTATATTTTCTGCTGTTAAAACTTCTCCTTGTAGGATTGTAGTTTTGGCAACTATTCTTTTACGCACCAGAGATTTATTACCTTTTTCTGATGCGGTGGCTATTTTTACCCCCCCCCCCCTCGCCTTTTCAATATTACGAATAGCCTTAACCATTGCAATTAATTCATCTGTTTCTAGGCTAGCTTTATGGTCTGGCCCTGGTAGCTGTTTATCTAGTGTAAAATGCTTTTCAAGCATAGTTGCTCCCATAGCAACTGCTGCAATCGGTACTTCAATGCCTAAGCTATGATCTGACAACCCAACATTAACCGCAAACTTTTCTTTTAGTGTTTGCATTGCCATTAAATTAACATCCTCAAAAGGCGTTGGGTAGGCGGTATTGGCATGTAGAATTGTTAGATTTTTGCTTGCTAAACCTGCTGTTAGTAAAGTATCTACCGAGATTTGTATTTCGTCTAGGCTTGCCATACCTGTTGAAAGAATTGTAGTTTGATTAAGTTTAGCTATTTTTCTTAAATAGGGAATAGAAAGTAATTCACCAGATGGAATTTTCCATTTTTGCATATTTAAACTGGCGAGTAAATCAATACTATCATGGTCAAATGGAGTGGACATAAATTCAATATTATTAGCTTGGCAGTGTGCAATTAACAACCTATGCTCATCCGCAGATAGCTCTAAATTCTTTAATAATTGATATTGAGATTGTTGTTTGCCGGTGTTTTTTGTTTGGTAACTAGCCTGCTGTAAGTCTTTTGTTACCAGTTTATCTGCAACAAAGGTCTGAAATTTTACTGCATCAGCACCTGCTTTAACTGCCGCATCTATTAAAGCTATAGCTTGTTTAATATCGCCATTGTGGTTTACCCCTGCTTCGGCAATAATAAAAGTTTTCACTGTATTTTACTCGCGGGGTTTCCTGCATAGGTGCCAGCTTCCGTAATATTATTAATAACTACGGAACCTGCTCCTACTATAGTATTTTTACAAATACTAATACCTTGTAAAACGACTGTTCCGCTACCAATAAAACACTCATCTCCTATGCTAGATCCGCCATTAATTAATACCCCTGTTGAAATATGACAGTGGTTACCAATAGTTGCTTGATGTTCAATTAGTGCTTTGTTATTAATAATCGTATTGTCTCCAATTGTACTTAGGTGGCTAACAATACAATTGTGCATGATACAGGTTCCTTTACCTATCTTAGCGGAACTTGCAACCTGTGCGTTTGGTGCAATAATAATGGGTAATTTAGCGGCAAGTAATGTTGCTTGTGCGAATAATTTTTTCCTAGTATCTGCAGTTTTTACCTGCCCTATAGCTATAACACAAGTTGGAATTTGTTTTAATAATTCTGCTAGCTGCTGATCGGTTCCTAAAATAGGATAGTCTAATAGCTTGTGGTTACTTTCTTTTGTAGATTCTACAATTCCTGCTACTACAAATTCGCTAGTTGCTTCAATTACGCTTATTAAAGAAAGAGCATGACCCCCGCCCCCAATTAGTAAAATAGGAGTTTTCATACTACCCCACTTGGGATATTAACCAATCTGTCTGCAAACCATTCAGTATTTTGCATGGTTGTTTTTATTTCATTTTTATAAATATCTAGCTTATGCATTGGTGTCCATAGAGGTCTAGCTTGAATTTTTGCGTTATTAGCTTCATCTAAAAAAGAATTTCTTTCCGCTAGGTTAGAAAAGACTAAAGCATTTAACCAATTATTTGGCTGTTGATCATGTTTTGAGACAAAAACACCCCCCCCCCTTTTTTTTTGGGTCAGTTGGCTATATTTATCAGCAAGTACTCGTTTTTGTTTAATAAAGTTTGGCAACTTTTGCATTTGTGCAACCCCTAGTGCTGCATTTAAATTTGGCATTCTAAGATTGTAACCAATATCATCATGTTCAAACAGCCACTGATGCGGAACTTTTGCAGTAGTGCTTAGATGTTTTGCTTGTTGGGCTAGTTGTTTGTTATCGGTAATTAATACCCCCCCCCCCCCCCTTTTTGGGTTTTTTTTACCATAAAAAATAAACACTCCAAAGCCCCCAAAAATACTTTTAT
>CAZMHA010000050.1:0-10798 GCA_964565985.1 uncultured Piscirickettsiaceae bacterium | reverse complement strand
AGGGGAAGAGGGCTAGCAAAAAACTTTCAAAAAACCTATTTTTTATTTTTTTTCCCCCCCCCCCCCCCCCGAATTTTGTAATTTTATTAGAGCTAACTTCCGCCCTATATATTTAAGTGGCTCTAACCGAAAAGGTATCAGTTGCTTTAAGTTTTATTATGGTTGGGTTTGGTATGTTGTTTTCAATTAACCATACTAGTTCGTCTTTTTGCAGGTTAGCATCTAGAGTTTTTTGCCATACTTTTTCTGTGGCATTCCAACGATAACTACGGCTTTTAAGTTGGTCTTTTACTGCAAATGGGGCTCCAGTTGCTTTTATTAATATTTTTTGTAAACGAACAGTTTGTAATAAAAAATTAAATGCAGGCATGGGTGGTTCTGCAATTGGTTGCTGTAACAATTGGGTTAATGCTTGTACATCATCTAAGGCACGGTGAGCATCGTAAAAGAAATTGCCTGCTTTCCAGCATAAAAACTCTTGGCTTCTTGATGATATTTTAGCTAGGTTAAACCAGTCAATCTGTACAACTGAACAACCCCACACCTTATCTACAAAAATACTATTAAATCTTTCTAAAACTGGGCGGTCAAAACTGGCATTATGGGCGATACAAAGTTGTACATCTGCCATGTCTGCTTCAACTTCTTGCCATGGAATACTTTGTCCTTTTACATCGTCAATAGTTATGCCTGTTACTTGGGTTACTTCTGCAGATATTTCACCAACCGGTTCTTGTAAAAAGTTTTTAGAACTGAGTACCTTGTAAAAAAAACCTTGCGAATCAAATTCAATAATTTGATAACCTAGTTCAATAATCTCACATTGGCTAGTATCTAAGCCAGTTGTTTCTGTATCTATAACACAAACCTTATGCAGGTCTTGCCCATTACTTGGTTGAAACTCTGTTGCAGGAGATAGTTTTCTTAAAACTTGAAAGTTTGTATCCTGTTCAAGTTGTTGGGCGAGGTTTTCAAGGTTGCTCATAATTTACTTTTACCATAATGAATTTGTTGTAGTTTACGGGATATAAACCACCAGTAAAAGTAAAATTGTTGTTTTATTGATATGGAGTAGCACAAAGAAATTTTTAACTCTATTTTATTATTGGAATAAATTTGATAAAGCTTGGTTTTAAACAGACAATTTATTTTTTTTAGAAAATGAATAAGTCTAGTTTTTTGCCTTGGAATATAACCTAATAAGGTCGATTTGTTACCCACAAAAACCCAAATTTGAACAGCATTTAGATCAAATTTATTTTGTTTTTCTTCCACTAAAAAAACTGGCTGGTCTACTATTAAATATTTTTTTATAAGCTTAGAATCTTGGTAATAATAAGTTCCTTTTATTGGTAATAATAAACATTTCACTTTACAATGTTCCTTGAATACATTAAATAAAAAAGGTTATATTTTTGCATAATCACTCTCATTCAGCTGCTGGTCACCATCATCATGGCGAGCTAACAGGTAATAAACTATTATTAACAATAGGGTTAAATTTTATCATAACTATAGCACAGGTTGTAGGAGGTGTTATATCTGGTAGTTTAGCTTTATTATCAGATGCTATACATAATTTTAGTGATGTGGTTGCCTTAGTTATTGCTTATTCCACCAATCGTTTAGCACAAAGACAAGCAACGGATACTAAAACATTTGGTTATAAAAGAGCGGAAACCTTAGCCGCATTATTTAATTCTGCAATACTGGTTTTGATTGGCATAATGCTTATTTTTGAAGCGGTTGAAAGGTTTTTTAATCCTAGTGTTGTCTTGGGGTACTGGGTAGTGGCTTTAGCATTATTATCAGTAGTTTTAAACTGGCTAAGTGTAGTTTTAATAGCTAAAGATGCCGAGCATAACACCAATATTAAAGCGGCTTATTTACACTTGATGACAGATGTTATGACTTCTATTGCGGTATTAATTGGTGGGGTAGCAATTATCTTGTTTGAAGTCTATTGGGTAGATGCTTTAATTACCATTATAATTGCTTTTTATTTAATTTATGCTTCTTGGGGGTTATTAAAAAATTCTACTAGTGTGTTAATGCAGTTTTCACCAAATAATATTAAATTAGCCGAAGTAGCCCAGCACATAACTGGTTTTGCTGGTATTAAAAATGTGCATCATATACACCTATGGCAACTTAATGACTATCAAATAAATCTAGAAGCACATCTATGTTTTAGCAAAGATTTACCACTTAGCCGAGCAACAGCGACTATAGTAGCCATAGAAAAAGAAATTAAAGAAAAATTTGGTATTAATCATTTTAACCTGCAAGCAGAGTTTGGGCGCTTAAACTGTAAAAAATGTTAGTTATTATTTGGCAAAATCTGGCAAAGAAAACTTATATGCCACATTATCTAGTTCCATGGCTAAATAAACTGCAGTAAGTTGTAAATCTAGTGAACTTTCATCAGCATTACCATATAATCTATCGCCAATAATTGCATATCCAGCTTGCGACAAGTGCCTACGGATTTGATGTTTTCTGCCTGTTTCTATCTGTACTTTAAGCTGGGTGGTGTTGTTTTTTTGATTATAATTTATCGGGGTAATGTGGCTAATAGCAGTTTTATCATCAATCTTTTCATCTAAAGTAAGAGCATCTTTAAAATAACCAGTTACCGTTGCTTGGTATATTTTGGTAATTAATCTTGAGCTAAAGGCTTGAGTAAGTAGTTTTACCATTTTATTATTATGTGCGATTAAAATTAAGCCATCAGTCGCCTTGTCTAATCTATGCACAATAATTGCAGGTCTGGATTGCCCATTAAATTTGTATTCATTTTCTATCCAACGATTAATAGTGGTGTGGTCAGTCCATTTAGATCCCTGGCATAAAACCCCTTTTGGTTTATACCAAACGCTAAAACCAACTTCATCAGCGACCAGCTTTGGAGGAGTGATTTTAATATTTAATACTTTTTCATTAAAATTAAAAAATATCTTATCGGTCATTTCTAATGTTTTTTTTGCACGGCGAACTCTGCTTGGTTTATCTTGTTTTTCGGTTTGTAACCAAACAGCCCCTTGTTGCATAAAGCGTTTAAGTTGTTGTTTTGAAAAAGAAGTATTTGCAGCCAAGCAATCAACCATAGTTTGATTAGCAAAAGAAGCACAAAATTGTTGTTCTAAAATGTTTGTCATGGTGTATATTCTAGCTCATGAATATAGATCAACAAAGTATAGAAATAATAAAAACTAACAGAAAAGGTTCGATAGGTTTAAAAGTAGAACCAAATCGTATAGCTTTAATGGTTCCTAAACATATGACCGATGAAACTATTGCCCTGTTTATCAATAGTGAAAAAGACTGGTTATTACAAAAAATTGCTGAACAAAAACAGCACATGCCTAAACATATGAGTTTTATATCTGGCAATGAGTTATTACTATTTGGTGAAAAAATCCTTTACAAAGAAGATCATCATACTCAGGTTAAAAAAAGGCACTACAAGTTTGAAGAAGACACGCTAACCATCTACTGTAAACAAAAAAGACAGCTAAAAGAAATGGCAATAGCAACTAGAAAAGAAGCGGTTAGTTTTTTTACCGAACAGTTACAGTATTTACTAGATACAACCCTGCCGACAATAGCTAAAACCATTAATGTTAAACCTACCATTATTAGTATTAAAAACTACAAATCAAGATGGGGAAGTTGTTACCAAGACGGCAGGGTTCAGTTTAATTGGCGGCTAGCTATGGCACCAAAATCAGTAGTTGAATATGTAATTGTTCACGAACTTTGTCACCTAATTCATCCAAATCACTCCCAACAATACTGGCAAACTGTCGTTAAATTTTCTCCAGACTATAAGCAACAAAAGCAATGGTTAAAAGAAAATGGTGCATCATTAATGTCGTTGTAGGGTAAAATCTATAAAACACAAACAAGGTGAAAAAAATGTCAGGAAACACAATTGGTAAAAATTTTAGAGTTACTACTTTTGGTGAAAGTCATGGTATTGCTTTAGGAGCTATTATTGATGGTTGCCCGCCAGGCATGAAATTATGTGAGGCAGATATTCAAGCCGAACTTGATCGTAGAAAGCCAGGCATGTCAAAACATGCAACTGCTCGTCGTGAAGATGATGAAGTGCAAATTCTTTCAGGTGTATTTGAAGGCAAAACCACAGGTACACCAATTGGTTTATTAATTCATAACAAAGACCAAAGATCGCAAGACTATTCCAAGGTAGCAGATACCTTTCGTCCATCACATGCTGACTATACCTATACCCAAAAATACGGTTTTAGAGATTATAGGGGTGGTGGTAGAGCATCAGCTCGTGAAACTGCAATGCGTGTTGCCGCAGGAGCGATAGCTAAAAAATATTTAAAAGAACGCCAGGGTATTGAAGTTAAAGGTTATTTATCACAACTAGGACCAATTAAAATTGAAAATATAAGCTGGCCATTTAATAACGATAATGAATATTTTTGCCCAGATAAAGATAAGACCGAAGAAATTCGTCAATACATGGACAAGCTACTTAAACAAAAAAATTCAGTAGGAGCAAAAATAACCATTGTGGCAAAAAATGTACCAGTAGGATTAGGTGAGCCAGTATTTGACCGACTAGATGCAGATTTTGCCCATGCTTTAATGAGCATAAATGCAGTAAAGGGCGTCGAAATAGGTGATGGTTTTGCGGTAGCTGGCAAGCTAGGTACAGAAAATCGTGATGAAATGTCTCCCTGTCCAACAGGTTTCTTATCTAACCATGCCGGTGGTATTTTAGGCGGTATTTCTACAGGGCAAGACCTAGTAATGCACATAGCCCTAAAACCTACTTCTAGCATTATGACCCCTGGTAAAAGTATAAATAGTGCAGGAGAAGCGGTAGAAATGGTAACCAAAGGTCGCCATGACCCTTGTGTAGGCATTCGTGCGACACCAATTGCAGAAGCAAAGGTAGCTATTATTTTACTAGATCACTTTATGCGTAATCGTGCGCAAAATGGTGATGTTGTTGCTCCTATGGAAAATTTATAAGGGGGAGGTTTTGCCTCGTATCTTTCCACAAGTTTCTACACAAATAAAACTATCTAGTTTTTATTTTTTTTACTTTACCGTATTTGGTGTTTTTGTACCCTACGCAGGATTGTACTATGATTTTTTAGGTTTTAATGCCATACAAATCGGGCAGTTATCGGCGATATTTGTTGCAACTAAGCTTATTGCCCCAAACCTATTAGGCTGGATTGCTGATAAAACAGAACTAAAAGTATTTTGGGTTAAGTGGAGTGCCTTTGTAACCTTTATTTTATTAATATTTTTTGCCAGGCAGTCATCTTTTGAATGGATGCTATTAGCAGTTTTTATATTCAGCTTCTTCTTTCACTCCTCACTGCCAATTTTTGAATCCTACACATTTAATACTATAAAAAAAGCTAAACAAGACAAATCCTGTTATGGACGGATACGACTGTGGGGTTCAGTAGGCTTTGTATTTGCAGTGGTTATAGTTGGTTGGGTTTTTGATAAAACAGGCATGGCAAGTTTTCCTTTTTATCTGCTAATATTTGCGTTTTTAATTTGGCTAGCAGTGGTGTTTTTAGCAGAAGAAAAAACAATTGTTGAAAATGTAGATAGCAGTAAGTTCTGGAAAATAATAAAACAACCCCAAGTTATAGCACTATTACTAGTTAGTTTACTAATTCAGTTTTCGCATGGTTCATACTATGGTTTTTACAGCATATTTTTAAGCGATGCAGGTTATAGTAAAACTAGCATTTCTATATTTTGGGCAGTAGGAGTAGTTGCAGAAATAGTAGTATTTTTATACATGCTACCGCTATTTAAAAAGTTTTCTGCCAAGAGCCTATTAATTATTAGCCTATGGCTTACTGTTTTGCGTTGGTTAGTTATTCCTATTGGTATTGATAGTATCAGTATTTTATTTATTGCACAGCTATTACATGCCGCAAGCTATGGACTATTTCATGCCTCAGCGATCTATTTAATTGACCATCTATTTACTGGCAAAACTCAAAGTAGGGGGCAAGCAATCTATGCCTCGCTAAGCCATGGACTAGGAGGAAGTTTAGGTCTGTTGCTAGCAGGTTATGTTTGGTTTAACTATGGAGCAGAATATCCATTTTTTTTCAATGCTGTTATAGTTGTATTTAGCCTATTTATAGCGTATAAATGGATTAAAATATAAGAATATATGTTCTAGGGAAGTAGAAATGTTTAAAAATGTAACGGTTACTAAAAAAGCTAATATTTATTATGATGGTAAAGTAACCAGCCGTAAAATAGAGTTTGCTGACGGCTCAAGTAAAACGCTAGGCATAATGCAGGTAGGAGAATATACTTTTGCTACTAAAGTTGCAGAAACAATGGAAATGATTACAGGAGAAGTAGATATTTTGTTACCTAATGAAACTAATTGGAAAACTATTCCAGCAGGGAAAAGTTTTCAAGTGCCAGCTAATTCAAAATTTGGTATAAAAGTGCATTCTACTACGGATTATTGCTGCAGTTACCTTGCCTAAATTTAACCTATGAAACAAAATAATAAAGAGCTAAGTAGCCTAATATTTGGATATATTTTTATCCTTGTCATGTTAGTTATATCCGTAATAATGTTCTTAAATTATGAGCATAAAATATCACAATCTTTTAAAAGTTACTCGATAGTTGTTGAGCAAGAACACTCCATTGGTAAAATATTAAGAGCTAATTTTAACAGAAGCCTTTTGCTTGTAAGAATGGCAAATACAGATGATTTTTTTGCAATAGATGAATTAAATACAAAACTACATAGGCAAGAACTTATTGCCAGCAATGCCATATTAAATTTAAAAAAGTACTCTAGACCTGCCGAGAGAGAACACATAGAATTTATAAGAAAAACTTTACTAGAACATAGAAATATCCAAGAAATTATTTATAAACTTCTTCTAGAAAATAAGCAGGAGCTAGCTTTAGAGCATTTAACCAAAACTGTATTTACAGAACAAAGAAAAGTTCAATCTATATTAGATAGTTTCAAAAAAGACTATGACGAGCAGATGTTACATGAGCTTGGTGAGCATGAACGGAAAATTAAGTATATTTCTATAATTATTTTATTGATATTATTTCCCGTAATAGTTTTTTTAATTGCAATAGCACTAATATCTATTAAAAAAATATCAAACCTTCTAAAAGAGCAACAATCTATAGTAGATAGCCTAGGAAAGAATGTACAAGAAAGGTCTAAAGAACTAATTTTAGACAAGCAACTAATGCACAACTTGTCTGAAGCTATTGGGGTTTTTGATAGTAAAGGAATAATGAAAATATCTAACAAAAAACTATTGAATATAATGGCCAACAAAGAAACGATAGAAGGATTAAAAGTTTGGGACTTTTTAGAAAAATCATTTTTAGATATTAATACCCAAAAAATTAAAAAGAAATTTAAAAAAAAGCAACATTGGCAAGGAGAGGTGGGCTTACTAGATCATTCAAATTGCTTTATTCTTAAGATAGAGCCAATTAAAAGATCAAAGATAGATGAAAAATATTACTCAATTATTCTGACAAATATATCAGAGTTAAAGGAAATTCAACGAGAATTAGAGTACTCCGCAAACTTCGATTCTGTAACAATGTTACCCAACAGAAGATCTTATAACAGAGGTATTCTATCGCAAGTTATAAATAATTATAAAGATAGTTTCAGTATTTTGTATCTAGACCTAGATAATTTTAAATGGGTAAATGATCATCATGGGCACAAGGTTGGAGATGAGTTTTTACATGACTTTAGCAGAAAGGCATTAAAAAAAATCAAAGAAGACAGTAATATTTATAGGATAGGTGGAGATGAATTTATAGCAATAGTTAGAGGGGAAAAATCAAATGAACAGCTAGCTAAACTATCGCAAGACTTTATAGATGTAGTAAAAAGTATAGAAATAAATAATACAATAGTACATGAAGTTGGTTGTAGTATTGGTATAGCAAGCTACCCAACAGACACTACAGATGTGAACCAACTTTTAAAGTTTGCTGACTACGCAATGTACCATTCTAAAAAAACAGGTAAAAATAAATATAGCTTATTTAGCAATGAAATGAGACAAGAATTAAGCTATATGCTAGATATGGAACAAAAGATAGTAGAGGCAATAAAAAACAAAGAGTTTGAGGTTTATTATCAACCCCAATATAAACTTGATGGCTTAAAAATAAGCGGAGCAGAAACCTTATTAAGGTGGCCACAAAAAGATAACAAAAAAGAAACATTTATTCCCCCTAGTGACTTTATTCCATTAGCAGAAAAGTTTGGTTTAATTAATGAGCTAGGAGACTTTGTTTTAGAGGCCTCTATGAAACAAATATCTATTTGGGATAAAAAAACCAACACCTTACCTAAAGTGGCAATCAATGTATCATCTATTCAATTATCATCAGGTAGTTTTGTAGAAAGAGTTAAAAACTACATTGATGACTACAGTCTATCTCCAAATAGAATAGATATTGAAGTTACAGAATCTGTAATGATGAAAGATTTTGGTTATGGCGACCGGCAAAAGAAATGTTGCTTACTTTCTTTACAGGAAAAGGGCTTAGAAGTTTCAATTGATGACTTTGGAACAGGCTACTCCTCTCTAGCCTACATTAAGCACTTAAAGGTAGATAGAGTAAAAATAGATAAAAAATTTATTGATGATATTGAATTTAGTGAAGAAGCAAGAGCTATTATAAAAGCGATCATAGAAATGGGGCATAGTTTAGGTTTAAAAGTACTGGCAGAAGGTATTGAAACCTCCGCACAACTAGCTATATTAAAAAACCAAGGCTGTGATGAGGGGCAAGGATATTTGTTCAACAAAGCTTTATCGGCAAAAGAATTTGAGCGTCTTTGTCTTGCTGATAAAGAAGTTAATAGCTAGATTTGTTACTTACCTGAAGCTTTTTTTAATGCTCGCTTGCGTTTTTTATTCCACTTTATAAAAAAGTGTAAGCCAAAGTGAGTAATCAGCAAAAAACCAAGTACCCCAAAAACAATCCATTTAATAAAATCCATAAACAATTCCTTTGTTCTTATTTCAACAACTATTCTACTGGTTTTCTGTTAGAATTTGCTACCAAAATTAATAGGAAAAAATATGAGTAACGGAGCTGTCCCAGCTTTTGACTGGCGTAAATATAAATCAGATACTCTATCTGGAATTACCGTATCACTTGCACTTGTTCCAGAAGCCGTTGCTTTTGCGTTTGTGGCTGGAGTCCACCCTCTAGTTGGGCTGTATGCTGCAATAATTGTAGGTTTTATTACTGCAATATTTGGTGGTCGTCCAGGCATGATTTCTGCCGCAGCAGGTTCATTAGCAGTGGTAATGATGCACCTAGTTATGGAAAATGGAGCCTCTTTTCTATTCGCGGCGGTTATCTTAATGGGGATATTTCAAATATTTATAGGCCTAATGAAGTGGGGGCGATTTATTCGTATGGTACCCAGTTCTGTAATGCTAGGTTTTGTAAATGGGCTAGCACTTATTATTCTTATTGCACAATTTACCCAATTTAAAGACAGCTCTGGAGCATGGTTATCTGGTGATGCTATGACAATTATGATAATGATTATAGTTGCAACCATGGCAATTATTTACCTACTACCCTACTTAACAAAAGCTATACCATCAGCCTTAGCAGCAATAGTATTTGTAAGCCTAGCAGTAATATTTTTCGACATTAATGCCATAACAGTTGGGGACAAGGCCGCCGTATCTGGAACGATAAAATCATTAGTTTATGGAGATGGTAATGAAGGAGGCTTTCAAGGACTAAGTTGGTTAACCAATTTACCACCCAACTTCTTTAGTTTAGAAACTCTATGGATAGTTTTACCCTATGCAATTATATTAACGATTATAGGTTCAGTAGAATCGCTACTAACCATGACCTTGATTGATGACATTACCCAAACTCGCGGTAAAGGTAACAAAGAATGTATAGCTTTAGGAGCAGCCAATTGTACCGCAGGAACTTTTGGAACTATGGGAGGCTGTGCATTAATCGGGCAATCTATGATAAATGTAAGTTCAGGAGGAACAGGCAGGCTATCAGGTATTTCAGCCGCCTTTGGTTTATTACTGATAGTTTTGGTATTATCCTCATGGATAGAAATGGTACCAATTGGAGCCCTAGTTGGTTTAATGTTTTTTGTAGTCATAGCCACCTTCAATTGGTCAAGCTGGAACATCATGCGAGGCATGAGCAAAGCAGATGCCTTTGTAATGATTTTAGTTACCGCTCTCACCGTTATTTTTGATTTAGCAGTTGCCGTAATTGCAGGTATAGTTGTTGCAGCATTAGTATTTGCTTGGCAACATGCACAAAAAATACTTCTTGAAACCTCAATAGAAGAAATAGACGGCAAGCAAGTAAAAGTTTATAAAGTAAATGGACCACTATTTTTCGCATCAGCCCAAAATTTCTTAGAAATGTTTGATGTAAAAAGCGACCCAGGTTGCGTAGTTATAGACTTTCAGCACTCCAGAGTTTATGACCATACAGGAGTAGAAGCCATAGACAACCTGACAAAAAAATACAAAGAAGGCAATAAAAAAATAGTATTAAAACACCTAAGTCATGAATGCCAAAAACTACTAAAAGAAGCCGATGGTTTAGTAGAAGTAAATGTATCAGAAGATCCGCACTATCATGTGTCATTAGGTAAATAACAGCTTTTAATACTAATTTTACCCCCCCCCCCCCCCCCCCCCGAAGGGGGGGGGGGATAAAAGGAGGGAGAAAAAAAAAAAGAAAAATAAAAAGGGGG
>CAZMHA010000049.1:8042-10817 GCA_964565985.1 uncultured Piscirickettsiaceae bacterium | reverse complement strand
CTTACCGATTAAAACGGAACAAAAACGCCGTTTTTTGAACTGGTTCAAGGGGTAAATTAGTTTAATTTAAGGTAAAAGGGTACTGATGTTCCCCTTTTCTTTTTGGGGGAACATATGGTAATTTAAAAGTCTTTCAATTGTGTTTTATAGGGTTCTCCTTCAATTTCTGTCATAAATTTTGGTACTAGGTATCCTGGTAGTTTTTTGCGTAGTTCTTCTAAAATTACCCCCCCCCTATGATTTTGTACTAAAAAATGTTCTGCTCCGCTTACCTTGTCTAGTAGGTGACAGTAGTAGGGTAGTACTCCTTGTTTAAAAAGTTTTCGGCTTAGTTGTTCTAGCGTGTTGGCAGAGTCGTTTACTTTGCTTAGAAGTACCGATTGATTTAGTAGGGTGATGTTGGCTTGTTGGTATTTTTTAAAAAGTTTAGCGGTATCTGCGGTTAGTTCGTTTGGGTGGTTGCAGTGAATTACTAGCACAATATTTAGATGACTGGATTTTAATAGTTTAATTAAGTTAGGTTTGTCGGCTTTTTTTGGCATTACAACTGGGGTTCTGCTGTGAATTCTTAGGGTTGATATATGGTTTATGGTTTCTATTTTTTTTATCAGGTCGATAAGTATATTTTCGTTTATAGAAAAAGGATCGCCACCACTAAAAATAATTTCTTTAATGGATGTGTCTTTAGAAATATAGTCTAGAGCGTGCTGCCAATTATTTTTTTTTGCTTGTTCATAAGGGAAATGGCGACGAAAACAGTAACGACAGTGAATATCACATTTAGGGCTGACAATTAATAGCACTCGTCCGTGATATTTGTGTAATAAGCTGTTTATCGGGTTAGATTGTAAATCTCCTACTGGGTCAATACTAAAGCCGATATTTTTTGTATGTTCTATCAGGTCGGGTAGTATTTGTAGTAGTAGCGGGTCTTGAGGGTTGTTTTTTTCTATTTGCATCGCAAAGTGTTTTGGTACTTTTAGGGCAAAGGGGCTGTTTTTGTCTAGGTTTAACTCTGAGGGTGAAAGTTGAATAAGTGCACAGAGTTGGTTAATTGATTGAATCATTATTTTATCATTTGTTAGAATATGTACATTATTTTATCGACTGGACATGAATATGGCAACTTATAGCACAAGTGAATTTAAAAACGGTTTGAAATTTTTAATGGATGGGCAACCTTGCACTATTGTAGATAATACTATTGTGCAACCTGGTAAAGGTCAGTCATTTAACCGTGTTAAATTCCGTAATTTAATCTCTGGAAGAATGATTGAAAAAACCTTTAAGTCAGGTGAGAAGGTGGATGCTGCTGATGTAATGGATATAGAATTACAGTATTTATATTCTGATGGAGAATTTTGGCATTTTATGAACGAAACCTCGTTTGAACAGTATCAAGCTAATCATTCTGCAATTGCTGACTATGAGAAGTGGTTGGTTGAGCAAGCTAATTGTACTGTTACATTATGGAATGATAATCCTATTGCGGTAGTTCCTCCAAAACAAGTTGTTATGGAAGTGGCAGATACTGACCCAGGATTGAAGGGGGATACAGCTGGTACAGGAGGTAAGCCTGCTACTTTGATGACAGGAGCAGTAGTACAAGTCCCTTTATTTATTACCATAGGTGAGAAAATAATTTGTAATTCTGAAACTGGTGAATATATTTCGCGTGCCAAGTAACACCAGTTATTTACCAACAGCGTCGATTTCGATTTTAAAAAAACGAGCCGATGCTTTTTTTAAAATTAGACACTTCTTTCAACTGCAAAAAGTGCTAGAAGTAGATACTCCTATTTTATCTTCTGCAACTGCTGCAGATGTTCATCTTGATTCTATCCAAACCAAACTTAATTTACCTAATTTAGGCAGTAACCTTAATTATTATCTACATACTTCACCAGAGTATGCGATGAAAAGATTGCTTTGTGCGGGCTCAGGAGATATTTATTATTTAGGAAAAGTGTTTCGCCAAGGTGATTTAAGCCCTCGCCATCAACCTGAATTTACTATGTTGGAATGGTATAGATTAGATTATAGTCTGCAGCAGATGATGACAGAAACAGCAAGGGTTATTCAGTTGTTATTAGGTGATTTAAAAGTAGAGTATCTTAGTTACCAACAAGCCTTTAAAACCTTTGCAAATATTGAAAATATTCATACTGCTTCAGCTAAAAATTGCAAACAATGTTTAGAAGTACATAATGTTGCGGAAGTTGTAGGTGTAGATGAGAATGATAAAAACCTGTGGGAGCAGCTGGTTCTTACAGAAGTTGTTGAGCCAAATTTAGGCAATAATAAAATCACCTGTTTACATAATTATCCTGCAAAAGATGCGGCATTAGCACAAATATCAGCAGATAAAGTAACCGCCGAAAGATTTGAAGTATTTGTAGATAAAATGGAAATAGCAAATGGCTATTTAGAATTACAAGGTGCAGACCTATATCAACAACGATTTTTAGCTAATCAACAACAAAGAACAGTTGCAAAAAAAGAAATTATGCCACTAGATGAAAACCTATTACTCGCCCTAGCTGAACAAGGCCTACCAAGTTGTTCAGGTGTTGCACTAGGTTTTGATAGATTGCTTATGCTTGTTGAAGGCAAAGGAAGTATAGAACAGGTTTTACCATTTTCTATTAAAAACAGTTAAAAGCTTCTTGCGAACTTAATCTTTATAAGAATATGGTTTTGCGGGGGGGGGGGGGGGGGTAATTTTTTTTTTTGGGGGGGGGGGTAAAAAAAAAAATTTTTTTTTTTTTCCCTCCC
>CAZMHA010000049.1:0-8032 GCA_964565985.1 uncultured Piscirickettsiaceae bacterium | reverse complement strand
AAAAATAATAATAAATTCCTTTTTTAAATTAATTTTTTATTTTTTTGGGGGTGGGGGGGGGGGGGGGGGGTAAATTTTGCACTTGACAGGTGTTGTATAATAAATATTTACAATTTAAACTTTCGGAGTATGCCCAATGGTTGCAGTTGATAATACGCTACAAACCGTCACTATGACTTTATATTCAGATCCTACATGCCCTGTTTCTCATAGAGTGCGTTTAATGGCTAAAGAAAAGGATATTTTGTTAGACATAGTTGATATTGACACAAATGACTCAGCTTCAATGGCCGACCTATTAGATTTAAATCCTTATGCATCAACACCTACTCTTGTTGACCGTGATTTAGTTTTATATGATCCGCAGGTAATTATTGAGTATCTAGATGAAAGATTTCCTCATCCACCATTAATGTCAGTTGACCCTATTGCTAAAGCAAGAGCTCGTCAAATGTTACGACAAATTGAAACCGAATGGTATCATCTAGTAAATATTATCCAAACTAGTAATGATGATAAAGAAGTTAAGATTGCTCGTCGTGATTTACAAGAACGACTAGTGCAAATGATTCCAGTTTTTGACCATATGCCATATTTTTTAAGCAATGAATACACTCTGGTAGATGTTAGCTTAGCCGTAGTACTATGGCGTTTACCTATGTTAGGGATTGAATTACCTAAGTCAGCTAAGGCTGTTAGAGATTATTCTGACAAGGTTCTTTCTAGAGAAGTATTTGGAGATTCTCTTTCTGATGATGAATTAGATATGAGAGATGTAGTTTAGTTTAATGCAGTTTTCTAACCGCCCTTATCTTATTAGAGCCATGTTTGATTGGATCGTGGATAATGAATGGACACCGCATTTACAGGTAGATGCGGATTACCCTAATATTAAAATCCCTCGACAATTTGTGCAGGAATCTATTATTGTATTAAATGTACATCCCGATGCAGTTAGACAATTAGAACTGAATAATGATTGGTTTTCTTTTCGAGCAAGGTTTCAAGGTGAAGAGCAGGAAGTAAGTTTTCCTCCTGAAGCGGTTCTTGGAATATTTGCCCGTGAAAATGGTCAGGGAATGCCGTTTCCAAAAGAAGAGTTTACTGGCGATGAGCACAAAGAAGTTAATAAAACTGCCCAAAAACCACTTAAGAAAAAACCACATCTTTCAATAGTTAAATAGAAGGTCTTTAAAAAATGCACAATATTCACTTATTGCAAATTTTAGCTGTGGGCGCAGGTGGTTTTCTTGGCGCTATTTCTAGGTCAATTGTTTCTAATCAAATGTATCATTGGTTAGGTAGGGATTTTGTCTATGGAACCCTTACTGTTAATGCACTAGGTTCATTTGTGTTAGGGTTGTTAACTATGTTGTTGATAGATAAATTTCATCTAAGTATAGAGTGGAAAGCATTTTTTATAGTTGGTTTTTTAGGGGCATTTACCACCTTCTCTACCTTTGCTTTTGAAACTGTTATGTATTTACAACAGGGAGCAATTGAAAAGGCGGTTATCAATATCGCTTCAAATGTATTTATCACTATCCTTATGGTCTGGATAGGCATTTCTATTGGACGATATTATTTTGTTAGCCATGGTTAAAATTGCTGAGATCAGTACTAATTTTAGAGTAAAATAATTGCTTTAATTTATAGTGTGTTTATTCCTATGTCTAATAATCTTTTACACACACCTTTCTATGCACTTCACCAACAGGCAGGGGCTAAATTTGTTCCTTTTGCTGGTTTTGATATGCCTGTTCAATATGCCAGCGGAATAAAGCAAGAGCATCTTCATACGCGTACACAAGCAGGTTTGTTTGATGTTTCCCACATGGGTCAGGTAATTATTTCTGGGGCTAATGTTGCCGTAGAGTTAGAAAAGTTAGTACCAGTAGATATCGCCGACCTACCTTTAATGAAGCAACGCTATGCTTTGTTTACTAATGATAGGGGGGGGGTGCTAGATGATTTAATGGTAACTAATATTGGTGATAATAGTTTGTTTTTAGTTGTTAATGCTGCCTGTAAAGAAGCTGATTTTGCACATTTAAACGCAAACTTAGCTGGTTGCAAGGTTGAGATTTTGGAAGATAAAGCTCTCTTGGCTTTGCAGGGTGTAAAAGCTCGTGAGGTAATGGCAAAAATATTAGCAGAAGCTGCACAAATGACATTTATGAGTGCCGCTAATTTATCTTTAAATGGTATTGATTGTTTTGTAACCTGTTCTGGATATACTGGCGAAGATGGTTATGAAATATCTGTTGATAATAATGATGCAGAGGCTCTAGCTGATTATTTACTTTCATTTGCCGAGGTTGCATGGGTTGGTTTGGGGGCAAGGGATTCTTTGCGTTTAGAAGCTGGCTTATGTTTATATGGGCATGAATTATCAACAGAAATAACCCCAATTGAAGCCAGTTTAAACTGGGCAATATCGAAAGCAAGAAGGGTGGGCGGTATTCGTGCAGGTGGTTTTGCTGGTGCAGATGTTATTTTGCCACAAATGACTAATGGTACTGACTATAAACGCGTGGGCTTGCAACCATTAAGCAAAATGCCAGTAAGAGATGGTGCCGAGTTAGTTAATGACCAAGATGAAGTTATTGGGGTTGTTACCAGTGGTGGTTATAGTCCAAGTTTATCTGCACCTATTGCTATTGGCAGGGTTAAGATAGAGTATAAAGATTTAGATATAGAGATTTTTGCATTAGTTCGCAATAAAAAAGTCGCAATGAAGGTAGTAAAATTACCTTTTGTAAAACAAAATTATTTTAGAGGTTAAGAGGTTAAATATGATTTATTATTCAGAAGATCACGAATGGGTATTAGTAGAAGATGGCGTTGCTACGATAGGTATTACCGACTTTGCTCAAGAGCAATTAGGAGATTTGGTATTTATTGATTTACCAGATGTTGATGAAGAAGTGGACATGGGAGATTCTATTTGTGTAATTGAATCTGTTAAAGCCGCATCAGATTTAATTGCACCAGTATCAGGCACAATTATTGAGGTTAATGGAGATCTAGAAGATGAACCTGAGCTAGTTAATGAAGCCGCTATGAGTCATTGGATTCTTAAAATAAAACTAGCAGATGAATCTCAGTTAGATGACTTGATGAATGAAGAAGATTATCAAAACCGTGTTGATGATGAAGAATAATTAAAAAACAATTATAGGTAGTAATCAATGAGCGAATTACAGGATTTATTTGACAGCAACAGTTTTGTTAATAGACACAACGGTTCTTCTGCAAGCCAGCAACAGCAAATGCTGGAAAGTTTAGGATTTAAAAATTTAGAAGAGTTGTTAGATAAAGTTGTTCCACAAAGTATTCGCCGTAAAGATACCATGAACATTGGTAAAGGGTTGTCAGAGCATGAGTCTTTAGCAAAGTTAAAGGCAATAGCAAGTAAAAATAAAATATTAAAATCATATATTGGTATGGGTTATTACAACACCTACACGCCACCAGTTATTCAACGCAATATTCTTGAAAACCCAGCATGGTACACTGCATATACACCTTATCAGGCAGAAATTTCACAAGGTCGCATGGAGGCAATGTTGAACTTTCAGACAATGATTGCTGACTTAACCGGAATGGAACTTGCCAACGCATCTTTATTAGATGAAGCTACTGCTTGTGCCGAAGCAATGACACTTTGCCAGCGGATGAGCAAATCAAAAGGAAAAGTCTTTTTTGTTGATGAAAACAGCCACCCACAAAATATTGAAGTAGTACAAAATCGTGCAAAATCGATTGGTATAGAAGTGGTTGTTGGTAATCCATTGACCGCTAAACTTGATGAATATGATTTGTTTGGTATTTTATTACACTACCCAGGTAGTAATGGTGAAGTAGCAGATTTTAGTCAAGTAATTGAATTAATCCATAGTAAAAAAGCTCTAGTAAGTATGGCTACAGATTTACTTGCCTTGACACTACTTACCCCCCCTGGAGAATTAGGTGCAGATGTTGTAGTTGGTAATTCACAACGCTTTGGAGTACCGCTAGGTTATGGTGGGCCACATGCCGCATTTATGGCAACTAAAGATAGTTTTAAACGCTCAATGCCAGGGAGATTAATTGGAGTATCTATAGATACCCAAGGAAATCAAGCACTAAGGTTAGCCTTACAAACTAGAGAGCAGCATATTCGCCGCGAAAAAGCTACCAGCAACATTTGTACAGCCCAAGCTTTACTGGCGGTAATGGCAAGTATGTACGCTTTATATCATGGTGAAGCAGGTTTAAAAAAGATAGCTAATAGAGTTGCCCAGCTTACCCATTTATTTGCCAAGGGTTTAGAAAATGCAGGTTTTACTCTTATTAGCAAACAGGTATTTGA
Organism: uncultured Piscirickettsiaceae bacterium; assembly: GCA_964565985.1. Lineage (GTDB taxonomy): Bacteria > Pseudomonadota > Gammaproteobacteria > Thiomicrospirales > Thiomicrospiraceae > Hydrogenovibrio. The sequence goes on along the minus strand of CAZMHA010000049.1, from coordinate 3,678 downwards.
TACGCTAACTATTCAGGTAAGCAATGCCGATGAGATTTCACAAAAAGCAGTAGATGCAGGTTATAACCTTAGAAAAGTTGATGATAAAACTCTTGCGGTTTCTTTTGATGAAACTACCGAATTAACCGACATTGAAAATCTTTGGCAGGTGTTTGCTATTAAAAATTTAGTAGCAGAAGAGCTTTATACTGGAGAAAATTTACTACCAACTAAGCTATTAAGAGACAGTGAATTATTTAGCAATGATGTCTTTGAACGCTATCATTCTGAAACCGAGATGATGCGTTATATGCGTTACTTAGCGGACAAAGATTTAGCTCTTGACCGAGCAATGATTCCGCTAGGTTCTTGTACTATGAAACTTAATGCTGTCGCAGAATTACAGCCAATCTCTTGGGCAGAATTTGCCAATATTCACCCATTTGTGCCATTAAATCAAGCCGAAGGTTATCAGCAAATGATAACAGAACTAGAACAAATGCTTTGTGATGTAACAGGTTATGATGCAGTTTCTTTACAACCAAATTCTGGTGCTCAAGGAGAATATGCTGGTTTATTAGCCATTAAAGCCTATCATCAAAGTAAAGGTGAAGAACAGAGAAATGTTTGTCTAATTCCTGCATCTGCACACGGAACAAACCCTGCTTCTGCCAATATGGCAGGTATGAAAGTGGTAGTAGTTAAGACTACAGAGCAGGGCGATATAGACATGCAAGACCTAACCGCTAAGTGTGAAAAGCATGCAGAAAATATTAGTGCAATTATGATTACCTATCCATCTACTCATGGCGTATTTGAAGAGAATGTAACGCAAGTTTGTGAGCTAGTACATAAATTTGGTGGACAGGTTTATATAGATGGTGCAAATATGAATGCCATGGTTGGTGTTGCCTCACCAGGTAAATTTGGTGGCGATGTATCACACCTTAACCTCCATAAGACCTTCGCCATTCCTCATGGGGGCGGCGGTCCTGGGGTTGGGCCAATCGGCGTAAAAGAACATTTAGCTAAGTTTTTACCACAAACCCCAACCCAGCAATCAACCGTAGGTTTAGTTTCTGCTGCCCCTTGGGGTTCAGCAGGAGTGTTACCAATTAGCTGGTCATATATTGCGATGATGGGAACAGAAGGCTTGTATCAAGCAACTGCAAATGCAATCTTGAACGCCAACTATATTGCACAAAAACTTGCTCCACACTATCCTATTTTGTATACAGATTCAAAAGGAATGGTTGCCCATGAATGTATTATTGACCTACGACCAATTAAAGAAACCACTGGAGTTAGTGTTGATGATGTCGCTAAACGCCTAATTGACTATGGATTTCACGCACCAACCATGTCATTTCCAGTAGCTGGAACCCTAATGATAGAACCTACAGAATCAGAATCTAAAGCAGAAATAGATAGGTTTTGTGGAGCGATGATAGCCATTAAACAAGAAATAAATCAGGTAGCAGATAATGTCTGGGAAGAGCAACAAAGCCCATTACATAATGCCCCACATACTGCTTACATGGTAACTGGTGATAAGTGGGATTATGGTTATAGCCGCGAAGTAGCCGCATTTCCTGTAGAGTCGCTAAAACAAAATAAATATTGGGCACCAGTTGCCAGAGTAGATAATATTTATGGAGATAGAAATTTAGTTTGTTCTTGCCCTAGTATTGAAAGTTATGAGGAATAAGTGAAATGAAACAATCTATAGTAATGACAGTATTAGGTGATGACTCCGCAGGTTTAGTTAAATCGCTATCTGAATTAATCGTACAATATCAGGGCGAGTGGCTAGAAAGTAACATGGCACATCTTTCAGGTAAGTTCGCTGGTATTTTAATGATTAATCTGCCTACCGATCAAATAGACGAATTTTGCCAACAATTAAGCCTGTCAAAATTTGGTTTACAGGTTTCTTTTGAAAAGGTCAGCCAGCAAGAAAAAGATAATTCAATCATTAGTTATTCGCTAGACTTAATAGGTCAAGATCAAGCAGGAATAGTTAATAAACTTTCTTCTGCACTAGCCAAAATAAATATAAATGTTGAACAACTTCATACCGAAGTTATTGATGCCTCCATGTCAGGAGAACACCTATTTAAAGCTGAAGTAACTCTTGGCGTTCCTGCTACAATTAGCGAAGAAAACTTACAAGATGCAATAAATAATATTGCAAATGAACTAGTATTAGATATTGAATTAGAACGAACCTAAGAGAACATAAATGTTAGACCCAAAACTACTAAGAACAGAATTAGATACCATTGTCGCCAAGCTAAAAACTAGAGGTTTTGACCTAGATGCATCAAAACTAAAACAACTAGAGCAGCAACGCAAACAACTACAAACCAAAGCTGAAAACCTGCAAGCAGAACGCAATACAAAATCTAAAAACATAGGCAAAGCCAAAGCACAGGGAGCAGACATACAACCCCTGCTAGATGAAGTAGCTAACCTAGGTGATGACTTAAAACAAGCAGAAGAAGCTAGTAATAAAGTTAAAACACAGCTAGAAAAAATTCAAGAAGAAATACCGAACCTTCCACATAAATCAACGCCGATAGGAGCTGGTGAAGAAGAAAATGTAGAAATAAGAAAGTGGGGTACTCCTACCAAGTTATCCTTTAATGCCAAAGACCATGTAGAACTTGCAGAAGCAAGAGGCTGGTACGATAACGATGCCGCAGTAAAAATAACCTCAGCAAGATTTTCTGTACTAAAAGGGCCAATGGCAAAACTACAAAGAGCCTTAACGCAGTTTATGCTAGATACGCATGGTGAAGCAGGCTTTGAAGAAGTATATGTACCATTTATAGTAAACCAAGACAGCTTACGAGGCACAGGACAACTACCTAAGTTTGAAGACGACCTGTACAAAATTTCTAAAAATGATGAACACGACACTAATGATCGAGATTTATACCTAATACCAACGGCAGAAGTACCAATAACCAATATCTATCGTGATGAAATTATTGAAGCCAAACAACTGCCAATAAAACTAACCGCACACACCCCATGTTTTAGGTCAGAAGCTGGTTCATATGGCAAAGATACCAAAGGCTTAATAAGACAACACCAGTTTGAAAAAGTAGAAATGGTTTGTTTTGTAAAACCTGCAGACTCATTAGCAATGTTAGAAACCCTAACCCAACAAGCAGAGTTGATCCTCCAAAAACTAGAACTACCATATCGACTAGTATCACTATGTACAGGAGATATAGGCTTTTCCGCAGCTAAAACTAATGACCTTGAAGTATGGCTGCCAGGTCAAGAAGCCTATCGTGAAATATCATCAATCTCAAATTTTGAAGATTTTCAGTCCCGACGCGCCAAAATAAGATACAGAGAAGGACAAGATAAACCACAGCTAGTTCACACCCTAAATGGTTCAGGGCTAGCAGTAGGCAGAACACTTGTAGCAGTACTAGAAAATTACCAAAATGAAGACGGTACTATCACCATACCAAAAGTGCTAAGACAGTATTTATCAGGAATAGAAAAGATATAAGAAGTTAGCTTATATTTTAATCAGTTCTAGGGGGTACAGTTTTTACCCCCCCCCCGAAAATTTAAAAAATTATCTATAAAAGGTTGCATTTATCCCTAATAAACCTATAATACGCTCCTGTTCCGGTGGACTGGCTGAGTGGTTTAAGGCGGCAGTCTTGAAAACTGTTG
>CAZMHA010000048.1:0-10949 GCA_964565985.1 uncultured Piscirickettsiaceae bacterium | reverse complement strand
AAGGTTTCTAACACTTCACCATCAAATTCAATAACATCTGCTTTTGACATAATTTCTTAGCTTAAATAAGCCCTAATAAAAAAAGAAGCGAGGATTATACCAGTAGATATATAGGTATGCAATTATTTCCATTTGTGCGGTGGATTAGGGAGTTTAATATCTTTTTTAAGTATGGTTTCAAACTTTTCACGACTTATTAGGGAAGCTCCTAGAGAATTAAGATGGGAGGTTTCTATTTGAGTATCTATCATTCTAAATCCCCAATCACCCAGCTTTTGAGCTAAAGTTACTAGGGCGACCTTTGAGGCATTACTTTCTTTGGCAAACATAGACTCCCCAAAAAACACCTTACCCACGGCAACACCATATAAACCTCCAACTAATTCATCATCTAACCATACTTCTACTGAATGGGCAAAACCTTGCTGATGAAGGTTTTTGTAGGCACTTAGCATGCTATCAATAATCCAAGTTCCTTCTTGGTCTGGGCGGTTTATATTGGCACAGTTTTCAATTACTGCTGTAAATTGTTGGTCAAAAGTAACTTTAAATTTTTGTTGACTAATTAATTTTGCTAGGCTTTTACTTACTTTTAAATTATCTATAAGTAAAATTGAGCGTGGGTTTGGTGTCCACCATAAAATAGGATCATCTTCATTAAACCAAGGAAACACACCTTTTGAATAGGCGGCAAGCAACCATTCTGCGGTTAAGTCTCCGCCTATGGCTAAAAGACCATCTGGATTAGTCATAGCAAGGTTTGTTGGAGGAAAAAATACCTTGTTTTTATCTAACCAAACAGGCTCTAAAATCTGATTTATTTTATTCATTCAGTAATATTCATAATCTAATAGACCTTTTTTGCATAAGGCTATTCACGGGTTAAAATTGCTATAAATTTACTCTGGCGACTAACTTGTGCAAAGGTCTTTAATAATAAGTTAAAATATTCTATCTTATTTTTTTGTAGAAAATCTAATTTCATGTCTCAATTTGTTCATCTTCATGTCCACTCAGAATACTCTATAGTCGACTCTACCCTTGGTTTGAAGCCTGCTATTGCTTTGGCTAATGGTGCAAAACAGCCTTCTCTTGCGATTGTTGATAAGATGAATATGTTTGGTTTGGTTAAGTTTTATTCTTCTGCAATGAGTGCAGGAATAAAACCTATCATTGGGGCAGAAATAAATGTAGAAGCAGAAGATGGTGCTGTGTTTCAGGTGGTTTGTTTATGCCAAAACAAGCAGGGATATCTTAATTTATCGCACATTATTTCTAAAGCCTACTTAAAAAATCAGCGGATAGAAAAAAACAAGAATATTGCGATAGTTAAGCAAGAATGGTTAGCGGAAAGAAATGATGGGCTGATTGTGCTTTCTGGTGGTAGAAAGGGTGATATAGGGCAGGCTATTTTGGCTGAGAAACCCAATTTGGTGGCTAAGCGTACGGAGTGGTGGCAGGATAATTTTGCGGATAGATTCTATTTAGAGCTTATTAGAACTGGCAGAGATAATGAAGAGTCTTATATTGCTGGGGCGATAGATGTTGCCCATCGTTATGAATTGCCTGTTGTGGCAACTAATGATGTTTGTTTTAAAGAGGCGGAGAGTTTTGAAGCTCATGAGGTTAGGGTTTGTATTCATGAGGGTTATATTCTTGAGGACCCTAATCGACCTAAAAACTATTCTGAAGAACAGTATTTTCGTACTAGTGAAGAGATGGTGGAATTATTTTCGGATATTCCTGAAGCGATTACTAATACGGTTGAAATTGCCAAACGCTGTAATCTTAATTTAACTTTGGGTGAGTTTTTCTTGCCTGAATCCCCTGTTCCTGAAGGTTTAACTGAAGATGAGTTTTTCATTCAAGAAGCTAATAAGGGTCTGGATGAAAGGCTGAACTTTTTATTTGCTGACTTGCCAGTAGATGAGTTTGCTAAAAACCGCATTGTTTATGATGAACGCTTAAAGTTTGAATTAGATATTATTATTCAAATGAAATTCCCCGGTTACTTTTTTATAGTTGCAGATTTTATTCAGTGGGCCAAACGTCAAGGAGTTCCTGTTGGTCCTGGTCGTGGTTCTGGTGCGGGTTCTTTAGTTGCTTATGCGATGAAAATAACGGACCTTGATCCTTTGGAATATGATTTATTATTTGAACGATTTTTAAACCCAGAGCGACTTTCTATGCCAGATTTCGATGTCGATTTTTGTATGGATAGGCGTGATGAGGTTATTGATTATGTTTCTCGCCAATATGGTCAAGATCATGTATCACAAATTGTTACCTTTGGAACTATGGCTGCAAAAGCGGTTGTGCGTGATGTTGGCAGAGTGCTTGGTTTAGGTTATGGCTTGGTTGATAGTGTGGCAAAACTTATTCCAAATGATTTGGGTATAAAGCTTAAGCAGGCTTTGGAACAAGAAGAAATGTTACAAGAAAGATACGACAATGATGAAGACATTCGTACGCTATTAGATTTAGGGCTAAGTTTAGAAGGAACGGTTAGAAACTCTGGAAAACATGCTGGAGGAGTAGTGATTTCGCCAACCCCTTTAGATGAGTTTTGCCCCATATTATGTGAAGCAGACGGAACAAGTGTTGTTACTCAGTTGGATAAAGATGATGTAGAGTCTATTGGGTTAGTTAAGTTTGACTTTTTAGGCTTAAGAACTCTTACTATCATCGATTGGACAATACAGGCTATTAATAAAGATAAAACAAAAGGTGATGCTGGTTTTATAGATATTGAAAGAATTCCTTTAGTTGATAGTAAGGTTTTTGATTTAATAAAGACAGGGAAAACTACGGGAATATTCCAATTAGAATCATCAGGAATGCAAAGTCTAATTGTGAAGTTAAAGCCAGATTGCTTTGAAGATATTATTGCTTTGGTTGCTCTATTTAGACCAGGACCGTTAGAATCGGGAATGGTTGATAACTTTATAGCCCGTAAACATGGTAGAGAAAAAGTATCCTACCCTGATGCTCAGTACCAACATGATTCATTAAAAGAAACGCTTGAACCAACCTATGGCATTATTTTGTACCAAGAACAGGTTATGCAAATTGCACAAATATTGTCTGGATATACGCTTGGTGAGGCGGATATGTTGCGTAGGGCGATGGGTAAGAAAAAACCTGAAGAAATGGCAGAACAACGCTCTGTATTTGAACAGGGAGCTATTGATAATGGAGTAGATGGCACGCTTGCCATGAAGATATTTGACCTGGTAGAAAAGTTTGCAGGTTATGGTTTTAACAAGTCTCACTCTGCCGCCTATGCTTTAGTTTCATACCAATCTGCTTGGCTAAAAACTCATTATCCTGCCGAATTTATGGCGGCACAAATATCCTCAGATATGGACAACACCGATAAGGTTGTACACATGATTAATGAGTGTAAGGACATGGGATTAACTATCGATGTGCCGGACATAAACTTAGGAGAAGTTCATTTTAAATCTATAACAGGAGAGACTAGACTTATTTATGGTTTAGGAGCCATAAAGGGTGCAGGAGAAGCTGCTTTAGAACATGTAATATCTGAACGCAATGCAAACGGAGCTTATAAAAGCCTGTTCGATTTTTGTTTGCGAGTAACTAGAAAAGTAAACAAACGAGTACTGGAAGCACTAATACTTGGTGGTGCGTTTGATAAATTGCATGATAATCGTAATGCCATGGTTGCTAGTATAGGGCTGGCACTACAAAAAGCAGAACAGAAGTTGCATGATGAAGAAGCAGGGCAACATGATTTATTTGGTGATGCCGAAGCCTTTGAAGATGAAAATGCTGATGAACTACTTGCTGTTGCCGAAATGGCGCAAAAACAAAAACTTAAAAAAGAAAAAGAATCTCTAGGATTTTACTTAACCGGACATCCTCTTGATGAACACCAAAAGGAACTAGCACAACTGGTAGATAAAAAAGTAATTGATCTAGTGGTAGAAAAGTGGAAAAAAATCTGGGTAGCTGGCTTGATAGTGGAGTCCAGAAGCAAGGTCACTAAAACAGGGAAACGAATGGGGTTTGTTACATTAGATGACAAAAGTGCTCGCCTAGAAATTGTACTAAGACCAGCTGTATTTGAATCATCTAGCGAAATTATTGGCGTTGACCAAATAGTAATGTTTCATGGCGAAGTACTGGAAGATAAGTTTAATGGAGGGATTCAACTAAATGCTGAACAGGTAGTAAGCCTAGCAGAATATAGAGTAGAAAATTCTAGAGCAATTAAAGTTTTCTCGCATAAAGAGATTAGTACAGCAAAAGTTCATGAGCTACAAAATATACTACTACCCTTTAGAAGCGATGAAGGATTATTGTTTGTAGTAGATTTTGAAAATAAAGATGCAAAAGTACAATTAAAAAGTACGGAAGGATTTAAATACTTTCCAGAAGATGAACTACTAGACAAATTAAAACAAGAAGATTGGCAACCTGAAATAATTGTTTAAGTTTTTTTACCCCCCCCTCTCTAAAACCAGATATTAAGTCATTTGCAAAGTGTTTTTATTAGCAGTAATATGGACACTTAATTTTTTATTAGAGAGTATTTAATCATGTCGAACAATATCACTTCTATTCTTGCAGAAGAGCGTACTTTTTTTGCCTCTGATGAATTTAAACAACAAGCAAATATTGATGAAAAAACTTATCAACAGTTGTTGCAAAAAGCTGATGTTGATAATGTTGGCTTTTGGTCTGATCTTGCTCGTGAAAAGCTAAGCTGGTCGCAAGATTTTACGGTGGGTTTAGATGATTCTAAAGCACCTTTTTATAAGTGGTTTACTGATGGTGAACTAAATGCTTCCTATAATTGTATTGACCGCCATCTTGAAGATAAAGCTAATAAATTAGCAATTATTTTTGAACATGATGATGGGGGCGTTGATCAGTTTTCCTATAAAGAGTTACATGATGAAGTATGTCGTTTTGCCAATGCCTTAACCATACAGGGGATTAAAAAGGGAGATCGCGTGATAATTTATATGCCAATGATTCCACAAGCAGTATTTGCAATGCAGGCTTGTGCCAGAATTGGTGCGATTCATTCAGTGGTATTTGCAGGTTTTTCTAGTAACGCCTTGCGAGACAGAATTGAAAGTGCGGATGCAAAAATGGTTATTACAACTAATGTTAGCTTGCGTGGTGGCAAAACTATTCCTGTTAAAAAAGCGGTAGATGATGCTTTGGAGGGGGGGGATAATTCTGTGCGTAAGGTTATTGTTTATCACCGAACCGACGAAACAGTTGTCATGGATGAAAAACGAGATATTTCTTGGCATGATGCTATTGCAGGTATGAGTAATTACCAACAACCAGTAATGGTTGAAGCAGAGCACCCTTTATTTTTACTTTATACCTCTGGCTCAACAGGCAAACCTAAGGGAGTTCAACACAGCACTGCAGGTTATATGCTTAATGCTCATATTACTAATGAGTGGGTGTTCGATTTAAAAGATAATGATGTGTTTTGGTGTACAGCAGATGTTGGTTGGATAACTGGTCATACCTATGTTGCTTATGGTCCTTTGTCTGTAGGGGCAACGATTGTTATTTTTGAAGGTGTACCTACCTATCCTGATGCAGGTAGATTTTGGGAAGTTTGCCAAGACCATGGGGTTTCTGTTTTTTATACTGCCCCAACAGCTATTCGTGCCCTAATGAAATTTGGAGCAGAAATTCCTAAGCAATATGATTTATCAAAATTAAGGCTGTTAGGTACGGTTGGCGAGCCAATTAATCCAGAATCTTGGATGTGGTATTACCAAGTAATAGGTAATGAAAAATGCCCGATAGTAGATACCTGGTGGCAAACTGAAACTGGCGCGAATATGATAGCACCTTTACCTGGTGTTACTCCAATGAAGCCAGGCTCTTGCACTAGAGCTTTACCTGGGATTGATGCCAAGATAGTTGATGAAGAAGGAAAACCCTTAGAAAATGGAGAAGGAGGGCTATTAGTTATTGAAAAACCATGGCCATCAATGATTAGAACTGTTTGGGGAGATGACGATCGTTATATTGATGCCTACTTTAAACAGTTTGATAATAAATACTATGTAGTGGGAGATAGTGCTTACCTTGATAAGGACGGTAACTTTTGGATTTTAGGCAGGATAGATGATGTGCTTAATGTTTCTGGACACAGATTAGGAACCATGGAAATTGAATCCGCTCTAGTATCACACAAACTAGTTACAGAAGCAGCGGTAGTTGCTAAACCTCATGATATTAAAGGAGAGTCTGTATTCGCATTTGTAGTATTGAATATCGACATTCCTGAAGGGTCAAACAGAGACGATTTAATTCAAGAACTTAGAGCTCATGTAGCAACAGAAATTGGACCAATAGCTAAGCCAGATGATATTCGTTTTGGTACCAACCTACCTAAAACTCGCTCGGGTAAAATAATGCGTAGGCTACTTAGAACCATAGCTAAAGGAGAGGAAATTACCTCAGATACCTCTACGCTAGAAGATGAAAGTATATTAAAGCAATTACAAGAAACCTAGGTTTTTTCCACAGGGGAGTTTTTACCCCCCCCCCCGCGGGCAATGATAATGGTATATAAAAGTCTTTGTAAATAAGGGTAAAGTGGTTTATAATGTACGCAGTTTTTTAAATATACAACAGAAGTAGGCCATGTTTTTTGTGGTCGTACTTGTTTAAAAACCCCGTTTTTACGGGGTTTTTTTGTTATTTGCAATAAGGATTTTTGTGACCCTAGAAGACAAAATAGAGGCATTAGTTAGACCCGTAATAGAATCAATGGATATTGGTTTTTGGGGATGTGAGTATTTGCCAGCAGGTAAAAACTCTATGTTAAGAATATTTATAGATAAAGAAAACGGGGTAAATGTAGATGATTGTGGGCGAGTAAGTCGTCAAATAAGTGCAATTATGGATGTTGAAGAGCCTATTTCTAGTGCTTATACGCTAGAAGTTTCTTCCCCAGGAATTGACAGACCTTTATTTACGCCAGAGCAGTTTAAAATGTATCAAGGCGAAAAAGTACAAATAAGAACTTCCATGTCAGTGATGGGGCGTAAACGCTTTAAGGGTGTTATGGAAGCAATAAATGAACAGGGTATTGATATTGAAGTGGATGGAGAAGTCTATGAAATAGACTTTTCTACAATAGAAAAAGCCACAGTGATACCTAAAAAGTAAAAGTTTTAACAATTATTACTCAAGTTAAGGAAAATTAAAGTGAGCAAAGAAGTATTAGCAGTCGTAAACATAATGTCAAACGAAAAAAATGTAGAGCAAGATATTGTTTTTGAAGCAATTGAAGCTGCATTAGCAATGGCAACGCGTAAAAGTAATCATGATGAAATGGATGTACAGGTCTCCATTGACCGTGAAACAGGTGAATATGAAACTTTTCGTGTTTGGGAAGTTATTGAAGATGATGTGGCAATTGAAGACAATGTTGAGTGGTACTTACGCCACATGGACGCAGTTGATATAGATCCTAACATTGAGCCTGGTGAGTATATTAGAGAGCCGATGGAGTCAATTGAATTTGGTCGTATCGGTGCACAAACAGCTAAGCAAGTTATTTTGCAAAAAATAAGAGAAGCAGAGCGCAAGAGAATTGCGGAAGATTATAGCGATAGAGTTGGTGAAATTATTACCGGACAAGTTAAGCGTATTGACCGAGGTGATATTATTCTTGACCTTGGCGATAATGTTGATGCAATCATTCCGCGCTCAGAACTTATCAATCGTGAAATGTTTAAGCTAGGAGATAGGGTAAGAGCTTATGTTCAAGAAGTTTCTTATAAAGCTCGTGGTGCACAAATCGTTATGTCTCGTTCTTGCAAAGAAATGCTAATGGAGTTGTTTAAAGTTGAAGTGCCTGAAATTGGTGATGACCTTATTGACATTATGGCGGCGGCAAGAGATGTAGGCTTAAGAGCGAAGATTGCAGTAAGAGCAAATGATGCTCGCCTAGACCCAATTGGTGCATGTGTGGGTATGCGCGGAAGCCGTGTACAAGCGGTAACTAATGAGTTAAACGGTGAAAGAATAGATATTATTTTGTGGGATCCAAATGATGCCCAGTTTGTTATTAATGCAATGTCACCAGCAGAGGTTACCTCTATCATGGTCGACGAAGATAAGCACACTATGGACCTAGCGGTTGATGATGAGCAATTATCACAAGCAATTGGTAAAAATGGACAAAATATTCGTTTAGCAACAGAATTAACTGGTTGGACTTTAAATGTTATGTCAGAAACTGACATGGCATCTAAAAATGAAGAATCTTCAAAAGATTACATCAGCGTTTTTGTGGAAGGATTAGATGTTGATGAAGATTTGGCAGGAGTATTAGTTGCTGAAGGCTTTACTACACTTGAAGAAGTAGCCTATGTTCCAGCATCAGAAATGCTAGAAATAGAAGGTTTTGATGAAGATATAGTTATAGCATTAAAAGAACGAGCAAAAGACTCATTATTGACGAAAGCTATTTCTGCTGAAGAAAAAATAGCTATGGCAGAGCCTGCGGATGATCTGAAAGCACTAGAAGGTATGACGGATAAAATGGCTAAAACGCTTGCAGCAGCCAGTGTTATTACCCAAGAAGATTTGGCAGAACTAGCAACTGATGAATTATTAGAAATTATAGAAATTGACGAAGACGCAGCTGGGGCATTAATCCTTAAAGCGCGTGCTCCTTGGTTTGAATAGAGGAAATAGAGAACATGTCAAAAACATCAATAAAAGACTTTGCAGAAAAGTTAACACTTTCTACCGAAAAACTGCTTTCTCAAATAGAAAAATCAGGCATTAAAGGAAAGAACACAGAATCATCTTTATCTGATGATGAAAAAATGACCCTTTTAAAATATTTAAAAGGCTTGCATGGTGAAAGCTCAGATGCCCCTAAAAAAGTAACACTTAACCGGAAAAAAATGCAAACTCTTAGTATGACTTCTGGTGGTGGTAAGCGAACAGTAAATGTTGAAGTGCGTAAAAAGCGTACCTATGTAAAAAAGCCTGAAGCAGTTGATATACCTGAAGAAATAGAAGTTATTGAAGCACCTGCACCAGTAGTGGAAAAGAAAGTTGTTGATAAGGTGACAGAAAAAACCACTAAAAAACCTACAGAGCAACAAGCAGAGGCTGTAGTAGAAAGTGTAACAACAAAAGAATCGGAGTCAGAAAAAGAAAAGCCTAAAAAGAGTTTTACTAAACAGGCTCCAACAACAGACAATAAAATCAATAAAGATAAGGCTGTAAAAGGAAAACCTCACAGCAGAGAAAAGCAATCTAAAAAGAATGTTGCGATGTCAGGAGGGAATGACGCTTTTGGTCGTCGTCGCCATAAACAACATCACCATAAAAAGCATGTTGAAATTGATGTAGAAAATGAACATGGTTTTCAAAAGCCTGTTGAAAAACAGATTAGAGACATTTCTATTGGTGAAACTATAAAGGTTTCTGAAATTGCCGACAAAATGGCAATTAAAGCAACAGAAGTAATAAAGTTTATGATGTCTATGGGATCAATGGTAACAATAAACCAAGTTCTTGATCAAGAAACGGCACAGTTGATTATTGAAGAAATGGGGCATAGAGCAGTTTTAGTCAATGACAACCAACTTGAAGATGATGTAGTTAATCAAGATAGTAATTATGAAATGACACAGCGAGCACCAGTTGTAACTATTATGGGTCATGTTGACCATGGTAAAACTTCATTATTAGACTATATTCGTGAAGCAAAAGTTGCACATGGCGAGTCTGGCGGAATTACTCAGCATATTGGAGCTTATCATGTTAACACCGAACAGGGAGGGGTAACTTTTATTGATACCCCAGGGCATGAAGCCTTTACTGCAATGCGTGCTCGTGGAGCAAAAGTAACCGATGTTGTTATTATTGTTGTTGCGGCAGATGATGGTGTAATGCCACAAACCAAAGAAGCTATTCAGCATGCCAAAGCAGCTAATTTAGCGATGGTAGTTGCAATTAACAAGATTGACAAAGAGGGAGCTAATCCAGATAAAGTCATGCAAGAGCTAGTTGCAGAAGAGGTAGTTCCTGAAGATTGGGGTGGAGATGTCCCATTTGTAAAAGTATCAGCTAAAACTGGGGAAGGAGTAGATAGTTTATTAGAAGCAATTGCTCTTCTATCAGAAATACTAGAGCTTGAAGCTCCTATTGATAGCCCTGCTCGTGGAGTAGTAGTAGAATCAAGGCTTGACAAGGGTCGTGGTGCTGTTGCGACAGTGCTTGTACAGTCTGGTACTGTACGAAAAGGAGATATCGTTCTCTGTGGTATGGAATATGGTCGTGTAAGGTCCTTAATGAACGAACGAGGAAAGGATGTAAAAAGTGCTGGGCCATCTATTCCTGTGCAATTGTTGGGGCTATCTGGAGTGCCTATCGCAGGTGATGATATGGTTCGCGTTGAAAATGAACGAAAAGCAAAAGAAGTTGCAAGCCATAGACAGACCAAAGCTAAAGAACTTAAAATTGCTCGTCAGCAAAATTCTAAACTAGATAACATGTTCAACAGAATGGCAGAAGGGGATATTGAAAATGTAAATATCATCCTTAAAGCTGATGTACAAGGCTCTATTGAAGCTATTAATGATGCTTTAACTAAATTATCTAATGAAGAAGTAAAAGTGTCAATAGTTTCATCTGGAGTAGGAGGTATTTCTGAGACTGATGCTAACCTAGCTTTAGCATCTGATGCTATGATTTTCGGGTTTAATGTTCGTGCAGATGCAAAAGCAAAACGAGTTATAGATAATGAAGGAGTATTCCTTAAGTATTACAGTGTTATCTATGAAATTATTGACGAAGTTAAGAGAGCGGTTGAAGGTAAACTTGCCCCTGACTTCCAAGAAAATATTGTTGGTGTAGCAGATGTTCGTGATGTATTTAAAGCACCTAAAATTGGCTTAATTGCTGGTTGTATG
>CAZMHA010000047.1:0-11143 GCA_964565985.1 uncultured Piscirickettsiaceae bacterium | reverse complement strand
TGCCTTGGCTATCCCTGCATTTGTGGTATTTTTATTTTTGGTAAAAACCTACCGAAAAAGATTTTTGGCTTGGGTTACTAAATTAAAAATAGTTAAGTGGATTAGCCGTAGTAGTAAGGCAAGGTTTATTGCGGGGATAGTAGAATGAGTAATACTAACGATAAAAAACTTGCTACTGAAGAACAGACAAAAGCTATTAAAAAAGTTAAGAAAACTAAAAAAGAAAAAAAGGCAAAGCAAGAAAAACCGCCCAAAGGATGGATTAGATGGTCTGGCCTTGGTTTATTTATAGCTATTGCTGGAGGTATTTTTGCGATAGGATATTTTAGTTTAACTTTAATGTTAAAAAATCAAATTGAAAACCATGCCAGTGATGCTTGGGGCGCAAAAATTGAAATAGGTAGCCTAGACATTGGTATTTTACCCTTAAGGATTGGTGTTTTTGATTTAGAGATAACTGACCCTGAAAAGCCTATGGAAAACACGCTTCAAGTTGGCAAAATAGGAGCCTCACTTAGTTTCTATCACCTTGTAGTTGGTAGAACAGTAATTGAAGAAATTGCGGTTACAGAACTAGCATTTAATCAACCACGAAAAACATCTGGAGCACTGGTTAAAAAAGAGCCAACAGAACCTGCAAATAAAAAAAGCAAGGCAAGTGAAAAAGATGATGGTTTTAGCATGCCCAGTGCCACTATTCCAGATATAAATGAAGTGTTAGCTAGAGATAAATTACAAACTTTTATTGTTGCTAAAAGGGTACAACAGCAGATTAATGACTTAGAAAATGATTGGAATAAAGTAGCGAAAGATGTACCAAATCAACAAGATTTAAATTCTTATCAGCAAAGATTTAACCAAATAATTAATGGCGAAATTAAAGATTTAGCAGATATACAACAAAGAAAAAAACAGCTTGAAAACTTACAAGATGAAGTAAAAGCAAAAATAAAAAATGTTGAAAAAGGTAAAAACCTATTCGCAGAAAAACTACCACAAATACAAAAAGATGCCCTTGCATTAAAGACCCTACCAGCACAAGATTTAGCAGGATTACAAAGTAGATACAGCCTAGATCAAAAAGGATTCTCTAATGTAACCAAACTTCTATATGGCAACAAAATTCAAGGCTATGTGGAACAAGCACAATATTGGTACAACAAAGCAAAACCCTATCTTGACAACTACCAATCTCAACAAGCAGAAGAGGCAAAAGAAATTGCAAAAGCCAAGGCCAAACGCATTCTTGGGGTAGATGTTCATTACCAAGAATACGACCCAGAACCAGACTTTATAATCAAAAAGATCCTAGTATCATCCCTAATTTCCTGGGGAAATTTAGGTTTAGACATAACCAATGTAAACTTTGATCAACCAACATCAAAAATGCCAATAAAGTTTATCGCCAAACTTAAACCAACAGGGCAAAAAGTACAGTTAGATATTGTTGGGCAAAGCAATTTTATCGAAAAAGGCAAAGGCTTCCATGTTGCTAATATAAAAATGGACAACTACAAAATTAAAGACTGGTCATTAGCAGACGGCAAAGAACTGCCAGTAATGATGAAAACCGCCACCAACCAAGTTCGTGGTAAATTAACCCTGCTAGAAAATGAAAAAATAAGCGGAAAAGTAACTCTAGGATATAACCGAGTAGATTTTGATTTAAGCCGAACAGACTCAACCAGCGTGAAGCGATATATAGCCCCAATATTTGATGATATTACCAGTTTTAAAGTAGTCTCTGATATAGAAGGAAAATTATTCTCCCCCAAAATTGGCGCAAAATCAGACCTAGATAAAAAACTATCTAAAGCCTTTAACAAAGTGCTTGGCAAAGAAATAAAGCAGGCAAAATCAAAGCTAAAAAAAGAGTTTAACTCCAGAGTGGCCAAAGAGTTAGAGCCTATTAACAAAAAATTATCATCACTAGTTGGCGAGCAGGTAGCAGTTGGAAAAGACTACAATAAACTACAAGGAATTATGCAAAAAAAATCATCACAATATGTTGATGAACAAAAAGAAAAACTAAAGGAAAAAGCCCAAGCTAAATTAGATGCTAAACGCAAAGAAGCAGAAGCAAAAATCCAAAGAGAAAAAGAAAAAGAGCGAAAAAGACAAAAAAATAAGCTAAAAAAAAAACCAAAAAAACTATTTTAAAAAGGGGGGTATTTAATACGGTTGGGGGGTTTCCCCCCCCCCCCCCCCACTAAAGTGAGTGTTTATTAGGGATGGAGGGTTAGTTGCTTTTATTCTATTCCGTATTTATTTCGATAGTTATGCATTGCGTTTAGGTATTTGTCTTCGCCTTTATTTTCAAGGTAGATAATTATATCTTGCATATTGATTATGCTGTAAACGGGTATTTTATAGTCTTGTTCTACTTCTTGAATTGCGGAGAGTTCTCCTTGTCCTTTTTCCATACGGTCTAGGGCAACTATTACTCCTGCTGGTTTTGCTCCATGTGAATTAATTAGGTCTATTGATTCTCTAATTGCGGTGCCTGCGGTAATTACATCGTCAATAATTAACACTTTTCCGACTAGTTTATGCCCAACAATATTGCCACCTTCACCGTGCTTTTTGGCTTCTTTTCGGTTGAATGCATATGGTTTGTCTAGATTAAATTCTGTGGCTAGGCAGGCGCTAGTTGTTGCGGCAAGTGGTATGCCTTTGTAGGCTGGGCCAAAGAGCAGATCAAATTTTATTTTTTTATCCATAATGGCAGCGGCATATCCTTGCGCCAATTGTGCTAGTTGTCCGCCAGTATTAAATAGACCTGCATTGAAAAAGTAGGGGCTAGTTCTGCCTGATTTAAGTTTGAATTCTCCTAGTTTAAGTACACCAGTTTGCATGATAAATTCAATAAAATTTTTCTTATCCATTTGTAAAACGCCAAAATTTGAGGGGCTTTATTTTACTATGAACTTACTTATGTTTTTAGTTAGTTATTCAGTTTTCACTTTAGAAATTACTTAGTTGGCACGGTTTCTGTTGTAGACTTGGCAAGTATAAAGAATAATGTCAAAAAATTGACAGGAAAGATTGATCGATACAAGGATGAAAACGATGGCAATAGATTTAAGAAAGGTAGAGCCTCTTAGCAGTAAGGGTGCTTTGTTAGCGAAAGCGATTCAGAGTCAAAGAGATAATAAAGAGTTTGCAAGCAATGGTGCTCGTTATGATATGTCTGATATGGTTGCTCCAGAGTATGAGTGGCTAAATGAGGATAAGACAGCGGTACAAAGTTTGGTTACTCAAATGGATGCTTCAATTGGGCAGTTAGCTAAACAAATTAGACAGATAGATGAGCAGTCTGTAAGGTCTCGTAGTAAGATTGAGAAGGAACAACAGTTATTGTTTAAACAGATAAGAACACTAAATAATTTATTAAAAAATCAAATATCTATTTATAGTTCAGTAGAAAAACAAGTTTCAAATATTGAATTACAACAAAGCCAGTTTATTCCGCAAATAGGCATTGGTATTATGGCAGGGTTAATGTCTGCTATTACTATCCTTGCGACTGCTCCTTGGATGACTATCTTAATGGAAAACCTAAGAGCAGGGTAGTGAGCAACTAGCTGTAAATCAGCTGATAGCCTAGTTTGGCAAATTGCTTGGCTTCGGCATCTAAATCTTCATCTGTAAGCGGATGGTTCTCTAACCATTCTTGCTTAAACTTAAGGGTAATGGTTTCTTCTTTTACACTTAAATCAACATCTATACCGTCACTTTTTCTGCCTCGGTGCAGTAGTACTGCTAGCCTTAATAGTAGGGTTAGAATTATAAGTTTTGAGGTTTGTTTTTCTTCTAGCTCTTCATAGTCTGCGTTGTTAAATTTACCTTGATGATTTTTAACTATTATGGCTAGAATTTGTTGCTCCTGTTGAGAAAACCCTGCTAACTCAGCATTTTCTATTAAATAGGCAGAATGTTGACGGTAGCGTTTGTAACTTAAAGACATTCCTGTTTCATGCAGTTTAGCAACCCAAGAAAGTAACTTTGTAAAGGACAGGTGCTTGTCTGTAAGTTTGCTACTTTTCTTGTAGTCTTTTAATAATTTATTAGCCGTTATGGAAATGCGTTCTGATTGTTGTTCATCTGCTTTTAGCCATTTTTGTAAGGCAGTTACACTAGCTTCTCTTACATCTTTTTGGTTAAGCCTACCTAAATTGTCATAAATTAATCCTTCGCGCAGAGCATTGTCGGAGACTAGCATTTTTATTATTTTTAGTTCTTGGAAGGCAGAAGTTAAGACCATTAAACCACCAATAAATACAGGAAACCTCTCTTCTTTAAGTCCTTTCAAGCCTTGCTGTATAGCATCTTCTATGGTGCCTGCCTTAATTAGAGCTTTTTGTATTTTAAGCATTCCTGCTAGGGTTATTTCTCTTTCCGTATATTCACACTCTTTAAGAATGTTGCCGATGGCTTTTATAGAGCCTGATGCACCAATTGCATCATCCCAGCCTTTTTTAACTAGCTTACTTGAATGGGGTTTTAGAATTCGGCGACAGTAGTTAGTAGCTTTTTTACAGGCTTGACTAGTTATTTTGCCATCTTTAAAGAACATTTGGCTAATGCTAACACAGCCCATTTCGGTAGAAGTAAGGTGTTTATGTTTAAAATCTTCACCAATAATAAACTCGGTACTACCACCACCAATATCAATTATAAGATGTTGTTTATGGTTGTTTGGTAACCCATGGCTAACCCCTAAAAATATTAATCTAGCTTCTTCTTTTCCAGTAACAATATCAATATCATGCCCAAGAGCATCTTGTGCTTGGCTTAAAAAAATACGGCTATTTTTAGCATTACGGAGGGTGTTAGTTCCTACCGCTCTAACTTGATCACTGGGGATGTTTTTTAATAGTTGCCCAAATTTTTGTAGGCAGTCAATCCCTGTATTAATAGCCTTATCAGTTAAATAACCATCTTGGTCTAGTCCTGAACGAAGTCTAATCATTTCTTTATGGCTGTCAATAATTTGTATTTGCTGTTCAGTTTTTTTAATTACAATTAGGTGAAAGCTGTTTGACCCTAAATCAATTGCAGCATAAAGGCTATAATCTAATTCTGCATTGGTATTATTTGTAGATGAATTAAGCATTTTTTAATATTTCCTTATTTTTTACAGCCACATTCTGGCACAGGGTCAACCCCACCTTCGTTGCCAGGGTGGCATCTTAAAACTCTTTTTAGCCCTAACCACAAGCCACAAAAAACTCCATGCTGTTCTATAGCCTCAATTGCATAGTGAGAACAGCTGGGGTAAAAACGACACCTTGGCCCTAAAACAGGGCTAATAAACCATTGATAAAACTTTATTGGTAAGATCAAAAGCCATCTAAAAGGGTTGTATTTAATTTTCATTACTTACTTGTTTGTTGTTGGGTTAGAATAGATAACATTCTAGTCTAATCTAATCTTAAAAGGTGTTGTTGTGAGTTCTATATTAATTAGCAAAGCTAAAATTGTTAACGAAGGCAAAATAATTAGTGGCGATGTGTTTATTCAAGACGGTAAAATTGCAAAAATAGGCGTTAAGCTATCAATGAAAGCAGATAGGATAATTGATGCAGCTGGGCTATATTTATTACCTGGTCTAATCGATGATCAAGTTCATTTTAGAGACCCTGGTCTTACAGAAAAAGGATCGATTGCGACAGAGTCTAAAGCTGCCGTAGCAGGTGGTATTACAACATTTATGGACATGCCAAATGTAAATCCAACAACTACTTCTATTAAAAATCTAGAGGCTAAATACGACTTGGCGGCAGAAACTTCTTGGGCTAATTTCTCATTTTACCTAGGAGCAACCAATGACAATATAGAAGAAGTTAAAATCCTTGACCCAACTAGACACTGCGGGGTTAAAATATTTATGGGGGCTTCAACAGGTAATATGTTGGTTGATGAAAAACAAGTGCTTACCGATATTTTTACTCACAGCCCAACGCTTATCGCCACACATTGTGAAGATACACCAATGATAAAAGCGGAAGAAGAAAAGTACAAAGCAAAGTATGGTGAAGACATACCCATGTCTGCTCACCCAGATATTCGCTGTCGAGAAGCCTGCTATAAATCCTCATCATTTGCCATAAGCCTAGCCAAAAAAACTGGTGCTAACCTGCATGTATTACATATTACTACTGCAGAAGAAATTGACCTATTTGAAGATATACCACTAGAAGAAAAGAAAATAACCGCCGAGGCTTGTGTGCATCATCTATGGTTTAGCGATGCAGACTATGCGGATAAAGATACCCTAATAAAGTGTAATCCAGCCATAAAAAAAGCGTCAGATAGAGCCGCAATTAGGCAAGCGGTAAATGATGGTAAAATAGATATTATTGCCACCGACCATGCTCCGCATACTTGGGACGAAAAGCAAAATAAATATTTTGCAGCTCCAGCAGGTTTGCCACAGGTACAAACATCTTTGCTTGCCTTATTAGACATGGTAAAAGAAGGTATATTTAGCTTAGAAACCATCGTACAAAAAACCGCACATAATGTAGCTATTCGTTATCAAATAATAGATAGAGGATTTATTAAAGAAGGTTATAATGCGGACTTGGTTTTGGTTGATTTAGACAAGCCCTATCAAGTAAAAAAAGAAGAAATTATGTACAAGTGTGGTTGGTCACCTTGGGAAGGGCATAGTTTTAAAAGCTCTGTAGCAAGCACGATAGTAAATGGTAAGCTTGTTTATCATAACAATAAGTTTTCAGATTTTAAAGCAGGTGTAAGGCTTGTATTTAATCGTTAAGGAAACAAATTTTAAGAGGAGAGAGAAATGTCAGAAATATTTATTGGAAGACAACCTATATTAGACAAAAGTATGCAAGTCTTTGCCTATGAGCTAGAGTTTCATAAAGGTTTAAGCCCTAGCAAAGAACATCTTAATGCAACTATTGACCTAATTATAAAAACCGAAAAAGAAGTCGGCTTCCAATCAATTGTTGGCGACAATGCCGTAATGATATCCTTCTCCAAAGAACTTATTAAAATGGAGACTATCGAATCATTAAACCTAACCTCAAATTTAGTATTAGAAATACCTAATGATGTATTAAAAGATACGGAAAGTTTAAAGGTATTAAAAGATATAAAATCTAAAGGTGGAGAGATAGCACTAGAAAGTTATATGGGAGATAAAGCAAGTACCAAACTTATTGACATTTGCAACCTAGCTAAAATAGACAATGATGAATTTACTGAAACACAGTTAAAAGCTATGATTTCAGAGCTACATGAAAAAGGACTAAAAGTAATTGCCCAAAAGGTAGAAACAGAAGAATCATTTAATTACCTAAAATCCATAGGCTTTGACTATTTTACTGGACACTTCTTTACCAACCCAGTAGTTATTAACGGTAAGAAGCTTTCTGGTAATAAGTTAACGCTCCTACAATTAATGGTAAAAATTAATGACCCTAAACTAGAAATCCATGAGTTATCAAAAATAATTAGTCAAGATGTTGCACTTAGTCATAAATTATTACTTGCCGTAAACAAACCAAGTTCAGCAATTCCAGTTAAGGTCGAAAGTGTTGGTGACGCTATTGGTTATATGGGGTTAAAAAGACTAAAGTTTTGGATAAACATGCTACTGCTAGGCAAACTCAGTGATGTACCGAGAGAACTAATGGTAAGCTCACTAATTAGAGCAAAGTTTTGTGAAAGTATTGCGATAGATTCAGGTCATAGAGTAGACAAGGACAGTTACTTCTTGGTTGGACTATTTTCTTCACTAGGAGCCTTTTTTAAAGCACCAATTGCAGAAATTGTTGCAGAAATGCCACTAGCGGATGATGTGATTAAAGCTCTAATAGATAAAAAAGGAAATATGGGAGAAGCTCTGGTTTGTTTAGGCAAGATAGAAAGCACCCATACCTCCCATACAGATTTAGAGTTTCAAGGTTTAGGAATTAGTGAAATAGCCAATACCTACCTATCATCATCAGCCTGGGCACAAGACGCTATATCCGCATAGTCCTTTATTCTAAATAACAAAAGTAACAAATTATGAGTATGCAATCTATAAACCCCGCAACTGGAGAATTAGTTGCAGAATTTGATACCTGGGACAATGCAACCCTGCAAGAAGTTTTATACGAAGTTGATCAAGGTTTTATGGACTGGTCAAAACAAACAACGCTTGCAGAAAGATGCATGCTACTAAAAAACTTAGCAAATGTACTAAGAGACGACCAAGAACCTCTAGCCGAGCTAATAACCCTAGAAATGGGCAAACTTTACAGCGAAGCACTAGCCGAAATAGAAAAATGTGCCATACTTTGTGACTACTATGCAAAACATGCAGCCAGCCAACTTGCTGATGAAAAAGTAACCTCAGATGCCTCAAATAGTTATGTAGCCTACCTACCTCTAGGTGTTATCCTAGGAGTAATGCCATGGAACTACCCTTTT
Source organism: uncultured Piscirickettsiaceae bacterium (assembly GCA_964565985.1). Lineage (GTDB taxonomy): Bacteria > Pseudomonadota > Gammaproteobacteria > Thiomicrospirales > Thiomicrospiraceae > Hydrogenovibrio. The sequence continues at coordinate 2,698 of CAZMHA010000047.1, read as the reverse complement.
TGGCAGGTATTTAGGTTTGTAATACCCGCAGTAACCGTAGGTAATCTAGCCGTAGTAAAACACGCCTCAAATGTTCCACAATGTGCACTTGCCATAGCAGAAGTATTTCGCAAAGCAGGATACCCAGAAGAATGTTACACCTCACTAATGATATCCGCCTCACAAGTAGAATCCGTAATTCGTAACCCAGTTATTAAAGCCGTAAGCCTAACAGGTAGTGAGCCAGCTGGGAGAAGTGTCGCCGCCATAGCAGGTTCCGAACTAAAAAAACTAGTGCTAGAACTAGGAGGTTCAGACGCATTTATAGTGCTAGACAATGCCAACATTGAACAAGCCGTAGCAGGAGCAATGCAAGGTCGATTTTTAAATATGGGGCAAAGCTGCATAGCATCAAAACGCTTTATTGTAGATGCTCACCTAGTAGATGAGTTCACCGAAAAATTCAAACAAGCAATAGAAGATAAATTTATTGCCGGCAACCCCATGGAAAAAAGTACCACAATAGCACCAATGGCAAGGCAAGACCTACTAGAAGAACTACATCAACAAGTACAAGAATCAGTAAAACTAGGCGCAACAATAGTTACAGGCGGTTATCAAATTGATAGAAAAGGTAGTTATTATGCCCCAACCATCTTAACCAATGTTACCAGCAACATGCCCGCTTTTAATGATGAGTTTTTTGGACCAGTAGCCATAATTTTAAAAGCCACCGAGCCAGCACACGCACTAGCCCTAGCCAATGCCACCGACTTTGGTTTATCAGGTTCCGTGTGGGGCAATGATATAGCCACCGCCGAAACAATAGCTAGAAGCATGGAATCAGGAGCCACCTTTATTAATAGCCCAAGTTTCTCTGATCCAAGGCTACCCTTTGGGGGCGTAAAAAACTCAGGCTACGGAAGAGAACTTTCTGAACAAGGTATCAAAGAGTTTACCAACATAAAGATGATATGGATAAAGTGAGTAACTACCTATAGCACCTCTGAAGGAGGCACAGAACAACCGCCAATTATTTTTTACTGGCTAAAATGCACGAGTAGTTATTTATACTTATAATAAATTTACTCTTAAACTATATAAGTTAATATTAAAAAAGGGGTTTTTACCCCCCCCCCTTAAAACCAAAAAAAGGAATACCATGAATTTATTATTAAAAACCTTAGCAGATTTAACTGAACCAGCTATTTTGATTAGGTTGTTTATTCCTTTTGCTGCCGGTTTAATTATGGTTTCTTTGTTGGGTTATGGAATGTTTGGTCTTCTTTTGACTAGTGATATAGTTACCCAAAGCCCAATGGTGCAAGACTTTCAGCTTTGGCAACAACAGGCAGAAACTACTATTGGAGCTATCCCTGTTATTGGTGGCATTATTCTTTGGTTTTTAGGCTTTATGATAGTTGTTGTAGCTGGCATTATTGGTGTTATTTTAGGTAGTTATTTGGTGTTGCTGTTTGCAATGATTATTACAGGGTTTATGACAGATTCATTGGTTAAGGCAGTAAGAAATAAGCACTATCCTAATACAGAATATACTGGGCATGGTTCGGTTACTGAGATGATTTGGAAAACTGTTAAATTTGGTTTTTTGATGATTTTATTATTAATTATTACCTTGCCATTATTTTTTATACCTCTAATTAATATAGTTTGGTTTTGGTTGTTAGGTTTTTTCTTTTTTAGGTATTTTTTGGTATTAGATGTTGGTCAGGTTATTTTACCAAAAGAATTATTTAATAAATTAAGTGGTTTAACTAACTGGGAACCCACTTCCGCCTTGGCTATTTTGTTGTTGTTAAGTGTTTTTCCAATAGTCGGTTTTTTTGTCCCAGTATTAGCTGTTATTGCATTATCTCACTATTATCTTGATCAACTATCTCTTGCCGATAACGCTTAACAATAAAGGGCTATCAAATTAGTAAGTTTAAAATGTTACTCTATTATGTTACAATGCTTTGTAAAATTAATTTGTAAGGATATTATATGCTTGAAGCAACCCTAGCGGACCTAAGAAAGTCTTCTTCATTTTTTAAAACTAAAGAAGTTGTACATATAGTTAATGGCAGAAAAAAACAAGAGGTAGGTTACTTTGTGCCGATAAGTTTAAAAAATAAATTTACCCTTTTTTTGGAAGAGGTAGAAAGAGAAGAGAAAATAAAGCTCTTAAAAAAAGTGGCATTAGCAAGTGAACAACAACCAATAAATGATGGAGCAGTAAACGATGAAATTAGATAAGGGAGATGTTTGCCTAGTTAACTTTAACCCAGCAGAAGCCAAGCAAGTAGACAAGTTTCGCCCAGCTATTATTTTGAGTGATAGAGAGGATAATGAAATTTTAAAAACTGTTATTGTTATTCCTCTTTCTGAGAACATTATAAAAAATTCTAAGCCTTATCGTTTTACCATAAAAAAAAGTGGCAAGTTAGAACAGGATTTAGATGCTTGTATTTATGAAGTAAGAGCCCTGTCTAAAAAAAGGATTAGTGGGCAATTAACTAAATTAACTAAAACAGAATTAAAGGAAGTTCAAGCCGCTCTTTGCCAAATTATTAATTAATGGCTTTAGGATATACGGAATAATCTAGTGCAAAGGTAGCATTAAAGTTTTATTTATAAAAATGGCGTTCTAGTCATTTTTTTCAGTTTTTTTAATCTTTTTGGGTTTGTTAGCTTGCTTTAATTTGGCAGATTTTTTAGC